>JAZUHY010000001.1:0-10591 GCA_045641985.1 Candidatus Cryptobacteroides sp.
CATCACCCTCAAGGTGTCTTGCAAGGGTATGAGAATCATTGAGAAGAACGGCCTCGAGGCCACTCTTCGCGATGCACAGAAGAAAGGATTGGTTAACCTTGTTTAAATTTTAGAACTATGGCAAAGTAAGCAAAAGGAAACAGGGTGCAGGTCATCCTTGAGTGCACTGAGCAGAAAGAAAGCGGTGTACCCGGAATGTCTCGTTACATTACCACAAAGAACAAGAAGAACACTCCCGAACGTCTTGAGAGAAGGAAATACAATCCCTTCCTGAAGAAGGTTACCGTTCATCGTGAAATCAAATAATTTTTAAGGAGTTCCAGTTATGGCAAAGAAAGCCGTCGCAACATTCGCAGCAAAGGCCGGTGCTAAGAGCATGGTCAAGTGCATCCGTATGGAAAAATCTCCCAAGACAGGCGCTTACGTTTTCACCGAGCAGCTTGTTGAGAGCGAGAAGGCCAAGGATTTCTTCAATAAGAAGTAGTTTTTGGAAAAATGATATTAAAGGCCGCGTTTTTCGCGGCCTTTTTTGTATATTTGTGGGATATGGCGTTAAGTTTCTTTCAGAAGATATCCCGGGCGGTCATCGGCAGGAGCAGAGTCGATGACGATATTCTTGATGCTGTCGAGGAGGCTCTCGTAGAATCCGATATGGGAGTGGACACCACTCTCAAGGTGATTGACGCCTTGGAGGAGAGGGTGCAGAAGGACAAGTATATGTCTCAGGATGAGCTGATTGCCCTGCTCCGCGACGAGATATCCAAACTTATTCCGGATTCTGCCCCTGAAGGCTGTAACGGACCCGGCTGCCAGCTCGTAAGTGCCAATGGCGACCGGCCCCCAATGGCTGACGGCAGACCATATGTGATTCTGGTTGTGGGTGTCAACGGTGTGGGGAAGACCACAACAATAGGGAAGCTGGCGCATTACTATAAATCACAGGGCAAGAAAGTCGTTCTGGGCGCGGCTGATACGTTCCGGGCCGCTGCGGTTGATCAGATTGTCATCTGGGCGGAGCGTGCCGGAGTCGATATTGTCAGGCAGGAGATGGGCTCCGATCCCGCCGCCGTAGCCTATGATACGGTCAAGTCTGCGGTGGCGAAAGGAGCTGATGTGGTGCTCATTGACACGGCAGGCCGCCTGCACAACAGGATTGACCTTATGAACGAACTCACAAAGATTCGCAATTCGGTGCGCAAGGTGATTGCGGACGCCCCTGATGAGGTGATGCTTGTGCTGGACGGAAGTACAGGGCAGAATGCCTTTGCGCAGGCAAAGGAGTTCTCCAGGGCTACGGACATTACTTCTCTTGTGGTCACCAAGCTTGACGGCACGGCCAAGGGAGGAGTCATAGTGGGGGTGAGCGACCAATATCATATTCCTGTCCGGTTCATAGGCACAGGTGAGGGCATCGGGGACATAAAACGGTTTGACAAGAATGAGTTTGTCAATTCGCTGTTTTCTCCGGAAGATATTAAATAGAGCGAAAATAAATTATATAGTATGAAAATCAGTTATAACTGGCTAAAGGATTATTTGAAATGTGACCTCAGCCCCCAGCAGATTGCCGAGGCTATGACCTCCATAGGCATTGAGGTTGACGGAGTGGAGGAGCAGGAGGCCGTTGAAGGCGGCCTTGCAAACGTCGTTGTCGCAGAGGTGCTCACTTGCGGACCTCACCCGGATTCCGATCACCTGCACGTCACTACGGTGAATGACGGAGGAGCGGAACCGGTGCAGGTCGTTTGTGGCGCTCCCAACGTCGCTGCCGGCCAGAAAGTGCTTTTCGCACAGCTCGGTGCGGTTCTTCCCGGTGACTTCAGGATTAAGAAGTCCAAGATCAGGGGAGTGGAAAGTTTCGGAATGATCTGTGCCGAGGACGAGCTCGGGATAGGAACGAGCCACGAGGGGATTATGGTTCTCCCTTCCGACGCAAAAGTCGGCACTCCCGCAAAGGAGTATCTCAAACTCGAGACTTCGGCTGTGATTGAATATGAGATTACGGCCAATCGGGTGGATGCGTCATCCCACTGGGGAGTAGCGCGTGACCTGTATGCATACCTCAAGCTCAATGACATCCCCTGCGAACTTGCAGCGCCCTGGGAATTGGCTGATGCTACGAATGCCTGTCCGGAAGAGGCTGTGCCCTCTGACCGGCTTTTCAAAAGGGTTAATGCCGGGTTAGGGGACACAGTCTTTTCCGGACTGGCCGTTGAAGTTCTTGACAGTGAAGGCGCTCCGCGATACAGCGGCGTTACCATCAAGGGAGTGAAGGTTGCTCCGAGTCCCGAATGGCTGCAGAAGAAACTTATGAGCATAGGCCTCAAACCCATATCCAATATAGTTGACATTTCCAATTTCATCCTCTTCGAACTGGGGCAGCCCCTGCATACCTTCGATGCCGACAAGGTGGTTGGCGGGGCGGTGATTGTCCGCCGTGCGGCTGAGGGCGAGACAATACGCACTCTTGACGGGCAGGATCGCAAACTGGCTTCCTGTGATATGGTGATAGCCAATGCGGAGGGGCCTATGTGCATAGCCGGTGTGTTCGGAGGAGAGGAGTCGGGTGTGACAGACGCTACGGTCAACGTGTTCGTCGAGAGCGCATATTTCGATCCCGCATCAATCCGCAGGACATCCAAGGCTCAGGGCCTTCAGACCGATGCGTCCTTCCGTTATGAAAGGGGATGCGACCCCGAAATGGTCCCGTTCGCCCTGCAGCGCGCCGTCGGACTGATTCTTGAGTGTGCCGGTGGAAAGGTGGAAGGACCTGTGGTAGAGGTTTATCCCGATAAGATAGAGAGGAAGCGTATCGAACTTGACTACGGACGCATTGACGCGTTCGTGGGTCAGAAGATAGGCAATGAGAAGATTGAGAAGATTCTCGGAGCTCTTGACTATGACTTCGTGGAGAGAAAAGAGGGAGGTGCAGTGGTGGCTGCTCCCACATATATGGTTGACGTTTATCGTGAATGCGATGTTGTGGAGGAGATCCTGCGTATCTACGGATACGACAATATCGCTCTTCCCAAGCATATGAAGATGAGTGTCAATGCCACTCCGTCACCGGAACCGGAGGCCGTACGCAACCATATCTCCAATTTCCTGGCAGCCAACGGATTCGCCGAGATAATGAACAATTCCCTCACCAAGTCCGATTATTATGACAAACTCGAGACTTTCCCCTCCGACCGTTGTGTCAGGATTGTCAATCCTCTCAGCCAGGACCTCAATGTGATGAGGCAATCCCTGATTCCGGGCGGACTTGAGGTTGTGGCGTACAATGCCAACCGTCAGGTGTCTTCCCTCAAGATTTTCGAGTACGGCTCCGTATATCAGAGGCTTCCCGAAAAGACCGGAGAAACGCTGGAAGGCTATGAGGAGCACCAGTGCTTTACGCTGATGCTGTCCGGCACCAGTGACAAGGCCTGGAACGGCGGAGCGCGAAAGGGTGATTATTTCCAATTGAAGGGTTATGTGGAACTTCTCTTCAAGCGCTACGGTGCGGACTTGTACCAGATGTGGACAGATGCCGCTCCGGCCGACGTCTATTCTGAAGGCGTGGTTTACAAACTTCCCGGTCAGGGCAGGACTGTGGTGACGCTGGGTGTCATCAACCCCGCTTTTGCAAAGCGGTTCGGGGTGAAGCAGCAGGTCGTGGCCGCAGAAATAAACTGGCCTGTGCTGTTCGAACTCGTGAAGAGAGATAAGCTTGCGTTCCGCGAGTTGCCCAAGTTCCCGGAGGTGCGAAGGGACCTTGCCTTGCTTCTTGATGAAGCGGTGAGCTATGCCGACCTCAGGCTGTCTGCATTCAGGCAGACGAAGAAACTCCTGAAGGGAGTGAGCCTGTTCGATGTCTATAGAGGAGACAAAATTCCTGCCGGCAAGAAGCAGTATGCACTCAGTTTCATTCTCCAGGATTTGGAAAAGACCCTTACCGATGAGGATGTTGAAAGGGCTATGAACAGGATTCTGGAGTCTTTCAAGAACCAGTTCGGTGCAATTCTGAGGTAGGATGAGACGCTTTCTCCTTTGCTCTCTGATGGCCGCCCTTGTGGCCCTCTCCCTTTGCGGTTGCGGCCGCAGGGGAAAGGTAATACCCAAAAGTCAGATGGCATCCATCTATGTCGAGATGTTGCTGGCGGATCAGTGGTTGACAGACCATCCGCAGGCAAGGAAGACGGCCGACACTACATTGTTCTACCATCCCATATTCAAGAAATACGGATACTCAGGTCTTGATTATGAAGCGAGTGTGAAATACTATATACGTCATCCCGAGAAATATGCAAAGATAATGGAGTCTGTCGAAAAGATTCTGTCCGCCGAGGGGACCAGACTCGAGAAGATTAGCCGGGAGCAGGAGCGTGTGAGAAAACTCAATGCGCAGATACGCGGCTATGACAGGAAGGAATTTGCTGATTCTCTGGACTTGATATTATACGGAAAGGATGTTAAGGGAAAATACTGTATTCGGACCGATTCGGTCGAGGCGTCTGGGAAACTCCCTGGGGGTAAATCTGTTGCCGGAAAAAGGAAAGCTTTGCAATTTTGACTGCATATATTGTGAATGTGGTTGGAATGCGGACGGGCGGGGCGACAGGCGGCTGCCCTCCGCTGCAGAAGTGAGGCGTGCGCTTGAGGACAAGCTGGCATCCTGTATGCTGGATGGAACGCCCATTGATTCCATAACTTTCTCCGGAGACGGCGAGCCCACTCTCAATCCCGAATTCCCCCGAATCGTGGATGATACTCTGCGGCTGAGGGACATATATTACCCGGAGGCAAAGGTGTCGGTCTTGTCGAATGCCACTATGGCAGGAAGAAAGGAGGTTTTTGACGCTCTCAGAAAGGTGGATAATCCCATTCTGAAGATTGATGCCCCTACGGATGCGGCGGCAGCCGTAATCAACCGTCCTGCAGCCGGGTATTCGGTGGAGGCCGTAGTGCGCAATCTCGAAGCGTTCAAGGGGGAGTTCATACTTCAGACAATGTTCCTGAGAAGTCTCGCTTTCGACAGCTCGGCACCGGAAGTGCTCCGGCCCTGGATGGATATTGTCCGCAGGCTCCGGCCTCGCGGGATAATGGCCTACACGATAGACAGGCCAACGCCTCAGGAAGGGATTGGGAAGTTTACGGCCGAAGAGATGAGGTCTCTGCTCAAGCCCCTGATTGATGAAGGATACAAGATTCAGATAAAAGCTTGATGATATGGATTTTTTGAAGAAATATGCTTATTCGCCGGACGAGGCGTATGTCGCCGGACGTTTGCAGGATATTCTCTCCAATGCCGGGGAGGCTTCTCCGGAAGTTTTGAAAAAATGTTTTTCTTTTATGGACCTGACGTCCCTCCATCCGGAGGACACTGCCGGTTCGGTCCGGAATCTTGTAGGCAAGGTCAATGCTTTGGAAAGGGAATACCCGGATTATCCTCTCCCTGCGTCCGTGTGCGTGTTTCCCAATTTTGCGTCTGTCGTGCGCGATGCCAGAAAATCTCCCGCTTTGCACGTGACTGTCGTAGCCGCCTGTTTCCCGGCTTCGCAGAGTTTTCTTGAGGTCAAGGTCAGGGAGGCGGAGATGGCGGTCGCGGATGGTGCCGATGAGGTTGACATAGTGCTTGCCCTGAATTCTTTCTTTGCGGGAGATTGCGGGGCTGCGTCCCGGGAAATCACGGCAATCAGGCAGGCGGTGGACAAAGTTGCGGCCGGACAAGGAAGGAACGTCGTATTGAAGGTCATTCTTGAGACGGGCGTTCTCCGTACGTTCTCGAATATTGCAAATGCATCCTTCCTGGCTATGGAAGCGGGCGCGGACTTCATCAAGACTTCGACCGGAAAGGTCAGTGTGAATGCGACGCCTGAAGCCGCTCTGGTTATGTGCGAATGTATCAGGGCTTTCTATGCGGCGACCGGTCGGGCGGTCGGATTCAAGGCTGCCGGTGGAATTTCCGACGCCCGGGAAGCTTTGTCATATTATTCCATCGGGACTGAGGTCCTCGGCGGCGAGTGGATGAACAAAGAGCACTTCCGCTTCGGAGTAAGCCGTCTCGGGAACAGCCTGATGAGTGCAATAGAGGGGAAGACGGTCAGATATTTCTAAGGAATTTTCCATAGAAATGCAGGTGTTGAACAGGAAAGGCAGCCGGACGGCTGTCTTTTTTTTTGTGTTTTTTTACGAAGAGGACTAAAGAATTCTCCTTATGGGATGTTGCAGGGGGGCTGTTCTGTAAATTAAACGTTTTCTTTTTTGCAACACACTTTGTCGCCCGATAACTTTGCAAACAAAAATGGAGGGAATGTTATGAAAAGATTTGTTTGTTTTCTTTGTGTGGCTCTCGCTATTACAGCTTGCGAGCCTGAGGGACTGAATGTTGCGTTTTCCGGTTTGAACGGGAATGACAGTATGGAAATCGGCGGGATTCCGCACGGGATGATAGAACTTGGAGACAGGTTGGAGGACCCTTACACCATCGCGAATATGACGAAGGCGGTAGAGTCTCTTTATCCTACAAAGGCCGGAAAAGTGGACTTGTCGCCGACAGATCTGTATGTCAGGTTCCGACCCAAAAATCAGGAGGAATTCGATATGCTGGAGTCATATTGTCCCAATCTCCTGGACCATCCGGTGGATTTCGAGATAAAGAAAGAGGGGGACTATTATCACGATCCTTCCATCCCCGAGGATCAGTTCACCTGGCAGTATGCCGTACTGGAGAAGGATGCTCCTTTTCCTACAGGCATCGAATATGAGATTATCGACAGATGCTACATTGCCGAACACGATGTTGTTACAAGGGCGGAAGACAGTGGGATAGATTGGAATGCGGTGGAGAGAGAGGCCTTCCGCCTGACCGGCAATGAGGATATGCTCGTGCCGAAGACAAAAGCATCGACGTGCCCGAGTGGAAGAATAGCCATAATTGATGATTCCTACGACTCGGAGCCGATTGGAGTTGAGGGTGTCACCGTTTCGTGCAACACTTTTGTGAAATTCGCCCACGCATTCACTGATGAGGAGGGATATTATGAGATGAGCAAGACTTTTACCAGAAATCCAAGATATCGTCTGCTGTTCAAGAATAAGAAGGGTTTTGGCATCGGGATGAATCTGATTTTTGTGCCGGCGTCTTTCTCGACCCTGGGGGAGGGTTCCCCGGAAGGAGTGGATTGTATCATAGACAAGGATTCGAACAGGGCCCTGTTCTGTCGCTCGGTGGTGAACAATGCCGCATATGATTATTTCGAAAGTTGTGAGGAAAACGGTGTGTCTATGAAGACCCCTCCTGCAAATCTGCGCATCTGGCTGTTCCAGTTGCTCGATGCGAGCAGTGCCGTGATGCTCCAGCAGGGAGCTGTCATAGACGGCAGCCTCATAGCGGATTTTCTTGGGGAGTATTCGTTCCTTGTCAAGATGTTTCTGCCGGATATAACACTGGGTCTGAAGGATGCCGGAGATTATGCGACAATCTATGGACGAGCCATTCACGAACTTGCGCACGCAAGTCACTATATGACGGTAGGGAACGCATATTGGAACAAACTGATAAAATATGTGCTGGTGTCTTTTGTGACCTCCGGCTGGGTGACTTACGGGATAGGGACGGAAGAAGATCACGGATACTGTGAGGTCGCCGAGATGTGGGCATATTATCTCCAGACAAAGGTCTATCGTGACCGTTATCCTGAGCAGGCCAGATCTTTTGGCACTTCGTACTGGTTCAGGCCACAGATATTCACTTATCTGGACGAGCGGGGAATAAACAGGTTCAAGCTGTTTGGCGCTCTTTCTCCGGACGTTTGCGACAAAGAGACTTTGGAGGCACGCCTGCTCAGCCTGTATCCTGAATGCAAGTCCATCATCAAACAGGCATTTGACAGATATTGAAATAAAGTTGGCGTTTTTTCTTTCGCTTGCAAACCCGCACTCTGCGGGACTCTTTTCCGCCAACTGAATGTCCGGGCGCTTCCGATGTGGTTATTTTTTGTGTAGATGTTGTATGAAGTGTCCGGACATTTTTATTTTGTGATTTTTTTATTTACCTTTGCACTCCATTCAGGCGCGGGTGGCGAAATGGTAGACGCGCTAGTTTCAGGAGCTAGTGGGGTAAAACCTGTGTGAGTTCGAGTCTCATCTCGCGCACGATTTTTAAGAGCCAAAGTATTGAATTACAATGCTTTGGCTCTTTTCTTGTAAAATTTTTGCCGGGTTTCTGCCGACTTATCCAGATGAACTTACGGATGTATTGCAGGTAGATACTTCCTCAATGAGTTCGACGGCGTCGTGGCCATCTTCCGCACGGGCGGATGCGAACTGGATACGAACAGGCTGGAGAGGCTCAACAGGTATGTCTCCCTGTCGAGACGCAACTCCCTCTTCTTCGGGAGCCACGAGGGTGCGAAGCGCGGGGCTCTGTTCTACTCGCTCTCCTGCAGCTGCCGCCTCTGCGGAGTGGACTTCTTCGAGTACCTCACGGATGTCATCAACCGCGTGGCGGGGATGGGACCGAAGGCAACGGCGGACACCTGCCGGGATCTTCTTCCCGACAAGTGGGAGAAGAAGCTGTAACCACACTCATTTTTAGAAAATTTCTCCGTCCGGACAATGATGTTCGGACAATTTTATTTAACTTTGCATGATCTCAGTCAGCCGTGCTGACGGCAACAACAGAATACTATATTAACGTTTATAAAGCAAAAAAATGAAAACAAAACTCTTTACTCTTGCCCTCGCGGCCCTCACAATCGGGCTCCTGGGTTCCTGCAAAAAGGAAGATCCCAAAGTATCTGTAACTGGTGTAACACTTGACAAGACAGAATTGACTCTGACTGTCGGTGATCCTGACGTGAAACTCGCAGCTACAGTTACTCCCGAAAACGCCACCGACAAGACCGTCAGCTGGTCAAGCGACAAGACCGAATTCGCTACCGTTGACAATCAGGGTAACGTACACGCTGTGGCTCCCGGAACAGCCAACATCACCGTCACCACAACCGACGGAGGCAAGACAGCCACCTGCGCCGTAACTGTCAAAGCGGCTATTCCGGTGGGTGCGCTACCCGGTGAATTCAGCGTCAGCGCCACCAAGAAGGTTTACTTCTCGCAGGGTAACTTGTGGGCAGACGGTAGCAATGCGCTGCATTTCGAGGCAAACCAGTACAGTTCCGCAAGCAGTTGGGATGCATCCCACGTATCTCATCTCACCTGGTCAAGCACAGTTGAAGCCGCAGTAGGTAACAACAGCAGCGGAGACTATCTCTTCTGCGACGAGAGCCATAAGGTTTCAGTTGACGGCGGTGAGGCTATTTATTATGCTCTCTCCAGAGACGAGTGGACATATTTGTTCCACAACCATTCCAAGAAATGGACCACAGTCAATGGAATGAAAGGTTGTGTCATAGCTCCGGACGGCTTTGAAGGGGAGCTGGCCAATTCATACGCAAATGACGCTGAATTGGTAACCGCCGGCAACCTCGTCTTCCTTCCCGCTGCGAACTTCCGCATGAGTTCCTCTATCGCCGATTGGAGCGTCGGCGGCTTCTATTGGTCCTCTACCGCGTTCACTGAGGCCCTTCTATACCCCGAAGCGTACTACTTGTACTTCGATGTCGACGGTTTCTACCCTGATGACGGCAACACCACCTGCGGCACCGGCCACAGTGTCCGCCTCGTGACAGAAGTCAAGTGACATTCTTGCAATCAAACTGATAAAATCAAGCTGCGGTCTCTGCCAACCGGTAGGGGCCGCTTCGTATTTGCAGGTACCTAGGCCTCTACGTCGACCTGGAGGCGCTTATGGAATTCGGAATTTGATAGCTAGAAAAGTTTCGACGTTCAAGTTGCGACGGACTATGCTTGCACCCTGTTCCGACGCGAGCATGTATTCGTAGAGTGCTTTCTTCGTTCGAAGAAGGGATGCGATGAAAATTGGATTGAGCCCATCCCTAATTGAATAAACCTTATATGAGGGAGAAACAATGCCTACATCAAACCGAGCATTGAAATTGATATTCCCCATCCACAGGTTCTGAGGACTTAAAACAATCTGGCCTCTTCGTACCACTTTGTAGCCTTTATTATCTTCACTGGCGATATCTTTATTGAAGTATTCCTTTTGTGAGAATATGCCTTTTACGGTAGAACTAAGCACTTGATGCTGATTTACGACAGTGCTCCGCTCGTCCATTTCTTGCAAGATGTCTGATAAGTCATAAAAGGCCCCCGACTGCACCGAACACTTTTCAATTAGTGCAGACATCAACAGTGGGAAATCCAAAATTAGAAAAATTACTGAAATGCGAATTATTGATTTAATAATAGTATTCCATTATAAATAATTTTGTATATTTGCAGTATGAGAATTATTGCAATCAACAGTCTTCGCGAGTATTGGGAGAAACATCCTGAAACTCAACAGCCATTGAGCGAATGGTATTTGAAGGTCAGCAGGGCGGAGTGGGAATCGTTCAATGATATGCGGGCGGATTTCAACTCTGTTGATTATGTCGGTAATCAGCATTATGTGTTTAACATAAAAGGTAATAATTATCGGCTTGTGGTCGCAGTCAAGTTTACCCCGAAATTGGTATATATC
>JAZUHY010000002.1:0-9398 GCA_045641985.1 Candidatus Cryptobacteroides sp.
TCAAAGGTCCATACTTTTCCATCTACTCAAACACAGGGTTTTGCACGTGAGCCGGAGACACCCGCTGGAACGTAGTGAAAGCGGCATGCCCCTGGGGGCAGCTGCGAAGCAGCGGGGGTAAGATAGTAATATCACATAATAAGGGATGACTTGCCAGTCATCCCTTATTATGTGAGGATTAGCAGATTTGAACTGCTGACCTCTTGCCTGTCAAGCAAGCGCTCTGAACCAACTGAGCTAAACCCTCATTTGCGGATGCAAATATACGAATAATTTTGTTTCCTGCAAACATCAGAAACCACGGCCGAACATAGACCAGTATTTCGCTTCCAATTCCTTCCATTCGGCGACCGCTTCGGAGTGGATGGCAGCGGTGCATTTGTTCAGGATTCCTGCCTTTGCCTTAGCCGATTTTGCCTTTGCGTAGGCTTCCTGTGTTTTTGCAAGAGTGTCGAATGCGAAATCTTCCATTTTCAGCACGGCTGCGTTGAAGTCCTTTTTCGTGGTCTGCCAGGACAGGGTGGCCAGTTTGTTGGCGCGCCTGAACTGCCAGAGGACACAATCCGGGTCATACTGCTTGTGTCCGCAGCGACTGAATGCCTCGGGAAGGGAAGTGCTGCCACTGAAAATGGGAATGTGCGGACTCTGGGCAGGATTGTCAACAGCATACCAGCATATTCCTCCAATCCCGTCGGGAAAATCCCTTCTGAGCTCGATCACAGTGGAATACGCGCACCAGGCCACTGCCAGCGTCCGGTGAAACTCTATTACGCCGGGAGCTATGGTGTTGAGCGTGTTGCGTGTATTGTTGGTGAGCCATGGATTCGCCACCGGGCTGATTTCCTTGTGGGCGGGCACTCCGTCCTTTTCGGGAACGTCGATGAGCCAGTCCTTGCACATATCGAAGTCGGTGCCTTCATAGGTTCCTCGAAGCACTTCCATTACCTTGCGGGCATTGACCGTGGAGTCGGGCTTGACGGAGAAGGGTATTTCGTCCATATCATAACTCAAGCCGAGGGACGGGGCAAGCTGGCTGAACACTATGAATTCCCGTTCCCGGAAGTTCTTGCCTTTCGCATAGTCTGTCCTGATGACTTTCCAGAATACGAACTCGCTCTCACCGTCCCACAGGCCGTGGGCCTTTGCCACTTCTTCAAGATTGTCGGAAGCCATGAAGAAATCGCTGTCCGAGCGGTCTATCCGTCCGATTCTGGGTATGTTGGCCGATATGCCGATATGGTCGTCGGGGATGCGCTGGGCGGCCCAGATTGCTCCCATGGCGTGCTTGCCGTTACCGGTAATCTCGAATTGCCAGACTTCGTTCCTGTCTGCCACCGTGAGGCATTCGCCCCCGTCTCCGTAGCCGTACTGCTCAGCCAGGCTTCCCATCAGCCTGACGGCGTCGCGGGCGTTGTCGCAGCGCTCCAGTGCCAGACGGCATAGTTCCTCAATCAGCAGGGGGGAATTGCGGTTGATGAGCGTGTCGGGGCCGCTGAACGTCGTCTCTCCTATGCCGACCTGCTTTTCGTTGAGGCAGGGATAGCCTGTATTGACGTATGCGTATGTGTGTGCCGCCTGAGGAATCATTCCGACCACTTTGATGCCGACGGTGTCGGCAGGGAAGCGGGTCTTGCGCCAGTTCTTGCGTATCGGGGTCATTTCGCCGGGCTTGTGGTCCGCGGCCGGCACTATGCTGACCCAGGTGTGCGACACTCCGTCGCAGGAGTGGGAGGTGATGACCGAGCCTGTGCCGCTGGCTTCGCGCCCTACCATAAGGCTGGTGCATTCAAGCCCCGTGTTTTCAAAATCGGGTGAATCGGGCATCTGATTTTGGGTAAATGCAAGTGTAGTGAGCGCCAGAAAGGCTATTGTGATTACTGTCTTTTTCATAGTTGGCGTGGTATTGATCTGTATCCGGGGTAATCTTCAGTGAAAGGGGTGGAGAAAACCTCGATTATCTGTTTTACTGTCATTGAACTGTCGCACATTGTGCGGTACTGCGCCCAGTTTTCCGGGCCGGCGAAAAGTTTCTCTTCCGTGGCTCCCAGCGTCAATGTGGCATTTGACGGCCTTAATGAGCGTCGGCCGTTGTTGTCCCGTCCCTGAAGCAGGAAAAGGATGTCTCCGGCTTCATTGGCTTTCCTGAGGTCATAACCCAGCACGTCGCGTTCGTAGATGGCCGTTTCCGCAATCAGACCGCCTCCGTCCGTGATTTTGCGGTTGCCTCTGTTGAAGCATACGACAAGTTTCGTGTCGGCGAACTCCGTGCAGAAATTGAAATCTCCCGTGGAATCCATAAAGCACGCAACGGGACCCTTGCCGCCGTATTTGGGCGCAATTGCGTTGAGTATGGCAGTGACTTTTCCCTGGCGGCAGGTTTGGGCCCCGATAGGGAGGCTGTCCTGCTTCCATCCGCCGTCATCCGACGGAAGAAAGGCCTTGCCGTCGTAGTCGTAAAAATTGGAGAGCCGCCCCTGCGCGTCGCGGCCGATGGTCATTGCGAGGACTCCAGTGCAATACGGTCTGAGGCCGAACATGTCGATTGCCTCCAGAACGGTGGTGGTGCCGGAAGCGGAACACACCCATACGTCTATGCCGTTGGCATCCAAAACCTTCCAGAGTTCCCTGATGTTTTCGGTAACGGTGAACCCCAGGGTGTACTTCCTGCCGTTCCACTCTCCTGTGCAGGTTTCGGTGCGTGAGAATTTCTCGTGAGAGCGTCTTGCCAGATCGCGTTCCTGCTCATCAGTCATTCCGCAGCACCAGTACTTGTTCCAGTTGTAGGCGATTGTGATGTCCCCGTTGCTTTCCATCAATGAATAGAAACTGAACATCTTTCCGGCAAACTGCTCCCATACGGGGTCGGCCTTGACTGTGTTCTTTTCCTCCTCGGAAAGTCCCTTGTACGTGAAAGGACCGTATTTGCCGTAGAGATATGTGTATGCGGAGCAGATGTCGTTCACATAGCTGCCGTAATTCGCCTTTTCGAGCGGAATGTCTGTAGCCATCACCTCGGAAAATCTTTCCGGAGTCATTTCGAAACTCATTGTCATAAGTTGCAGACACATTTCGTTTTCGGTGATGTCGAAGACGCTGGATGTGTTGTCGAAATCGAAAACGGCATATTGTTTTTCCGGAGCGTTGCCGTAGATGGTGACGAGGTCGTTGATGCCCTGCTTTACGTCAGGGGACCAGTCTTCGCGCTGAAGGAGTGGGGTCTGGCGGCAGGAAGTCGAGGCAAAGACTGCGGCCGCGGTTATGACGATGATGAACAATTTCTTCATTATCTGTGACTTATGATGTATTCTGCAATCTGGACGGCATTGAGGGCGGCTCCTTTTCTTATCTGGTCTGCCGACAGCCAGAAGGTGATGCCGTTGTCGTTGGCAAGGTCTTTCCTGACGCGTCCTACGTAAACGTCATCCTTTGCGGCAGTGAAAAGAGGCATAGGGTAACTTTGGGTTGACGGGTCATCCTGAAGCGTGATGCCCGGGGCGGCGGCGAAAGCATCCCGGACTTCCTTGACGCTCAGCGGCCTTTCCGTCTCGATCCACACCGCTTCGGAATGGGAGCGAAGAGACGGCACGCGGACGCACATTGCGGAGCATTTGACGTCGGAGTGGAGAATCTTGCGTGTCTCGTTGAACATTTTCATCTCCTCCTTGGTGTAGCCGTTGTCGGTGAAGACATCAATCTGGGGGATGAGGTTGTATGCCAGCTGGTAGGCGAACTTGCTGACGGTGACGGGCTTGCCTTCCACCAGGTCGCGGTACTGCTGCTGTAGTTCCGCCATCGCCTGCGCGCCTGCTCCGGAAGCGGACTGGTAGCTGGCCACGTGTACCCTGGTGATATGGGACAGGTTTTCTATGGCCTTCAGGGCCACAACCATCATAATTGTGGTGCAGTTGGGGTTGGCAATGATGCCGCGGGGCCTGACGAGGGCATCGTCGGCATTGCATTCGGGCACCACGAGGGGGACGTCGCTGTCCATACGGAAGGCGCTGGAGTTGTCTATCATCACAGTGCCGAACCTGGTGATGTCATCTGCAAATTCCCGGGACGTGCCCGCTCCCGCAGAGGTGAATGCGATGTCGATTCCCCTGAAATCGTCGTTGTGTTGCAGAAGCTTGACTGTCAATTCTTTGCCTTTGAATGAGTATTTCCTTCCGGCACTCCTTTCCGAGCCGAAAAGAACCAGCTCGTCGAGAGGGAAGTCCCTTTCTTCCAGGACTCTGATGAATTCCTGACCTACGGCGCCGCTGGCGCCTACGATTGCAACTTTCATATTGTCAGATGTTTGCTATGCTCATGATGTCTGCGAACACACCGGCCGCAGTGACGTCCGCACCGGCCCCGTAGCCCTGAATGAGCATAGGATGCCTGTTGTATCTTTCCGTCGTAAGGAGAATGATGTTGTTGGAACCTTCCAGTACATAGAAGGAATGTCCCTCTTCAAACTCCCGCAGCGATACGGAGAAGCGGCCATTCTCCATCCGCGCCACGAACCTCCAATGCTTGTGGTCCGCTGCAAGAGCCTTCCTCCTGCGCTCGAAATCTTCGTCAAGGGAGGGGAGTCTCTGCCAGAATTCTTCCATAGTGCAGTCGAAAAACTCCTTGGGAATGAAGAGATTGGCTTCGACGTCCTCCTGCTCCACCTTATAACCTGCCTCGCGTGCGAGAATGACCAGTTTCCGTATGACGTCTTTGCCGCTGAGGTCTATTCTGGGGTCCGGCTCTGAATAGCCCTGCTCTTGCGCCATCCTGACGGTGCGGCTGAAGGGGATGTCTTCGGAAATGGTGTTGAAGATGAAGTTAAGCGTGCCGCTCAGCACGGCTTCTATCTTAAGAATCCTGTCCCCGCTGTTCTTCAATGCGTTTATGGTGTTTATGATGGGAAGCCCGGCGCCCACATTTGTCTCGAAAAGGTATTTGACTCCGCGTTTGAGGGCAATCTCCTTGAGTGACGAGTAGTTGGCGTAATCCGAGGATGCGGCGACCTTGTTGGCGGCGACGACGGAAACGTTGTGCTCCAGAAGGTCATGATAAAGTGTGGCCACAGCGTCGCTTGCGGTGCAGTCCACGAAGACGGAGTTGAAGATGTTCATTCCTATGACTTCATCCTTCAGCCCCCGAAGGTCGAGGGACGGCGCGGCTTCGAGAAACTCCCTCCAGCGGGACAGGTCGATGCCTTCACGGCAGAACACTCCCTTCACGCTTCTGGCAATGCCCACCACGTTGAGCTTGAGGTTGTGCTCCTTCATAAGCCTGGCCCTCTGGCTTGCAATCTGCTCTATGAGCCTGCCTCCGACCGTTCCCACTCCGCAGATGAAAAGGTTGAGTTCCTTGTATTCGGACAGGAAGAAACTGTCGTGGATGACGTTGAGAGACTTGCGCAGGAAGTGCCTGTCAACGATGAGGGAGATGTTGTACTCCGACGAACCCTGTGCGCAGGCCAGTACGTTGATGCCGTTGCGGCCCAGGGTTGAGAACAGTCTGGCGGCCACACCTTTGCTGTGACGCAGATTTCCGCCTACAACGGTAACCGCTGCCAGCCCGTTCTCCACGAGGCAGCGGTTTGCCTTGCCTGAAGCGATTTCTATGGAGAATTCCCTGTCTGTCGCGTCCTTGGCGCGTTCTGCATCTGATGTCTTGATGCCTATGCTGATTCCGGTCTCCGAAGATGACTGGGACACGAAGAACACGCTGATGTCGCATGACGAAAGGGCGGCGAACAGGCGGCTGTCCACACCCACTATGCCTACCATTGAGGGGCCGCTGAAGGTGAGGAGCGATATGTTGTCTATTGAGGCAATTCCGGTCACCGTACCCCCCGTTCCCTCCTTTGCCTGTACGGCATCGCGGATGACTGAACCGAGACGTTCGGGGTGTCCGGCATTCCTGATGACGGTCGGGATTCCCTTGCCGAACAGGGGGGACAGGGATGCCGCTTCGAGGACGCTGACTCCGAAATTGCTCAATTCCATCGCTTCCGCATAGCTCAGTTCATCAATTACATAGGATGTCTTGATGATGGCGGGATCGGCAGTCATGAATCCGTCGCAGTCTGTCCAGATTTCCAATGATTCCGCTCCGTTGTCCGCCGCGAAGATGCCCGCCTCTTCCGTGCCCCCCGTGCGCACGGATATGCCACGGTTGAGCTTTCTGAAACTGTCCGCTCTTTCTGCAGGGGCGAATACGACGTCCCCGGCTCCAAGGGTGCATATTATGCTTTCAATTTTCAAGTCCCCGGCGGTAAAGGCCCGCGGGGTAAAACTGTGAACTGTCATATTTGTTTGTAGCTGTCACTACAAAAATAAGAATAATTTTAGTAAATTTGTGAGATTGGTTTTAGATATGAACGGCAAACTTTCACAGGGGACGATTTGCGTCCAGGCGGGGTACGCGTCGGGAAACGGCCAGCCCCGGCAGATTCCCATCATACAGAGCACAACATTCAAGTATGACACATCCGAAGATATGACCAGGCTCTTCGACCTCGAAGACAACGGTTATTTCTATACGCGTCTGCAGAACCCGACCAATGATATGGTCGCGGCAAGGATAGCGGCTCTGGAGGGTGGCGTGGCGGCTATGCTTACCTCGTCGGGGCAGGCGGCCAATTTTTTCGCCTGCTTCAATATCTGTGAGGCGGGGGACCATATGATAAGCACTGCCGGCATTTACGGCGGCACTTTCAATCTTTTCGGAGCGACCTTCCGGAAGATGGGCATTGACGTTACTTTCGTGGATCAGGATGCGGACGAAAGGGAGCTGGAGGCCGCTTTCCGGCCCAACACCAAACTCGTTTTCGGGGAAACCCTTTCCAATCCGGGCGTGAGGGTTCTGGACATAGAGAAATTTGCACGGCTGGCCCATGCACACGGTGTGCCGCTGATAGTGGACAATACTTTCCCGACACCCATAAACTGCCGTCCTTTCGAGTGGGGGGCTGACATCGTGACGCATTCCACCACCAAATATATGGACGGACAGGGCGTGCATGTCGGGGGCGCCATAGTGGACAGCGGTAATTTCGACTGGAACGCCCACGCAGACAAATTCCCGGGACTTTGCACTCCGGACCCCACCTACCACGGCATAACCTATACTGAAAAGTTCGGCAAACTTGCATACATCACCAAGGCGACGAGTCAGCTGATGAGGGATTTAGGGGCCATACAGAGCCCCCAGAACGCCTTCTACCTCGGACTCGGGCTGCAGACTCTGGATGTCCGCGTGAAGCGGCACAATCAAAGCGCACTCAGGATAGCCCGCTGGCTTCGGGAACAGCCTGAAGTCAAATGGGTGGATTTCCCTGAACTGGAGGACAATCCGGAGAAGGAGAAGCAGCTCAAGTATATGCCGGGTGGCACCTGCGGCGTGATGGCATTCGCTCTTGACGGCGACAGGGCTTTCGTGAGCCGGTTCATGAACAGTCTCAAGCTGGCAACCATCGAGACTCACGTGGCTGACTGCTATACCTGCATACTTCATCCTGCAATGCACACTCACCGTCAGTTGACGGACGAGCAACTGGCGGAAGCCGGAATCGATCCCTCGCAACTCCGTTTCAGCGTTGGTTTGGAGGATCCCGAAGATATCATCAGAGACCTGCGTCAGGCAATTGACGCCGCAAAGAAATGATGCGCAGGCATCAGTTCCGTGCCGGAGCTTTCGATTTCGAGGCCGGAGGCAGGCTGGACAGTATGGAGGTGGTCTTCTACACTTCTCCCAGACCGTACAGGGTAGGGGAGAAGGTGATATGGATAAACCACGCTCTTACGGCCAACGCCGACCCGGAGGACTGGTGGCCTGAAATTGTGGGCGAGGGCAAGGTCATCGACCCCTCGCGCCATTTCGTTGTGTGCGTGGCAACCCTCGGCTCTTCCTATTCGGAGTGCGGCCCCGCCAGTATCAATCCCGCAACAGGCCGACCCTGGCTTCTGGATTTCCCGAAAATAACCATAAGGGATATGGTGAAGGTGGAGATTCTGGTGCGCGAGTATCTTGGCATAGAGGCCGTCGATCTGCTGATAGGGCCGTCGATAGGCGGCTTTCGGGCAATAGAATGGACCATAATGGAGCCTGAGGTCATACGCAATGCCGTGTTCATAGCGACAGAAGCCCGTATAACTCCTTATTATTCGGCATATAACGAGTCGCAGCGCATGGCCATAAAGGCGGATCCCACATTCTTTGCCGCCAAAGATGTCAACGGGGGAGCGGAAGGTCTCAAATGCGCCCGTTCCATAGCTCTTATCTCGTATCGTTCATATGCCTGTTACAATGACACACAGGCTGAGGAAGAAGAAACGCTGTTTGCTGAAAAGGCTTCATCTTATCAGCGTTATCAGGGAGAAAAACTTGTGAGACGCGGCTTTGACGCCTACAGTTACTGGTATCTCATGTATGCTCTGGATTCTATGAATCCCGGGCGCGGACGCGGTGGAATGAAGGCGGCGTTGGGCAGAATAAAAGCAGATTGCACGCTCGTTGCCGTGGAGACGGACAATCTGTTCCCTGTAAAGTCTATGCGCGGTCTTGCCGAACAGATAAAAGGAAGCCGTTTCTTTGAAATCAAGTCCGAATACGGCCACGACGGATTCCTGCTCGAAAACGAACAGCTGGGGGCTGTGCTCAAACCGATAATAAGCAATTTGTAAACAATATCTATATTATGAAAGCATCTCAAATCATTCTTATGTCAATTTTCACACTGCTTGCCGCCTCCTGTGCGGGCAAAGGCAAGGGTTCCGGCTCGGGAAGTGCCGTCAACGCCTCATCATCGGAAAACTACACTTGCAGCGGAGTGATAGCCCCTGCGGCCGCTTCGGATTATTCTCACAACGTCAAGGTTTTGAATGACGCCACCGACGGGAAAGGTGTGCGGACAATCAGCGTCGAACCTTCGGACGTCTGTTCGGTAAGGATTGACGTTGCCGTCAAGGATGGAGTCATACTGGACGTAATGTTCACGGGAGGATGTCCCGGCAATACAACTGGAGTCTGCCGTCTCGTCAAGGGGATGAAGGTCACGGATGCAATAAAAAAACTTGAGGGCATAGACTGTGGCGGCAAGGGAACAAGCTGTCCGGACCAGCTTTCCAAAGCTCTCAGGCTCTTCCTGTAGTTCCGGTTTCCAATCAATGGATATTGCGATTTTGATTGACAAGCTGCCGAAAAGTTGCTATATTTGTTGGATATAGCGCTGATACTAACTAAACTTAAAATACACAATGGCAAACGTAGTGATTATGCCCAAACAGGGGCAGTCGGTTGAAAGTTGTATCGTCACCGAATTCAAGAAAAAGGTAGGTGACAAGGTGGCTGCAGGGGATATCCTGTTCAGCTACGAGACGGACAAGGCTTCCTTCGAGGAGGAGGCCAAGGTCGAGGGA
>JAZUHY010000003.1:0-11821 GCA_045641985.1 Candidatus Cryptobacteroides sp.
CTGATGCAAAAATTATCGTCTTTTTCATTGTCTTTCTCTTTTTGTGTTCAACTTCTACCAGTCTTCTCTCTGATATTGTTCCAGACTGTTCGGTGTACTTGCACAGATGACTCTCTGCGCCGAGGTCGTGATGACCTTCACGCTGGCAGGAACGTAGGCCTGACGCTCCCGCTGCTCATTGTTTTTGATGTCTTGTTTCATCCTGATTATATTTTTTGATTTGTTCTTTTTGCCCGAGTTATATGCACAACAAATCCGTCCGGGGTTCAAGGTTGAATCCCGGATGGTAGATTTCGCTATTAGACAGTGCTAATTTGCTGTTTATAAGACAGTTGCCCCCCCCAATAGAGGCAGACCGGAAGAGACTGTTATCGAAGGTATACGTTGCCATAAACACCCGTAAAATTACAAAATGTTTTTTCCAATAGCAATTAATTGGCGGTTGATATATTACGGTTATTCCACATCCGTGACGAGGCGGACGCTGCGGCCATAATTATTTGTTGAATCGGCTGTAATCCAGAAATTTGAAGAATTTATTCTCACAAAGTTTATGTTACCAGGTATATCCTTTGTAGATGCCCAGTACTCGCCGGTTCCGGTGGTGGTGGTGCTGCCGCTGCGATAGCCCGCAGCGGGGAGGAACAATGCACCGGCCTCTTCCATCTTATCCCAACTGTCTCCGGCAGTATAGACATTCTGTTCCCAGCCGGTTGACGCTTTCGGGACAAATTTCTTATCCTTACAGGTCTCACTTGTACTTTCGTTTGTGGCGGGATCCTCAAACACATCCGGAAGGATAATTATGCCATTCTTGCCGCATACCTGCGCAAACCCGACTTTTTCATCTGCTTCTGACCTGTTATAGAGCAGATGTCTCCACTCTCCATCGGTAAGGGTGCGCCAGGTCTCCCCGTCTCCCACCTGCGTTCCCCAATCGGTAAAGTCGCCGCCTTGATACGAAGTCGTCTCCCAATCCGTTGACCAGCTGCCATATCCCCAGGTAAACAGCGACAATAGGCTCTCGCTGTGCCCGGAATCATACTGGTTGTCGAAGAACCACCAGGATTTTATGTCCGGCGTGTAATTGAGATTGCCCCGTGAGAAGCGGACCTTCTTATCCGTCCCGACGGAGAATTCCTCGGGGAGGGTGGGTTCATATTGCACAACAGTGAGCGTGCAGGTTGCCGTAAATCCTCCCACTACAGTTGTTGCCTTTATTTCGGCCGTCCCATCGGCTATCGCCAACACCCGACCGTTTTCATCAACCGTTGCAACGGAAGTGTTGTTGCTTGACCACGTGCAAGTCTTATTGTATGCGTCCTCCGGCTGCACGGTCGCACTGAGCACAAATGAACGTCCGGAAGAAACATTGTAATTTGACTTTGACAGAGTTACTCCTGTCGGTCTTTGATACTCCACTGTTGCGGTAACGTCGGAAGAAATGCCGGAAATGGTGAAGGTGTAAATATTTTCGGCTTTGGCCGTTCCGCAGGAGGCTTCGCCGGTAATGGCACAGCCAAGGCTTTTGCCGGATTTCGAGAAGGCTTCAATCTTGACGTCCTCCCCGTCATTATAAGCCATTACCCAGACATCCTTTTTGATGTCACTTACGTCCGCGTCAAGTTTCACCGTCACCTTGTACTCTCCGACCTCGACGATGTTCCAGTCTTCCACTGATACGGTCTGGACGGTGAGGCCGGTGTCGCTCAGGGTAATGGTGATGTTGGACTTGGTGCCCCGGGCGATAATCACTCCGTTACCCTCGGAGAGGGTGGCGGTCTTGTCCTGCCCGCCTATCGTGAGTGTGAGAGCTACCGTCTGCTTGTCGGAAACGGTCTCTGAGGGAACCAGCAGACATTCGTAGGTGGTGCCGGCTGTCGTGATTGTCCGGTCGGCTGTCGGCACATCCAGAGTCACGTCGGATTCCGTTGCAGTGATGCTTCCGTTCAGGGCATTGAGGGTGCCGGTCGAGGCAATCTTGGCTCCGGAGAACTTGATTTTGGAGAGCTCGGCCGCTCCTGTGTAGCCGCTGTTGATAAGTGTGATGCTGACCCTCGCAAGCGCGTGATTCATCGTGATTGAGGTCTGCGAGGCCGTGGCGTCCGTCACCGCCTGCTTGGAGGCAAACATCACGTCGTCACCGTTGAGGGAAGATGCAACCGGGATGGCCTTGACATCTGTGGATGCACTCTTGTATGGATAATAACCGTACAAATAGCCAGCATCGCTTCCCACCTTGATTGACGGGCTGGCAGTCCACTTTTTCTTGGTGGTATTGTAGGAGTATTTGATATTCTCGTAGCCGTCTCCGTAAGACTGAGTAGCCATTTCATCCCCGAACAGGAACAGGCCGATTTCTCCCGCCTGCGGGAAAGTTGTTCCATCAATGGCAACCTTGGTTTCGGCTGCTCCGACATAGGAGAGTTCGAGGTCGGTGAGCTGTTCCGAAGGTTTTACTTCCTCGATGGGACTCTTGGCGCATCCTGCAAACAACGCGGCTGATACTGCAAATGCGAGTGATATATGTTCTGCGTTCATAGACTTGACTTTTATCAGTGAATTATTCATCGCCTCCGAAACTGCCCGTGGAATCGGAACCGGAGCTCCAGGGGCTATTGGAAGGGCTTCCACCAAGGCTTGATTGAAGGATGCTTCTACAGGAAACAACCTCTATCACTTTGACCTGCGGGCTTGTATATTGTGCCATAATGGAGAAATTTGGAAAAAATTCAATTCAACTAAACAATAATGCTGCAATTTTATGACATTTACAAAGGAACAACTTTCTGAGGTAATGTGCAAATATGCCGAGAAAGAAAATGGGCTTAAAGGTGATTTACCGTGGCAGTTTTCTCTAGGAATCTTTCGGAATTTTTGAAAATCTCTTAGCTCTGATACGAAATCAATCACAGGGCCGCATCCTCCAAGGTGCGGTTTCTCGTCCTTGCGGGCTTGACCGATGTGTCATCCCGGGCTCCGACCCTGAATCCCGGCATAACGGAAGTCGGAAGTTTTGTTATTTGTTTGGAAATGTGTAACTTTACTGATAATACACATTTGCTTTCATGAACACTTTCAAGACAATCTTCGCAGCCCTCGCCGCCACCGCGGTGCTGGCAGGCTGCGCCAAGGAAATCACCTCCCCCAGTTCTGAAAATGACAAAGAAACCCCGGACGCCGAAGGCTCCCGCGTCATCACCGTCGCCTTCGCCCCTCAGACCAAGACAGAGCTCACAGACGGCTTCCAGCCTGTTTTTGTGCCCGGAGACAAAATTCTGGTGGCAAACGGGCAAGACGAGCCCGACACCTGCGCCGTGTCTTTCAGAAACAATAAGGCAACCATCGTCACGAGCCTCACCGGCGTGCTCACGGCCGTCTATCCGGCAAAGGCCGCGAAGATGGATGAAAACAAGGAAAAGGAGATAGTCGGAGTCCTCGTCTCCACCGAGCAGGACGGCACGTTCGCAAGCGCCAACATCTGTATGGCAAAGATGACGGACGGGAATGAAGAGAGCCTTTCTTTCGAGAACAAGACGGCGGTGTTCTGCATCAAGCCGGCCGCGGGCGCAAGCCCCGGGTACGTGGAGGTCAGTGCCGAAGGCTTCGACATTGCCAACTATATACCCACGGGATCGTCCATTTCGGATTCCAGTACCATTCACGTCGCTCCTATCACCACGGATTCCGTATATGTCTCCATCCTCGTTCCGAACGGTCTCAAGGTGAACAACCTCAAATTCTCCGACGGAACCCAAGAGAAGGCCATCACGACAGGTGCCAGAGCTACCGAAGCCATCAAAGCCGGCACCCTCTACACCGTGACAGCGACAGGCTGGGAAAGCCCCGAAGCCGATATCCCCGACGGTGCACTCAATGGCGTGTTCACGGTAAATGCTCAGGGCAAGCAGGTTCACTTCTCGCAGGGCAACCTCCGTTATGTTGTCAGTGGCCAAAAGTGGGAGTTCTATGAAAACCAGTATAGTTTCTGCAACACAACGACATATGACGGTCACCACGCAGATACCGTTTCCCTTTTCACCTGGGGTTACAATGCGACGAGTTCTACTGATCCAGATGGACAAACCTACGTTGAAGGCCATACAACCGATGGTGAATCATTCGACTCGACCGAAGACTGGGGTACTCAGATTGGCGACGGTAGCACCTGGCGCACTCTGACCACAGCGGAGTGGCAGTATCTGTTCAACAACCACGTGAAAGTATGGGGTCAGTGCAATTCAGTGAATGGATATTTCATTGCTCCTGACGGGTATGAAGGAAATGCAACTGCCTTGACCTCTGCTGTTACCGATTGGGCGCCAGCCGAGGCAGCAGGCATCGTCTTCCTTCCCGCTGCGGGCCACCGCAATGGTTCCAGCGTGGGCAATGTCGGCGACCGCGTCCGCTGTTGGTCATCTACTGCGCACGGCAACGACGCGTCGTACGACGTGTTCTTCGATAGCAACAGTGCCACCCCTGTCCGCAGCGACTTCCGCAGCCGCGGCTACAGTGTCCGCCTCGTGACGGACGTTCCCGCCTCCCCGGGCCCGACAGAACCTGATTATGTTGTAATCACTGCAAAATACGATGGGGAAGACAATCCCGACAGGCCTCTCAAATGGAGCAGGCAGAACCTTGCAATCACCGATTCTGGCAACAAGAAATGGAAGGGCGAAAACGATACCGCCGTCAAGGTTCCCGGAACGAACGAGGATGTCATCGTTGGCGACTACTTCCAGTGGGCGGCTTATGCCGGTTACTGCGGAGATGCAACCGCTACTGACAAGGGCCTCCTGATTTACACATCCTTTACCAACCGGTATTTAGTCAGCGGAGGCAGTGAGGACAAGTTTGAGGTCAAGTCTAACGCGGAGGGGAAAGAATATCAATTCGATACAGATTCGGATGACACTTATGTCGGCATTGCTCCGTACTACTCCGGCTCAAACTTCGAGTACCCCTCCGGTTCAATCAATCTTGGAAAAACTGACGATGTTGCAAACATCATCCTCGGCGACGATTGGCGAATGCCAACATCAGCCGAGTTCAAGGCAATGAAGGACGCCACCTATTGGGCTTGGGATGACGATGATGAGGGATATTATGTATATATTCCTGTGAGTGGCGACGAAGGCGGCCATAACGGGAAGAAGTCTGATACAGAAACAGATATAACTGGTTCCTACAACAAGGACAACGCTCTGCTGTTCTTCCCCGCTGCGGGCCAAGGCTTGAATACGGACATCTCCGGTGCGCACTTCTTTGGTTATTATTGGTCAAGTACTTTCTACTTAACCCATACGTACTACGCGTACAACTTGTACATCAGTGAAAGCGCTGTCTTTCCGCAGCACGACGTACTTCGTTACTCCGGCCTCTCCGTCCGTCCCGTCTCAGACTGATTTCGTATAGACGCAAACACATTGGTATAATACGTTCAATATGAAACAATACATCAAAAACAATCAACGGCAGGAGCGTCAGACTTACGTTCCAGCCAGCGTGAAAGTGATAGAAGTCGCTGCACAAAGAGTCATCTGCCAGAGTGGTGGAACATAC
Organism: Candidatus Cryptobacteroides sp.; assembly: GCA_045641985.1. Classification (GTDB taxonomy): domain Bacteria; phylum Bacteroidota; class Bacteroidia; order Bacteroidales; family UBA932; genus Cryptobacteroides. The sequence goes on from JAZUHY010000003.1 coordinate 5,563, forward strand.
AAGAAACCGTTCGGTAATTATGAGCCGGAAGAAATTTAATCTATGGAGGGTACAGAAATGAAAAAGATAATTTATATAGCTTTTGCCGCAATTCTTGCCGGCCTTGCAATATCCTGCCAGAAAGATAACACCTTGGCCGAGCAGAATGATGCGCCTGTTCAGTACACATTCAATATTGCGGTGAATGATAAAGCCGGATTTGATGATGACGCTCCAACGAAAGCAGGCGCAACATATAAAGAAGGGTGGGAAAAAGATGACAGGATATTCCTTTTCTTCCAGCCCGCTTCTGGGAGTCTTCTCACAGACACATACGCGACACTCACCTATGACGGAAGTTCCTGGGAAGGAACTGTAACCGGCTCGACAAGTCTTGGGAATGAAGGAACGCTGTCAGCAGTGTATGTTTATAAATTGGGCAAAGACGTAGCGCCTGAATTCTCTGGCGGCAAATGGACTATTGCAACCGGCAATACGTTCTACAGCTGCCATACAAAGGTCTCCTATAGCGTCTCCGGCAACAACGAAATTTCATCGTCGCTCAGTCTTGCGGCACCTGCCGATTTCGTTCAGTTCTATGTCAAAGATGCAACCGGGGTTCTGACCTGCGACCAAGTAAAAGGCTGGAAGGATATAGCCATCGGAAGTGAAATGACCTTCAGTAACGTCACCTGCACCTTGTATATGGTTGGATTTAAAAACAGCGGTGATATAAGTGTGAGGGAATACTACGGCCGAATAGTCAATGACGGGAAATCTCTTAAAGGTGTTGCCTGTGAATTCAGCGTAGCCAATAGCGGCGATGTTTATGAGCGCACCACCACTCCGACAACAGAGGCGAGGAGTTTCAAGATGAATATAACCACAACCGGAGATAAGAAATGGACAAAGGCTCCCGATAAACTCCCCGGCCTGTTCACGGTCGGTATAGGGGCGGATGGTAAAGCAGGAACCGCAGACGACGTACAGGTTCGCTTCTCCAAGGGCAACCTCGTTGCAGCAATCGATGCATCCGGTAATCCTACTGACTGGAAGTTCGCAGAAAAACAGTATGACTATCTGGGAATAGGCGGAGCAAACAAGACTATCGGTACAGCAGCCGGAGACGTTGACCTTTTCGGCTGGTCAACCGAAAATTCGAACTATGGAATCAGCACTTCTACTACTTCTAGCGATTATTTTGGAGACTTCAAAGATTGGGGCCAAGAAATCGGAGACGGCAAAACCTGGCGCACGCTCACTAAAGATGAGTGGGTGTATCTGATAAATAAGGCTGGCAATGATAATGTCAGAAAGGGTAAATACAAATTTGGTGTCACAGTATCCGGCAAGACCAATTGCCTGATTCTGGTACCGGATAATATCGAAATGGACATCAACGCATCATACGATGGTACATTATGGACGGTTTGTCAGCTTCTCGGCCTCGTTTGTCTTCCCGCTGCGGGCTACCGCTATGATTCCAGTGTCAGCAATGTCGACAATGACAACACAAACTATAAATTCGGCTACTATTGGTCATCTACTGCGCCTGAAGACACCGAAGCGTACCACGTGCAATTCAAAAACGACTTAGTCAACCCTGAAAACGTTGGTGGGGGCCGCAAAGAGGGCCATAGTGTCCGTCTCGTTTCAGTGTTAAAATAAATAAAATTACCTTGCCAAAGTAAAAATCCTTGAAAGCCCTTAACCAGCGCCCGCGAGAAACAGCTCAAAAATTGGAAGCGAGAATGGAAAAACCAACTTGTAGAATCCATTAACCCTGACTGGCTCGGCCTCGCTCCCGATATAGCCCAACGCAACCCGGATGCCGGGTCAAGCCCGGCATGACGGTCAAAAGGAGCCCGGCATGACGGAACCGCTGCCCGGCATGACGAATAATGTTCCCGTCACCCTGAACTTGATTCAGGGTCTCGTCCTCCCCGTCATGCTGAACTTGATTCAGCATCTTGTCCTTGCGGGCTTGACCGATGTGTCATCCCGGGCTCCGACCCGGGATCTCGTCATAACGAAAGTCGGAGTTTTGTTATTTGTTTGGGAATGTGTAATTTTACACGTAAATACGCATTCGCTTTTTATGAAAGCTATCAAGACAATCTTCGCAACCCTCGCCGCCACCGCGGTGCTGGCAGGCTGCGCCAAGGAAATCACCTCCCCCAGTTTTGAAAATGACAAGGTGAATTCGGAAGGCTCCCGCGTCATAGCGGTCTCCTTCGCACCTCAGACCAAGACAGAGCTCGACGGCTTCCAACCGAAGTTTGTGGACAACGATTCTATCCTGATTTCCAACGGAGTGGCGATTGATACTTGTGAGGTGAAGGTTGAAAGCGAGGTCGCCACAATCTCCACGAACCTCACCGGTCCTCTCACAGCGGTCTATCCTTACAAGGCCGCGAAGATGAACGAAAACGACGAAAATCTGATTGACACTGTCCTCGTCTCCACCGAGCAGGACGGCACGTTCGCAAGCGCCAACATCTGTATGGCAAAGATGACGGACGGGAATGAAGAGAGCCTTTCTTTCGAGAACAAGACGGCGGTGTTCTGTATCAAGCCGGCCGCGGGCGCAAGCCCCGAGTACGTGGAGGTCAGTGCCGAAGGCTTCAACATTGCCAATGACTATCCGGAGGGATCAACATTCACAACCTGTAATACAATTCACGTCGCTCCTATCACCACGGATTCCGTATATGTCTCCATCCTCGTTCCGAACGGTCTCAAGGTGAACAACCTCAAATTCTCCGACGGAACCCAAGAGAAGGCCATCACGACAGGTGCCAGAGCTGCCGAAGCAATCGCAGCCGGCACCCTCTACACCGTGGCAGCGACAGACTGGGAAAGCCCCGAAGCCGATATCCCCGACGGTGCACTCAAAGGCGTGTTCAGCGTCAGCGCCGATAAGCAGGTTTACTTCTCGCGGGGGAACCTCGTTGCAACAATAGATGCAGACGGTTCTCCTACTGCATGGAAATTCCACGCGCATCAGTATGACACCCTCGGGTGCGGCGGAGCGAACACGTCTATCGGTACAGCCGCCGGAGACATTGACCTTTTCGGCTGGTCAACGGCAAACACAACCTACGGAATCAACACTTCCGATTCAGATGTTGATTATTCTGGTAATTTCATTGACTGGGGCAAAGCAATAGAGGACAGCAATACCTGGCGCACTCTGACCACAGAAGAGTGGCAGTATCTGTTCAGTTATACTAGTTATGATGAAGAGATAAATCCTACCGGAATGGATTATCGTAATGATAAACGCGAAAGCAAATACAAATATGGGGTTACAGTTTGCGGCAAAGCGAATTGTGTGGTGTTACTTCCCGACAATTGGGACTCAAGCGTAATTTCACTTAATTCCTTTGCTGAGACACTGGAATATAGCGGAACAACTACTCCGACATGGCAGCAAATGGAAGATGCCGGAGCCGTCTGCCTTCCCGCTGCGGGTTATCGCGAGGGCACCAGTACTATCTTTGTCGGCGATTACGGCATTTATTGGTCATCTACTGCACGCGGCTTGAACGACGCGCACAACGTGTGCTTCTATAGCGAGGATGTCCTACCTTCCGACGGCGGTGCTCGTTTCTTCGGCTTATGTGTACGCCTCGTGACGGACGTTTCCGCTACCCCGACCCCGACCGAGTATGTCGAAATCAAGGCGCTGTATAATGGGGCGGGCTCCGACTCTACCACCCTCAAATGGTACAGACAGAACCTTGCCATCACCGATTCTGGCAAAAAGCCATGGAAGGGCGAAAAAACTTCCGCCGTCAAGGTTCCCGGAACGAACGAGGATGTCATCGTTGGTGACTATTTCCAGTGGGCGGCTTATGCCGGTTACTGCGGAGATGCAACCGCTACTGACAAGGGCCTTCTCATCTACGATTCATTCACCAACAACAAATGCGTTGACGGAGGCAGTGAAGACAGTATTGCGCTCAAGTCGGCTGGTGGAAGCAAAAAATACAGATTCAGCCCCTCAAATACCACCGGTTACACCGGCATATCTCCGTACTTTTCCACAGGTTACCAATATTATAAAGATACCGATCATTCCACCCTCTACAGGGAGACCTCATACACCGGTCATAGCGACGATGTGGCAAACATCATCCTCGGTGGCGATTGGCGTATGCCTACATCAACCGAGTTCAAGGCAATGAGGGAAGCCACCTATTGGGCTTGGGATGGAACTGACTGTGGCTATTATGTGTTTAAGCCTGGAGAAGGGACATCAGGTACCGCTAACGATAGGGGAAATTTTAATGCCACCAATGATGAAAAATCGAAGGCTCTGTTGTTTTTCCCTGCTGCAGGCTACGGCGACTATATCAGTCTCTCCCAAGCGGGTTCCTCCGGTCGCTATTGGTCGAGTACTCTCAGCACTGACAATATAGCCCAAGCATACTACTTGCTCTTCAAATCGGACGATGTTTTTCCGCAGCGCGGTAACTTCCGTTTCAACGGCTGCTCCATCCGTCCCGTCTCAGATTGATAATCAAACGTATTATCACGGTCTCGGCGAGATGCCGGGTCAAGCCCGGCATGACGGTCAAAGGGAGCCCGGCATGACGTTCAAAACCACTGTCCGGCATGACGAATAATGTTCCCGTCACCCTGAACTTGATTCAGGGTCTCGTCCTCCCCGTCATGCTGAACTTGATTCAGCATCTTGTCCTTGCGGGCCTGACCCCGTCATTGCGTGACCGGCCAGCTGGAGGGACTCGGGAGAACCGGGTCCTTTTTTATTGTCATTTCAATCCATCCGTTCAGGCGTGTGAACCAGGGACTTCTACATTCCAATCATTTACTGCTACTTTTAGCCGAAAAATGCCGTATCTTTGTAATTGTTAATATGTAGCAGAGTATGAATAGCATCTTCTCCGCAGAAAGAGTCAACATAGGCAGGCAATTGGAATTTGACCTGGTGAAGGCCGTGACAATCGTTCTGATGATCTGGACTCATACTTATGAGGCCCTGTCCACCGGGTTCGAACCTTCCTTGAGTGCAATCAACTCGTATGTAAGGGGCTCGATTGCACTCAAGGAGAGAACTGAAGCCTTCTTTGGAAGGCACAGGGTGTTCTGGACGGTTTTCGTGTGAACAGTGTGCATTGCTTCATTCATACTGGCAATGTGCCTGTTCGATGAATACCCGAATTTTATGAACGATTACAATATCTGAATTGGAAAATGAAGACAATGAAAAAACATTTTGAACTCATCGCTGTTGAGTGTTTAATCATCGTAGCCGGACTGTTTGCCGGCTGCCAGAAATCAGATAGTCCTGAGAATCCCCTGTCAGGACGGAATCTTGTAGTGTATGGCAATATCTTCACTGCCGACCGGTCGGAGTCAATCGTCGAAGCCTTTGTCGTCAAGGACGGCAAGTTCGAATATGTAGGCTCAAAAGCCGGAGCCGCAGAATTTGTCACGCCGGATATGAAGGTCGTTGACTATACCGGCAAGGGGCTTGTCATCCCCGGATGTACCGAAGGCCACGGACATTTCATAGGCATCGACGGCATAGCCCGTAATCTTCCGGGATTCAGAGCATCATACAAGGATCTCGTCGAAACCATCATTCCCCAAAAGATGAAAACGAATCCGAGCGCGTTCCTTTCCTTCGGCTGGGCGACACAGGATGTTAATAAATTCAGTACGCAGAACTACGCGATGGAAATAGAGGAAGTGTCAGCCGGTTATCCGGTGATTATACTTGACGGCGGCGGTCACAATGCCATCTGCAACAGGACGGCCCTCAAGAAGGCCGGGCTGATTGATGACAACGGTCATAAGCTTAAAGATGTCCGCGGTGGAGAAATCATCACCATACAGGGCTCGGACAATATCGCGAGCGGATACCTTACCGATGAGGCCGTACCGTTCGTAATAGAAAACTCCCTCGGAACCATACTGGATGATGCCGGATATATGCAGGCCTGTAAAGATGCGGTAAAGGAACTCAACGCACGCGGATTCACTTCCTATCTTGATGCGTATATCAATATTTTCGATGATGGTTCGACCTACAAATATCTTGCGCAGATGGATGAAGACGGGGAACTTACTGTCAATGTGATGGGCTACTACACAATCCGCAGCTATGACTGGGGCTTGCCCAAGAGCGGCAGCATGCCGCAAAGGGTGACGGACAAGTTGGCACTTGTCAATTCTTTGTCCAATCAGTACACGAAGGGGCATCTCCAGGCCAACGGTGTCAAACTGTTCGCAGACGGTGTTGTAGAAAACT
>JAZUHY010000004.1:0-69114 GCA_045641985.1 Candidatus Cryptobacteroides sp.
TTGAGAAGGCATTGGAGCTGGAGAAACTTCGGGCGACGGCTTATGACACGATGATTACGCTCGCGGAACAAACCTTCAACATCCCGATAAGAAAAAAATCTGGCACCAAACGGTAAGTCTGCTACGCGAAAAGTGCAAGGAGATTGGTCTGAGCACTCTTTGCGGGCTGTTTGGTTACAGCAGGCAATCATACTATAAACGGAATGACAACGACTTTGCCGAGGACGCGATAGAACCCCTCATAGTCGAGAAAGCCAAGGACTACAGGGAGGATAATCCGGGTCTTGGATGCGCCAAATTGTACTTGATCATCAAGCAGTTGTTCGAAGAGACAGGCTGCATGCCAGGACGCGATGCGTTCGTAGAGATACTTCGCAAGCACGGGCTAATGGTGCATCTGCGTCGTAGGAAGCACTACAAAACCACAGACTCGAACCATCACTACCGGAAGTATCCGAACCTCATCAAGGATGTCATACCGATGCGTCCGAACGAGATATGGGTGGCTGACATCACGTATGTGGAGACGGACGAGGGAGTATGCTACCTATCGCTGATTACGGACGCATACTCGCACAAGATAGTTGGCTGGGCAGTTGGCCCCACACTGGAGACCATATACCCGCTACAAGCCTTGCAAATGGCGCTGGCGACGATAGATGACGAGACGGCCAGCCGTCTTATACATCACTCTGACAGAGGCTGCCAGTACTGCAGCGACGCCTATGTGGCAGAGCTCAAGAAACACGGCATAAGCATCAGCATGACCCAAAGCGGAGATCCACTTGAGAATGCGGTCGCCGAGCGCGCTAACGGTATCCTGAAGACGGAATGGCTGTATAAGATGACTATCGCTACCCGCGATGAATGCAGGGCCGTTCTTGAGCGCATAATCGGCTTCTACAATACGCAGAGGCCGCATATGAGCATCGGAATGCAGACTCCGGAAGAGGCTCACGGGCAGAGCGGCCAGCAACGACGATGTTGGAAAAATGGGTGGGCTGTAACATAAAATCGAAAAAAGTGCCTATCTTTGGCGCGCCGGTCGGTGGCAGCGCGCTGCCACCGACCGAGGAGAACTCCTCCGGCAAAGAATGACACTGTAAACTGAAACAGGGAATCTGTAAAGAAAATCAGTTGAATCGATGGACAAATGTAAACCAGTTCAGAGATACTGTAAACAAGATCAGTTAAACAACCTCTAAAGTGTCAACCAATCTTAGTTAAGGTCAGAGGCTTATGTTTTATCAATACAAAGAGTCCGTTATGCGCTCCGATTTTTATCCGATTTTTGCCATATTTGAGAAAAAATGGGAAATATTTGGAAAATCGGACAAAATAATTGTATCTTTGCAACCTCAAAACCAATGCACTATGTTTGTCGAATTTGCCACAAAGAATTTCTTGTCATTCAAAAATGAAGTTGCTATTAGTATGCTAGCGGCGAAATCAGTCAAAGAGGGTGAGTCTCTCCCTGATGGCGCTTCAAATATTTTTGAAATTACTGAAACAGGCAATAAATTCACCAGGATTGCCTCTATATATGGCGCCAACGGATCTGGTAAAAGTAGTCTTATTAAAGCTATGGCGTTCTATAGGAATATGATTATTGGGTCTGTAAATAATGACCATATCTTGTCTGGATTTGTTAACAATCAATTTAGATTATCTTCAGATTCTACTAAGGAGCCAAGTTGCTTTCAAATGATTTTCATCATTAATAAAATCAAATATAGATATGGCTTTGAGGTTTTGGGAGAAAAAGTTGATAGCGAATGGCTATTTCAGCAGGAGTACTCTAGTCAAAAAGAGAGCTATTGTTTTAAAAGAGCAGATGGCGACATTCAGGTAAATGCTAAAACTTTCAAAGAGGCAAAAGCGCTTGAAAGTCTCACTAGGGATAATGCTTTATTCCTAAGTACTGCCGCACAGTTCAATGTCCCTACGGCAATGTTAATCAAAGACTGGATTAGTAGACGTTTTAACATTCTTTCTGGTATCAATGACGATACTCTCAACTATACCGCACTTCAGTACCTTCAGAATGAAACGATGAGGGAAAGAATATTGAACTTCATAAAAATCATTGATTTGGGAATTCAAGATATTTCTGTCAAGGAGAATTTCATTGACAAAATATCTGACAGCACTATTATTCCAAACGATCCTCTTTTGCAGAAAATAATAGGAGGCTTGAATGAAGCCATGAATCCTGCTGGGAACAAGATTAGAGAATTGAATATTCTTGCTGCCCATAACAAGTACGAGGGCGAGAACATAATTGATAAAGTCGCTCTTCCATTTCAAAGTGAATCTGTAGGTACAGTAAAGATATTTGCATTATTGGGCCCGTGGCTGGACACACTGGCGAATGGTGGAACACTTGTTGTTGATGAATTTGGAGCAAGCATTCACACTAAACTTGCACTTGAATTAATCCGTCTATTTCAAAGCAAACTCAATAATGGCGAAGCACAATTGATTGTCAATACCCATGACACGAATTTGCTTAGAAAAGACCTTCTTAGAAGAGACCAAATATGGTTTGCCGAAAAAGATGCACACGGTGTTTCTGACATCTATTCTCTTGTCGAGTACAAAATAAATCAAGCTACAAGCGTTAGGAATGACGCAACATTTAGCAAGGACTATCTAATGGGTAAGTATGGCGCCATCCCGTATTTCGGCAATATTGAAAAATTCATCGCGGATTATAGTGAAGAGAGCAATGGGTAGCAGATTCGGGAAGAATAAGTTCAATGCACGAACTGGACTTGACGAGCGTTCTCAGAACACCCGTTCTGAAAGAGTTGTAAAAGGTGACATCCCGCTATTGGTCTTTAGTTTCAAAGATTTTGATTCGATACAATGTCCTCCGGGTCAGAAGTTCACCGACTGGGAAAAAGAAGGTCTATTATCTGATCTGTTTCAAAAATTAGTTGATTTAAGCCAAAAAGACAGACTTACAGCTAGTCGAGAAAAATGTATTACGGTGTATCATTCGTTCCCTCCAGATTCTGACTTCAAAATACCAAAACATATTGAGGGAGATGTTGATTGGGCCGTGATAGATGATGTTGGCGGTCAAAAGCATCGAGTCGCCGGATATATTGATGGAAATGTGTTCTACATCGTTTTCCTTGACAAGGACCACAAGTTTTGGAAAATGCAAAAATAAGTCATAATTAACTCACAACTGTTCTTCATAGAAAAAAATGGATATGTTTGTTGTTGGTGATTCAAATTTTTATCGAAATCTCTGCAAGGGCCACGATATACCCGAGATTCCTAAAGTTATTGATGAACTACGACGAAAAGAAAAATCAAAATCCATTGCCGCGCTTATGTCAACAAATGTGGCTATGGAATTAATTAAACATTTCCTTGATAAGCCAGAATCCATTCATTATTCATCATGTATCAAAGCGGCTTGTGCATTATACTTGCACTGCGGAGATTCTGATAATTTCAATTTACTACCATCGCCTGAGACGCAAATCGCAAAAGAGTATTTTGGAGTAGAAAATTCAAGAGCAATTCATACGCAACAAACAATAGGTCAATTATTATATCAAATTGCGATTGATCCTTCTAATGACAACGTTAATCGGAACATTGACTTAATCAAACAGATTTCTGCTCATGTGGACGATTCATCAGCGTATTTTGTACAATCAATTAAACAATTCTGTTTAAAAGTTGACCCTAATTTTTCTGATTGGACTCTTTTTGCCAAGAATAAAATAATGAGAGAACAATATCTCAATTATGTTAGATCGGAAGCATTCTTCATTCAGACAGCAGCATCGATGTTATGCGCGGTAGCTATGGACCTAGAGAATCAGGGGTTGCTAAAGACTCCCCCGTCAAAAATTGAAGTAAACAGTCAAGTCAAAGCTTATATAAAAAGTTATAAAGCTTCTTTAGAATTACGGAGATGGATGTGGGAGCAACTTCCAAATCATTTTAATCTCAACGAGAATTCGAGAGATAATTTCTTGTGGGATGAAATGATAATGCATGTAATTAATCATCAACTTCAAGGGATTCCTGTTATTTTACTTACAGATGACAAAAAGATTCACGAGGCAACTATCAAAGCTACTACAGGTTTGAGATTTATGAATTTCAATGAATATTTAGAATATTTGAGCAAGTGAATCTTTCAGTTTAATGTTTACTGAAAAGATAATATTTGTACCACATTTGTACCACGAAGCAGTTTCTACACTGATTATCAAACAGTTCTAAAACCTGCATCGGGGAAGTGGGGTGTCACTTTGCGTCGGAAACTCCAATATCAGATTTCTATCCATTCTATTTCTCCTCTTTATCAATTGATGTCAATTTCGGCTCTCCCCGTCCCGGAAGAGGCTTGAAGATGGTTATCCAGCAATACCCGTACTTGTCGGTATCGTCTGCATCCTTACGTTGAATTCCATCACCCGTATCCTCAAATCGGCAATAAAACCTGTAGTTTGTTCCGGCGACAACCTGAGTGGAGACAGATAGAGGTATAAACACAGTGTCTCCCGTTCCGGTCACTGACCTGAACATCTCCATTTCTTCTTCGGTGGGCTCTCGTTGCCCGGTATATCCTCCACAGAGTTGCTGCGGGCGTGCAAGGTCGCTGAAGCGTTCAAGAGAAACCTGCATCAGGCTTCTGTCCCAACCGCCGGTAAGCTCTTTCAGTTTATCCTTATGGATTCTGTACCCCTTGGTAAAGCTGTCGTCAGCCGAGTTAGAGCCGGTCTCGACGATGACTCCTGTACCGGTGATGATAAAAGTATCCCTTTCGCCACCGCTGGCAAGATGAATGAGCGATGCGTCCTTCTTGTTGAAGCAGTATATATCGTAGAGTGCATAGCTGCCGTCCTCGAACTGGTCGCCGATCAGGAGCTCATCATAACCGTCGGAGTCTATGTCTGAGTATCCTATTTCACCATAATCGATGACCTCTTCCTTGCTCAGATGAGTTCCGCAGGCGGCGAGAACCAGTGCTGATGCTGCCAGAAGAAATTTTCTTCTTATTCCCATAGCTTTTCTATTTCGAGAACATATACCGAGTGCAATCCGGCCTCGCTGTACCATTTGGCAAGAACTTCCTTGTCAATGAAATCGGATTTCTTCATATCTGACTTGAACAGCTTTCGGCATTCTACCGTCAAACTTGCCTGCTCAAAGGTTACTGCACCACTCTCAAGGGCTATCGGTATCAGTCCCGCCTCCTTCACCTTGTCGCAATCCCTGCCGCTTTTCGTACCGCAAATCTGAAGGGCTTTCCGGCAGGACTCCGGAAAGAAGGACAGAGTGACAAAGTCGCCGCTCTCAAGAAAGTCGTGGGTATATCTCTCCGGGCGGACGAAGATGAATGCCACCGGCTTGTTCCAAAGCCATCCGAGACATCCCCAGGAGGCCGTCATAGTGTTGAACGATTCTTTGTTCCCGGCTGTAATGAGCATCCACTGCTGTCCGATAAGTCCGAAAGGATTTTCCTTTCCGAGCACGCTTAAATCAACCTGTTTCATTTTACTTCTAATAGTTATGCATCTTTTCTAAAGTTCTATAGTCATTCCACAATGGAACTGTTCAACGGCATTCCCAAGTCTTGACTTCAAGATTGCAAAAGCCTTGTCACCGGTGCAATGTCCGGTAATGACACGGCGGATACCCGCCTTTCTGATTTTGTCAGCAATCTCCCCTACTTCACTTCCGCTCATCCTGAACAGGTGCAGACCGCCCAGATATGCCTTCACATTCTCTTCGGGGAAAGCCCTCCCGACTTCCTCCATCACGACATCCGCACCGCTATGCGAACAACTGTTGAAGACAATCAGTCCATCCTGCGTACGGAAGACCAGACTCTGCTCGTGGGTGAAATCATCAGGAAGATACCTCAAGCCGCGGCGTACATACAGATGATTCCTGCGGCCTATTTTCGAGAGGCCGTCTGTGGAGTGCGGGACGACGAATACACCATCATCTATCTCGCTTATGCCGGACGGCATCAAAATCCTATCACTGTATGTGGACAGGATTCCTTTGGGAAGGCCGATGTATTTGCTCAGAAATCCAAAACCGGCATAACAGTTCTCACGGGCATTCGGACTCACATAAAAGTCCGCCTTTGAGTTGGCACGGAAGAAAGCCTCCATTCCGAGAGAATGATCATAATGGGCGTGTGAGAGAATAGCGCAATCAATCCCGGAAATATCTATTCCCAACTTCGCGGCATTTGTCAGAAACAACTCCGAACCGCCGGTATCAAGCATGTATTTCTTTCCGTTGAACCCGATATGAAAGGATAAGCCCCATTCTCCCTGGAGATCTCCGCATCCGATATTATCCGAAAGTACTGTTATCTTCATAATACCTTCATCTGAATTATATCATCCATCCTCTATATCATTACAAAAATACACAAACTATTCGAATCGGGAGTATTAACTTACCTATTGTTTTCGATATTGATGAATACACCATAGGGTAAGAGAACTATTCGGGCATAACTGCCACAATATTTGATGTCTATATAAATGCATGCTGCCTCAGACGGAGCTTCTAAAAAGGCCATCAGCGCCGTCCTTATTCCCGGCGGCGCAACTCCCAGAAAGCAACGGCTGCCGCCGCGGCAACGTTCAGGGAATCCACACCGTGCTTCATTGGAATGCGGATGACGTAATCCGACTCTGATATCGTTTCCCGCGACAACCCGTCCCCCTCAGTACCCAGAACCAGGGCGAGTCGGTCAACTTCCTTCAGGAAGGGGGAATCCAAAGGGATGCTCTGGTCCGTCAGGGCCATAGCAGCGGTCTTGAAGCCGTACTCGTGAAGCGAGCTGACAGGACCGTCCAGCCAAGTCCAGGGAGCCTGGAATACCGTTCCCATCGACACGCGCACGGCACGGCGGTTCAACGGATTGCAGGTAGTCCTGGTCAGCAGCACTGCATCAACCCCAAGAGCTACCGCAGAGCGGAAGATGGCCCCGATATTGGTAGTATTGGTGACACTGTCAATCACAACGATGCGGCGGGCATCCTTCAGCACCTCCGCCACCGTCGGGAACTCCGGCCGAAGCATGGCGCACATAATGCATCGGGTCATCGGGAATCCGGTCAGATTCTTCAACATCTCGTGGCTGCCCGTGTAAATGGGTATGCCCGGCACCATAGCCTCGACCCGTCCCGCCACCTGCGCCCCGATTCCATCCAGATGCCTTTCTTCCATTATCATCGCGTAGGGGACGTACCCGGCATCCAGAGCCGTATTGATGACCCTGCCGCTTTCGGCGATGAACAGGTTGTTTTCGAACAGTCTCTTGTCGCACAGCTGAGCCTCCGTCAGCGTAGAGAAAATCTCCACACCGGGGTCGCTAAGGGAAGTAATATGGATGATGGGCATAGATGAGTGTTCTGCAATATTCCCGCCAGTGGAAAATTCAGGGGATAAAAATGTTGCCCTTCAACCTGACGCCACCTTCCTCCCGCAGGATTTTCGGAGTTCTGAAAATCAGGTTGCGGGAAGCGTAATTGACGTTAAGCATATCCCGGTCCAGCATATGAGCCATATCAGGATATCTGGACAGATACAGCCTGCCGCATTGCGTGAGCGAGTCCATTCCCGGAGTAATCCCCATCAAAGCCCTGTCCGCTTCACTGTCGGTCAACCACTTCTCCCAGGTTCGGCAGTTCTGGCTGATGGCGTAAGTGCAGTCATAGAAGACATTGCCGCGTATAAAGTTGTCCTGCCCGCCGTTAATCTGTACAGCTCCGAAACTGCTGCTTCCGCAATGGTTGAAAATATTGCCCTCAACCCTCATTCCGGAGATTCTGTCATCGAATCTCACTGCGGCGACAATCCTGTCCTCAGGTTTCCCTATGTTGTGGAAATAGTTGTGGGCGATGACAATTCCCCGGAAGGCGTAGTTGTTGAATATGTCGATGCCACCCTGATCGTCGCTTTCGCGCACCAGGTCTTCAAAAATGTTGTATCTGACCGATACATCGTTGCCGTCGAGCCTCAAGGCCGATGAAGGGCAGTCGCGGAAAAGATTGTGTGAGATGTCCAAGCCTATGCCGTCAAAGTAAACGCACGGCTGATATGTCTTGATGTAGAGGGAAAGGCTTTCTATGGAGCAGCGCGAAACCTCGAATCCCGCAGGTTCGAGGGTGTTTCTGTCTCCTCCCCTCATAAAGATGCCGGCGCATCCCAGTTCGCTTAGCGAGCAGCCGGATATTTTGTGCCCCCGGCCTCCTTCCACCGTGATGACATTGCTGGCAAAGCGCCTGAACGTGCAATTCTCCACCTTCACCCTTTCGCCTCCATTGATTCTTATCGCCCCTCCCCTGCACCCCTGCATGGCAAGACCGTCAATGCTGACGTCCGTGCATCCGTGAAGGACCATCACTTCGCTTCCGGAGAACACTGACACACAGGTCTGCGGATTGTCCCCTTCAAAATCTTCCGGAGCATACCAGAACAGAAGGCCGCTGTCCCTGTCCAGCCAGTATTCCCCCTCCATATCCAGTTCCGACAGGAGATTGACCCCCCGGAACCGGCACCCGTCCCTGAAACCATAGTGACCGGCATTGCCGACAACGGTAATTATCTTGTTCACGGAGTCTATCTCTATCGGGTTGTACCTGTCATACCAATTGAACTGCCAGTACCCGTGGGCGCAGGGGAACTTCTCCTCCACCCATCCTCCTATCCTGTCATCCACATAAGATATGACCGGTTCCTTGCAGGCGTGGATGTGCTGAAATGTTTCTATCTCTGTCTCCCCGAGCGCCACTCCGGCATACGCGAAACCTTCGTTGGGCCACATCGCAAGTGTCTGGCGCCTCCCCTTGTAGTAGAAATCAAATCTGTCGGTATCTCCTATCGCAACTCCCAGACTCGGGATTCCGGCTGCCCCGAGATCTGTCTGGAGCACCTTGGAAGCATCCGGAAGCCTTCCGAGAGCATACGGGTCGGAGACCTCTTCCCATATCCCTGTCTTCCTCTCCCCTGTAAAAACCGCCTTGCCTCTGTGCTCGGAGCGGAGCGTCAGAGGAAGCTGATTGCCCGCAATCGTGATTGTGCCGCTTATCGGATATTCTCCGTCGCGGAAGATGATTTCAACACTCCCCATACCACTTTCCGGGTTATACGAGAGAGCCTTTGCGACTGCAGCCGAAGCGCTTGCAAGGGGTCTGGAACGGCTGCCGGATGCGGAATCGTTCCCGTCCGGACTCACATAAATCCTGGCGGAAGTGCAGGCCTGGAGCAGGACCGCGGCAAGAATAATAGGAAGGAATCTGTTCATATACAGGAAGATGCGAATATCTCCGCCAGCATACAGCGTGCGGACACGCCTCCATTTATTTCGATGGTATGGATATCAACACAGACAATGGAGCCGAATTCTGATATCCGGTCAATCTGGTCCTGTGTCAGCGAATCTCCGGCGGTTTGGGACATAATGATGAAAAAATTTCATTCCACGTACAGAAGCAGTCCCTTAAGATACTCCCCTTCCGGATGATAAATGTTGACCGAATGGTCGGCGGGCTGGCAAAGCCTGTCAAGGATACGCACTCTGCGTCCGGTCGATGCGGCGGCAGAGAATACGGACAGGGCAAACATTTCCTTGTCCACCACCTGGGAACAGCTGAAAGTAAATACAAGCCCCCCGTGTGCAACCTTTGAGATGGCCGCGGCATTCAGTCTCTGATACGCACGGAGAGCATTCTTGAGCACTCCACGATGCTTGGCGAATGCTGGAGGATCCACAATCATCAAATCATATTTCCCTTCCTCGCATTTTCCTAAAAAATCAATGGCATCGCAACAGAAAGACGTATGCTTGCCACAGTCTCCGAAATTAAGGGCGACGTTCCTGTCAACCATAGCCATCGCCTTGGCGGAAGAGTCAACGGAATCCACGTGAGATGCACCCCCGGCAAGAGCATATACGGAAAAACCTCCGGTATAGCAGAACAGATTCAGGACGTTTCGGCCGGAGGCATAACGTTCCACAAGAGCCCTGTTCTCCCGTTGGTCCAGAAAAAAACCGGTTTTCTGCCCTTCCGACCAGTTGACAAGGAAACTGTGGCCATTTTCCATAACGGAAACGGTATCTGCAGCATATCCCTCGCGTTTGTACAGGTAGCCGTCCACAAGGTCAAGTCCCGCCTTGAAAGGTGCCGTTCCGGAACTTTTGTCATATACGGCCTTGAGTTCATCACCATAAACGGCCAACAATGCGTCGGCAATCATCCTGCGGCTTCGGAACATCCCGGCGGAATGAGCCTGCATCACACACACACCGTCATAAAAGTCAACAATCAGGCCGGGCAGACCGTCTCCCTCGCCGTGAACCAGACGATAACAGTTGGTGGCGGAGTCCGCGCAAGCCAGTCCCACGGACCGGCGTACTTCAAGTGCAGCGCTGATGGCATTGAACCAGAAATCAGAAGCGGACGGATCTCCGCAGAACGACAAAACCCTGACGGCTATGGAGCCTATCTGATAATGGCCGGAAGCAAGGAACTCGCCTTCGGCCGAATATACGGCGACCACATCTCCTTCCGCAGGCTGGCCTACGATTTGGGAAATGGCACCGGAAAAAACCCAGGGATGGAATCTGCGCAAAGATTCATCACGACCTTTCTTCAGATACAGTTTTGTCATTTTTCTTGCGTTTGTGTCTTCTCCTCTTCCTGTTCTGTGTCGGCTCCGCTTCCTGGGCAGGAGCGGCCTCCACCGGCTTGGGACGCTGCTCGGGAGGGAGTTTTTCTTCCTCACTGAGCGGATGCTTTTCCGTCTTCAACAGTTTCAGATACATTTCCCTGCATACCCAGGCATCGGTGGCCGCATAAAGTTGCTGCGATTCGGACAATTCATCCGCTTCCCAGTTGGACAGCTGCTGTGTCTTGGAAATCTTCACACCAAGAATGTTTGCAGCCAGTTTCTTCACGCTCTTGTCCCTTATTCCCCACTGCCAGGCTATCTTTTGAAGGTCAACGAAACCGGCCTCGACGAAAGACGCCCTCTTCTGCAGACTGCACACGTCATCGTGCGATGCCGCCCCTATTTTCAGAATGGCAGGGTTTGACAATATCGAGCACAACCTCCTTCGAAGTCCCATCTGATTAAGCCTGAACAGATATGCATGGTCCGGCCCCGACAATTGCAGGAGCGCAACCTTATTGTGTTTTGCCGTTGGTGAAAACACGGGCCTCGTCTCCGTATCAAACCCTATCACTGTCTGTGACTTGAGATACGACAAGGCACGCAGGTATTCGAAACCCGGGCGGTTTATCACGTGAATCTGTCCTTTGAAAGCGCCCAACGGCAGCTTCTCTATCTCTTCCGACGTGACGGTCAACTTATACATATCCTATTTTGACAGATACTTGCTGTTATATTCGATGATGATATTTGACATAATGCCTGAAATGCCGTTCCTCCGGATGTTAAGGTATGATTCCTCCTTCGGGAACGCAACCTTGTGGGTGAACAGGTTCCTCTCGCGCAGGATTCGATAGCACTCCTCCCTGATTATCGGAGCGGATCTCACAATCCGGAAATCCGGTGACAGGAATTCGGAATATTTCAGATATTCGGCATTCATAACCGAACGGATTTTCCCGACTTCATCCTCGTACTCACTTGAATCAATGACCATATCGTCAACAAGAAGCGCATCCACAGGACTTTCATTGCCCTCCTCTATGTAGAAATCCAGAAATTCCGCAAGACTCGAAGTTTTGCCTGATGGAGCGGCAACGACGCATTTAACTGAAGTGAATCCGGATTTCAGGGCCGCATTGCCGCATATTTCCAGATAGATTCCGGCATCGGCACGTTCCTTTGATGTGATGACAGCTACGGTCATACCATCTCTCACGACTATCTGCTCCATTGCCTTCGACATCGGGCTCACTACCGGCAGCCGGCAGGAAGATGCACGCAGGAGAGAATCCACATCAAAATATCCGTAAGCCGATGCGGCCGGGGATGCTATCACAACCATTTTGGCGGCACTCTTGTGACCGAGTCCTACGTCGTCGAAGGGACTGAGGAAACACAATGTATCCACAGCCTTCAGCATCGTTCTTACAGTAAGTTCCCGGAGAACTTCCGTCTTTCCGGAAATCACCAGGCTGTCATAAGGTCCGTTTGCCACATCGACAAGAACGGCTATTCTTTCCCCGGCGAAATCGGGCAGCCCGTCAGGCTCCCCCACCCCATCGATATTGTCCCTGTCATCGCTGTTCTTCAACTCATTGCACACAAAGTCACAGGA
Source organism: Candidatus Cryptobacteroides sp. (assembly GCA_045641985.1). Taxonomy (GTDB): domain Bacteria; phylum Bacteroidota; class Bacteroidia; order Bacteroidales; family UBA932; genus Cryptobacteroides. The sequence continues at coordinate 12,293 of JAZUHY010000004.1, forward strand.
AGGAGAGTCTCCTATCACAAAGACGGCGGCATCGTGCAGCATCGGGTCATACGACTTGAGAATCCTGTATTCCGGACTTTCGGTATCTCCGAGTATAGACCTCACGAACTGAATGGTCTGCTGGCCAATCGAACGGATTCCGGAGTTGCAGGAAATCACGGACAGTGCAGCCGACACAACGGCGAACAATTTTTTCCAGGCAGAAGAAATCATATATCAAACAAGGCGAAAGCCACATTCATGAGAATATAAACCACAAAAGAAAGCAGGACGGCAAGCGACCAGTTGAGTCCGACAATGAGGACAATCACAATGCAAAGAAGGCAATTGACGGCAAAAGCGAGTCTCTTTCTCTTCAGAATCACAGAATCTATCCGTGAAAACTTCATCGAGAACATCGGCAGTTCGCAGACAAGCAAGACGGAAAGGACTGCAGAAAGTGCGGGTATGAAGACAGGCCCCGCAACCAGCGAACACAGGAACCCGTCCGGTTCAAAAGCGGTGAAATAACACAGCGAACCGCAAATAATGGCACAAGCCGGAGTCGGCAGGCCGAGGAAACTGTCGTGCTGACGCTCATCGACGTTGAACTTTGCAAGCCTGATGCCGCTGAACACGGCAATACAGACCGGCACCCAGCACCACAGCGACTCACCGAACGTGCAGGCCTTCATAAGATTGACCAGCATTACGGAGGGAAGCACACCGAAGGTCACAACGTCCGCAAGAGAATCAAGTTCCTTGCCGAGGTCTGAATAAGCGTCCAGCGCCCTTGCCGCCAGTCCGTCACAGAAATCAAAGACTGCCCCGGCAAGCATTGCGTAGAATGCATAGTCAAAGCGGCCCTTGAATGCCAAAATCACTCCGACGACACCGCATAGCAGGTTCATCGAAGTGATAAAGTCGGGAATGTATTTCTTAATCATCAATTGACTCCAAGTTTTTTCTTAAGTTCCTTTGAAACAGCATCCTTATGTAAGAACACATCTATGGTCTGAGCCTTCACGAAAGCCTCGGAAGCATACCAGATGCCGTTGTACTTGCTCTTGGTTCCCCAGGAATTCTTGACCATATAGTATTTCTTTCCGTTCTGATCCTTGGCTATTCCGAAAATCTGCATCCCGTGATCGTCTGTGAGAGTCTTGTTGTCGAACTCGAACTGCCGGCTCTCCTGAGTGGGTTCCACCTCATTGAGGACAAACTCCTCTGCGGGTTTCGTCTCTTCCTTGCCCACCCAGTGCTCCTGGTCGGAACCGGCGGTGGAGAATTCGCCTTCCTTCAGAAGGATGGCAAGTCCGTTCCTGGTAAATCCCCAGCGGCTTACGTCCGCACCCCAGCAAATGGTGTATCCGTCATTGATGGCAGTGTCTATCATTGTCATAAGTTCATCGATGGGGATGTTGTAGTCTTCTCCCCAACGCCAGTTGTCACACAATTCGAGGGCGAATTTCGTGTAGAAAGGATGATGGGTGAAAGAAGTGAAGGAAATATAATTGTCAGGATTGATTCTCATAGCATCCCTGTAGCTCTGGGGAGTATATTCCTTGCCGTTGACGGTAAAGGTTTCCGGCCAGGCTCCGAGGTATGCGTCAAGCACGCCCTTGAACCCTTTTTTCCAGGCAGTGGTGAGTGTTCTGTTGGGATTTGATGCTACAGCGCCCACATAAGCCTTCAGGACGGCATCGAGTTCGCTCTGCTGGGGCAGGTCGGAACCGTACTGCATACCGGACATCGCCTCGTTGGTCACGATTCCGTAATCCCTCACCACGTCGAGCACGTCTCCGCATTCGGAGCCGGCGCTGAACCCGAGTTTTCCGTCAAGTCTTACAAACTTCTCCGCCCTGTCAAGGTAGGAATGGCTTACAACGAAGAACTCTGAGAAGTCGGGATATGCAAGTGTATCCTTAATGTTGTTGATTCTTATGGCTTCGGATTCAAGGAAACCTATACCGGAAAAAGCCCAGCATGTTCCGCTCCTGTGCTGATTTTTAACGGGAGTGATGGGGTTTGCCTTGACGGTGGTGAATGTCATTTCGGGGAACCTGGGTTCTTTTCTCTGTCCGGAAGCGGTGACAGTAAGCGCAATGAGCGCGATTGAAACTAATGTCTTTTTCATAATAGTATGATATTTCAGGCGTAAATATACAAAAAATATGGCGATTCCGCTACTGCTTGCCGGCAATCGAGCGAATCATGGATGCGGCAATGGAACGCGAGGCTCCGGACTGGCCAAGGCTTTTGCGGATTTCCGAATAACTTTCAAGCATCGCGGAACGGTATGCGGAGTCCGAGACAAGTCTTGTCACTTCTTCCGTCACTTTTTCCGGAGTAAAATCCTCCTGCACCAGTTCACGGAACGCAGGACGTCCGAGGCACAGATTCCCCAGAGAAATGAACCTGATGTGGTCCATAACCTTCAGAACGTGCCTTGCAACATAGGCGGTAAGAGGCGAAGTGCTCCAGCAGACCACCTGAGGAACGGCTATCAAAGCCGCCTCCAACGATGCTGTGCCGGAATTGATGACAGCCGCATCTGCAAATTTGAGCACGTCATAGGTCCTGCCGAATACGATTTTCACGTATTCTTCCATCCCGGGTTTGAGGAACGGGCTGTAATCCCCTTCCGAACGCGCCGGAGCACCGGCAATCACAAAACGGTATCCGGAATACGCGGGCATCGAATGCATCCTTTCCATCACTTCGACGCAAACCGGCATCATCCGGCCTATCTCCCCTTTTCTGGAACCGGCAAGAACGGCGATATACTTCCCTTCTTCCGGACGGACATAGTTGTGATTGTCAACGGCATCAAGCAACGGATTGCCACAATATTCAAACGGTATTCCCTTCCTCGTGAAATAAGGAATCTCAAACGGAAAGACTATGAACAACTTGTCAACCCAGGCCTTGAGCTTCCGGTTGCGTCCTGCCCTGGACGCCCAGGTCTTGGGAGCGATGTAGTAAAATACCCTGATTCCTCTGGAATGGCAGAATTGCGCGATTTTCAAATTGAATCCGGGATAATCTATGAGAATCACCACGTCCGGCTTCCAGTCCAGGATATCCTTCCTGCAGAACGAAAGATTGCCCAGCAACTTTCCGGCCTTCGCCAGCACATCCGTAAGCCCCATCACCGCCCCCTCCCTGTAATGCCGCACAAGGCCGGTGTCAGTGCCTGCCGGGTGTGCGCTCCCGAGGGGGCTTAAACCAGAATCAATGCCCCCTCGGGAGCGCACATCCGGCAGGCTGGCCCTGTTCATCAGGTCACCGCCCCAGAAGCGGAACTCCGCATCCGGATCCTCGGCCTTCAATCCACGTATGAGGTTGCTTCCGTGCAGGTCTCCCGAGGCTTCCCCCGCTATAAGATAATATCGCATAATCTTTTCATTTCCGAATAGTCCGTATTGTCGATGTTGCCGGGAGTGACGGTCACCCAGCCCCGGCTCAGCAGAAGATGGTCTGCGTCTGCCGGATTCCCTTCCCTGCTCACGAAGTCCCCCGCCATCACCACAATCTTCTCTTCCGGGTCGGCTCCGGCAATGTATCTCTCGTCTTCAGGAGTGGGCTTGCGACCCTTCTCCGCCAGGAACTCCCCGAAATCCCGGTATTCCTTTTCCCAATGGCCCTTGCCCATACAGGTCACGGCGACTCCCTTCACCTCCGAGGCGGGGATAGCCGGAAAATTGATGTTGTAGAATTCGCCGAAACGCCCGCTCATAGCGGGAATCAACTTCCCGAGAACGGACGGCAGCATCTCTTCCACAATCGAAAAATCCGCATCCTGACTGAAGTCATCGAGACTCACGGCAATCGACGGGATGCCGTTTACAGCAGCTTCCATAGCCGCACCCACCGTGCCGGAATAGATTGATGCGGTGGCGGCGTTGGAGCCATAGTTCACTCCCGCAACCACCAGGTCCGGCTTCACGGGCCACAGGATATTGTCTATGCCGTACTTCACGCAACTTGCCGGCGTCCCGTCCAGATACCACCAGTCCCCGTCCGTCCCGGAGCGGACGTGCTTCACCGCAATGGGCCTGTATCCCATGGTGACGGCCATCGACATTCCGCTCTGCGGGGTCTTGGGCGCAACGATGAGAAGGTCCCCGAAAGGGCGCAGGCATTTGACCAGGGAACGCAGTCCTCCGGCATTTATTCCGTCATCATTTGTCACCAGAATTTTCATCACACAAATTTTCAGCAAAGATAATTGATTTTCGCCACAAATTTTGTAAATTTGCGTGCCTTCGAAAGGCAGGTAAAGAAATATTTGTTTAACTTATATCAAAACACACAATGATTAAACTTGGTATTAACGGATTCGGCCGCATCGGCCGTATGGTTTTCCGTGCAGCTGTCGAGAACTTCGGCAAAGACATTCAGGTTGTAGGCATCAATGACCTTCTCGATGCCGATTATCTCGCTTATATGCTCAAGTACGATTCCGTACACGGAGAGTTCAAGCACGACATCAAGGTTGACGGAAACTATCTTATCGTTGACGGAAACAAGATTCAGGTCTTCGCGGAGAAGGACTCTGCAAACATCACTTGGGGAGCCCTCGGCGTTGACGTGGTCGTAGAGTCCACAGGTTTCTTCCTGACAGAGGAGCTTGCATCGGCACACATCAAGGCAGGTGCGAAGAAAGTCATTATGTCCGCTCCTTCAAAGGACGCCACCCCTATGTTCGTCTATGGTGTCAACGACAAGACATACGCAGGCCAGACCATTATCTCCAATGCATCCTGCACCACCAACTGCCTCGCTCCCATCAGCAAGGTCCTCAACGACAAGTTCGGCATCGTCCGCGGTCTTATGACAACCGTTCACGCTGCAACCGCAACCCAGAAGACCGTTGACGGCCCTTCAAAGAAGGATTGGCGCGGCGGTCGCGGCATCCTCGAGAACATCATCCCTTCATCCACCGGCGCAGCCAAGGCCGTAGGTAAGGTTCTTCCCGTTCTCAACGGCAAGCTTACCGGTATGAGCCTCCGCGTCCCCACCTCCGACGTCAGCTTCGTTGACCTCACCTGCGAGCTTGCAAAGCCTGCCACCTACGATGAGATTTGCGCCGCTATGAAAGAGGCTTCCGAAGGCGAACTCAAGGGTGTTCTCGGATACACCGACGAGGCTGTTGTCTCCACAGACTTCCGCAACGATGCCCGCACCTCCATCTTCGACGTGAAGGCCGGTATCCAGCTCGATCCTACCTTCGTAAAGGTTTGCGCATGGTACGACAACGAGTGGGGTTACAGCAACAAGGTTTGCGAAATGGCAAAAGTCATCACAAAGTAATTTCTTGCTACGCAAATTAGAAAGGGGTGGTCAAAAACCACCCCTTTTTGTATTTATCCCCTGCCGCTGACAAATTATTTCCTTTCACCGAAAATGGATGTGCCTATGCGAACCATCGTGACGCCGTGCCGTAGGGCAATCTTCCAGTCCCCGGACATTCCTATGGACAGCTGGTTGAAGGCCTCCATCTCCGGGAAAAGGTCCGACAGATATGCCATATAGCTGTCTATTCTCTCAAAGTCGGCTTCAATCGTCTGCTCATCATCGGTATTGGTAGCCATTCCCATAAGGCCTCGCACCCTGACATTCGGGAATTTCCCGTCGGACAGGCGGAACATCAGATCCAGCAGTTCCTCTTCGGTGAAGCCCTGCTTTGTCTGCTCCGCCCCGAGGTGCATCTCCAGAAGGATGTCAACCGTCCGTCCGTTGTCTCTCCCCCACCTGTCTATCGCGGAGAGCAGGTGTTCCGAATCCACGGACTGCACAAGCGCCGCATAAGGCAGCACCATCTTGAGCTTGTTGGTCTGCAGATGGCCTATGAAATGCCATTCGATGTCGTCAAAACGGTTCTGCAGGGAGGCAATCTTCCCTGCAAATTCCTGCGGTCTGGATTCTCCGAACACACGCTGTCCCGCTTCATAGGCCTCTATGACGGCTTCGACGGGATGAAATTTGGAAACTGCCACCAGTTTGACTCCTGATGGCAGTTCACTATTTATTCTACTAAGATTATCCTTAATCATCATTTGCGCCTGGCCTGTTGTCTTGCCTGCTGCTGTTGCATTCTCTGAGCTTCCTCAAGTCTCTGCTGGAACTTGCTCTTCGGGAGAGGTTTGCCCTCACTGGCCTTGAGTTTCGCCAGAATCTCCTCCGGCTTCACAAACCACTTCTTGATAATCATATTCTGAGCGATGGAATACAACTGTGACAGAAGATAGTAATAACTGAGGGCCGCGGAAACGCTGTTACAGATGAAGAACATCATAATAGGCATCATCCACAGGCTCATAAACTTCATCGATGCGGCCGTGGGGTCGTTCCCGGAAGGCTGGTTGGCCATCGTGAGCTTGGAATAGACCCATATTGTGACGGCCATCAGAAGGGCGAACAGAGAGAGATGGTCTCCGAGCAGCGGAATCCTGGTGCCGAATTCAACGATAGAATCGTATGCCGACAGGTCATCGCACCACAGGAAACCCTGCTGGCGCAACTCGATGGATGCAGGGAAGAAACGGAACATGGCCCAAAGGATGGGCAGCGTTATCAGGGTGGGCAGGCATCCTCCCATCGGGGAGACCCCGGCTCGTTTGTACAGTTCCATAGTGGACTGCTGCTTCTTCAGCGCATCCTCCTGCTTGGGATACTTCGCATTTATCTTGTCAATCTCCGGTTTGAGCGCAGCCATTTTGGCGGACGACACGAAAGACTTGTTGGTAAACGGAAGCACCACAGTCTTGATGACCAGGGTCATAAGAAGAATGATGATACCGAAATTGCTGAAGAACCTGTTGAAGAAGTTGAACAGCGGAATGATGACAAACTTCGTGAACCAGCCGACAAGCCAGCCCCCAAGGGGAATTATCTTTTCATACTTGTGGTCATAGCTCTTGAGGGTCTGGTAATGGTTGGGCCCGAAATAGAACTCCATCGGAATGTCAATGTCCGCACCCGGACGAATGTCCACGCGCATCAGGGCGCTACACTGCATAAGATTGCGCTCACTGTTGTCCTGAGGCATAAACTCCACGGACAACTCTCCGGAAGCGAACTGCTTCGGAGCCCTGACGATGGCAGAGAAGAACTGCTGCTGGAAAGCGAACCAGCTCAGCTTGGAATCCACACGTTTGGAGTTGCTCCTGCCGCGGCCGATTTCCACGGGTTTCTTGTCCCCCTCGAAGTAATAATCGAGTTTGGAGTACTGGGTTTCGTTCTTGTAGCCCTTCTCCATCCTCGGAATCATCATATTGATGTCTATATCGACAGAAGACACGTTCCTGGGGATAAGGTCTCCCATATCCCTGAAAGCAATCAGGTTGTCAACACTGTACGAGCCCTCGTGCAGCGCATATCTCTGCTCGATGCGTCCTCCATTGGCAAACGGCAGGCTCATAACGACGGATGAATCCGTAACTTCCGCCACCTCAAAGTTGAAATCCCTGGTCCGGATATATTCCCCGGCATAGACACTTACGGAATATTCGCCTTCTCCGGGATTGAATATGTAGAGTGCCGTACTGTCGTACTTGTAATAGTCCTTCAGACGAACGGAATACGGTTTGGCTCCCTTTGTGGTGAAAGTAATCTCCAGAAGGTCATTCGCAAGGGTCACGAGATGTCCGTCCGCATTGTGGGAAGTGTTCAGCAGGGAGTCCTTATATATTGTCCGGGGCGCCGGAACGGCAGTTTCGGGAATACTCTGAACGATGGGGGCAGGGGCTGTTGCGCTTGTGTCAATCTCTCCCGATGCAATCCTTGCGGCCAGTTCAACGGAATCACGGTAGGCCTGCTCGGCGGCGAATTTCTGTGCTCTCTTTCCCTGGTAGAACGTGAAACCGAACAGAATGGCGGCGATGAGAACAAAACCGATAATCGAATTCCTGTCCATTATTCGGCTTCCTCCTCTGCTTTGCGAATCTTCTGCTCAAGTTCCGTCAATTCCAACTTTGCCGCCGCTATTCTCTCTTCCATCTGTTTGATGAGCGGCGCAGAATTCTTGGATGCGGCAAAGAAGCCTATATTGTTCTCGTATGTCTCGATATCCTGCTGGAGGACATTGAATTTCCTTATAAGCTCATCCTTGGGGCTGAGCGGTCTGGAATTGCCGCCACGGCGTGCGCCGCGCTGCACGAACTGAGGGAATTTCTCGGACATCGCCTCCTTGAAAGAAGCGGCTATGCCTTCCTTCTCCTTGAACGGGACAAAACCGATTGCGTTCCAGCGATCCTGGATTTCCTTCATAAGCTCTTCAGTGGCATCCTTGATGTCGATTGCCTTGATTTCATCGAGGAGGGATTTTTTTGCCTTCAGGTTGGCATAGAAGTTATTCTCGGGTTTCACATTTTTGTCACGCTCCGCAAAGAACTCATCGCAGGCAGCGCGGAAACGTTTCCACAACTGCTCGCTCTTCTTGCGGGGTACCGCTCCTATTTCCTTCCACTCCTTCTGGAGGGCGATAAACTGATCGGCCGTCTTCTTCCATTCCGTGCTGGACTTGAGCTCTTCCGCGCGTTCTATTATGGACATCTTCTTCTGGAGATTCTCTTCCAGTTCGCCCTTGAAGTCGTTGTAGAACTCACGCTTGCGACCGAAGAAATCATCGCAGGCGGCGCGGAAACGGTCGTATATCTTCTGATTCTCCTTCTTGGTGGCAAAACCTATCTTGCGCCATTCTGCCTGAATGTCCTCTATCTCCTTGGAGAAGGAATTCCATTCCGAAGAGTTTTTCACCTCCCGGGCGGCAATCTCCTCCACCTTCTCACAAAGTTTCTCCTTAGCCACAAGGTTTTCCGCCATCTGTTTCTTAACTTCCTCGAAATGAGCCTGATAACGCTTATTTATCACTGCTGTGGCGGCCTTGAAGCGATTCCAGATATCCTCTCTGAATTCCTTTGCGACGGGGCCGAATTCCTTCCACTGCTCGTGAAGTTTCTGCAATTCGTTGAATGCAGTTACGATATTCTCGTTCTCGGCCAGTTTCTCGGCGGCCTCGCAGAAAGCCTGCTTCGCCTCAAGATTCTTCTTGAAATCCAAATCCCGGAGGTCTCTTCCTATTTTGACCATATCGTAGAATTTCTCCACGTAGAACTGATATGTGTCGTTGATGTCCCTATAATTCGTGGCCGGAACTTGTCCTACGGAGCGCCAACGGTCCTGCAAGTCACGGAATGCAGGGAAATTGACGTCCTCCTGACTCTCAACCAGAGCCTTCAGTTCCTCGATGATTGCCTGCTTCCTGACGAGATTTTCCGCCTTATCGGCATCCTGCTGTTTGATGAATTCGTTTCGTTCCCGCTTGTAGTCGGCATAGATGGCCTTGAAGTTCTCCTCCACTTCGTCAAACTTTTCACCGTCTTCACCGGCAACTTCGGCTGCCTCGGCCTTCATTTTGAGGAGAAGTTTGTAGAACGCGGATTTGATTGATTCAGCCTCCTTGAAACGGGACATACGGTCCTCGCCTTCCATAAGCTGCTTGAAGAGATCTGAGAGTTGTGCCAGGGATTTGTCCGCAAAATTGACAACTTCTTCAGGAATAAGATTTTCGCTCATAAATTATAGAGTTGGTTTACATTATTCTACAAATATAACAATTTTTCGGTTATTTTTGCAGACGAAATACACATAAATATGCGAATCGATATTTTAACCGTTGTCCCGGAGCTTCTGGAAAGCCCTTTGAGCCATTCAATTGTGGGCAGAGCCATCAAAAAGGGACTGGTGGAAATAAAAGTACACAACCTCAGGGAATACGGCATAGGGCCAAGGAAAAACGTCGATGACTACTCCTATGGGGGAGATGCCGGTATGGTGATGATGGTGGAGCCGGTATTCAGGATGATGGAGAACCTGAAATCGGAGCGGCGCTACGACGATGTCATTTATATGTCCCCGGATGGCGAAAGACTCAATCAGGCCATTTCCAACGAATTGAGCCTCAAGGAGAATATCATCATACTTTGCGGGCACTACAAAGGCATAGACCACAGAATCAGGGAACATCTCATAACGCGCGAGATTTCAGTGGGAGACTATGTGGTGAGCGGGGGCGAGATTCCGGCCGCCCTTCTGGCAGACTCGATAATACGGCTGATTCCGGGAGCCCTCACGGACGAGACCTCGGCGCTCAGCGACAGTTTCCAGGACGGACTTCTCTCCCCTCCCGTTTATACCCGACCAGCCGAATTCAACGGATGGAGAGTGCCCGACATCCTCCTGAGCGGAGACCCCAAAAAAATCCAGGCCTGGCAGGACGACCAGGCCCTGCAACGCACACAATCCTTAAGGCCCGAACTTCTTAAAAATATTTAAAAACAAACTTAAATTTATTTACATATTTTTTGATTTTTATTTGCAGAATCGGAAAACTATTGTATATTTGCATTGAGAAATGAAACGACTCCACTTTGGCAGTGATGCCACAAGATCTAACCAAAACAATAATTAACCTTTCTATAGGTAACACTACTAACTAACCGTCAACGCCCGCTGTGAAGCGGGCGTTGGTCGTATCAGGTTTTATCGGATTTGCCGGAAACTTACCGGACGGGTTCCTTCTTTCCGGACTTGCGGCTGCGTTCAGCGGCGAAGCCCATAAGATGGCTTTCTATCGACACGTCGATGGTACTCGAAAGACGGCCCGGATCCTGATACGCCACAGCCTCTACGAAATCACGGAAAAGCGCGTGGTCTCCGCCGCCGTGGCCGGAATCGCGGTATTCGGGAATCTCCTTGACCTTCATATTCCACAACTTTTCTTCCCTTGTTCTGAAGTCCGTGACGGTGAACTTGCTTCCGTCCCCCTCGATATAGCCGGTAGTGCCCATTATCCGGGTACGGCGGCCGCCCGTCGGCGTAAACGCCTCCATAGCAAAGGAAGACGTCACACCTCCCTCAAATACGATATTGGTGACGTAATGGTCCGGCTGGTCATTGTCGCAACGATAGACGCAGCGCCCGTAACCCGTCGTACGGAGCTTTTCAAGGATCTCCTCATCATCCTTGGGATTCTTGAGGTCGAAAACGTAGTTATGCGCTTTCTTTCGCACATAGATATCGATGGCGGAATACGGACAGGTCCCTTCGTGAGGACATCCGTCGGTGCAGCGGAAGGGGGCGCCTTCGGGAGCGTTTTCCGCCTTGAACAGGAACAGGGAGCCTTCCGCGGAAATACTCTTGCAAGGCTTGTCTATTATCCAGCGCAGTATGTCCAGATCGTGGCAGGATTTTGCCAGAATAATGGGAGTCGTTGCCTTGGAATCCCTCCAGTTACCCCTGACGTAAGAGTGGGCCATATGCGCATACTGAATCGGCTCCAAATGCTGGATGCTCACTATATCCCCTATCATCCCACGCCGAACCACTTCGCGCATCGCTATGAAATAAGGTGCATAGCGCAACACGTGACAGGTTGCAAGGATGCAGCCTGTCTTCTTCTGCTTTGCAAGCAGTTTGCGGCACTCGTCCGCAGTCTGGGCCATAGGCTTTTCGAGCAGGACGTCATACCCGAGCTCCATAGCCTTCATAGCCGCCTCGAAATGCAGATCATCAGGAAGTGCGATAACCATCGCATCCGCAAACTTGGGCACGGACAGTATCTCGTGGAAATCTCCGTAGCGGCGGTCTTCGGAAATCTGATGCTTCTGCGCGAATTCCGTTTTTCTCCCGGGGTTGATGTCGGAAACTCCGACGAACTTCAACGCCTCGGGGTAAAGCAGCCCGTACTTCCCGTACACTCTGCCTCGGGAACCGGCGCCCACTACAACTGCCGTGACCTGATGACTGACGGAAGCCTTGAGCGACCTGAAATGCATATCCAGCGCATTCAGTTCACCCGGCGCGTCATCTTGTGAAACATTCCTGTCGGATAAGGTTCCGGCGGATACCGCCTGCGGAGCCAGAGCCACTCCCGCCGTGGCAAGGCCCAGGTTTTTCAAAAAATCTCTACGTTTCATTATGTGGTTATTGTGATTTGCCAACAGTCGGCTGGAAAGAATGAAATGAAAAAGAGCAGGATACGGGAGTCGGACCCGCCTCCTCGGCTTGGGAAGCCGATGCACTACCGATGTGCTAATCCTGCTTGACAAGTGCAAATATAGTGAAATTATCAAAGCAAACAACTATTTCCACATATATTCCGAAATACCCTGCAATCCTTCGATGCCATAATATGACGCAACCACATCCCCTTTAAGGTAAACTTTGCGCCCGAGATTCCCGGGATTGTCCACGAGATTGAGCGCATCCCGTACATCACCCTTTGAGAGTTGGACGGAAAGACAGGCCTGTTTGTCGCGGCAGGACGTTTTTGATGCAAGCACAATGTTGGTCCTGGAACTGAAGGGACTGTCGAACGAGCATTTGGAGCTGGACAGGTCACCGCCCACGATGTATCCGTATACCCACACGTCAGTCACCCCGGCGTTAGCCTTCGCCTGCTCGACGCTCAGGGCCTCGGACACACCGGAGTCCGATGATTCCGCTCCCATCTCATAATTCTCGCAAATCCAGTTGCGTGAGGTATCCACCTGTATCAGGACTCCTCCCTTTGTTTCGGCATCAAAGTCTGCGGTGATGTTGACTACGAGAACCTGACGGGCATCGAGCGCTCGTTTGAAAAGAGTCACTTCCGACTGTCCTTCACTGAGAAGCACCGTCACGACTCCCGGCTTGAAATAGGCGACCCTCGTCTCTGAATAAGCGTACATCAGTTTGCCGTAACCCGACTTGACAAGAAGCGTCCCATCGGGGTGCGATTTCAGGAAGTCCCTGTCCACCTTCAGTTTTATGCCGGCATTCTGCTGCACGCATTCCAGGAAGACATCCGAGGTCTGTCCGGCCTCCACCACCGTCTTCTGGGTGTCGCCGTACTGCGGGGCATCGAAAAGAGGTTCGTCGAACTCCCTCGAAACCGCGCTCACGGTATAGCTGCCAGGATCCGCAATTATGGTCCGGGGAGCGTCTCCATATTTTCCATAATATATGCTCCTGCCACCCGCATCCGTCACCGACAGGATGAAATCATCCCTGTCCGGCACGACGGACTTCCCGTCCAGGAACTCCACGTTCAGATAACCCTTTTCCGCTTCAGATGTCCTGAAAACGCCGTCGCACGAACCGGCCAGCAGCGCAACAGACGTCAAACCGGCGATAAAACTCTTTCTCATATCCTTTTCACATTTTTTTGATTTTCGCCGAAATATATTGCAAGAAAACGTCAAACGGGATAAGAAACAGATATTTTTTCTTAATTTTGGACATATGAAAAAATTTATCCCCTTTTCAGCCGCTCTGGCACTCGTTCTTGCTTTCAATTCCTGCAACGACAATTTCAAGGAACTCCGCGAAGGATTCGACAACCCTCCCGCCGACTGCCGCCCTCTCGTATGGTGGCACTGGATGGACGGGAACATCACCAAAGAAGGAATCAGAAAAGATTTCGAATGGTTGCACCGCTCTGGCATATCGGGCGTGTTCCTTTTCGACGCCGGGATGAACTTTCCCCGGATTGTGGACAACAGGCTTTCCTATATGTCTCCCGGGTGGAAGGATGCATTCCATTACACAGTGGACCTGGCAGATTCTCTGGGAATGACGGTGGGCATAGCGAGTTCCCCGGGATGGAGCCTCACCGGAGGCCCCTGGGTGAGCGAGGATGACGCACAGAAGAAAATCGTCTGGAGCGAAATCAAGGTGGAAGGCGGAGCGGCTTTTCACGGCACCCTCCCGGAGCCGCCGAGCGTGGCGGGACAGTACCAGGACGAGCCGGAATTTCCCAATGACCCGGACAAATACCGCCATTACCGGGATCTCTACGTGATTGCCGTCAAATGTCCGCAGGCAGACACCGCCAGAATCAGGGAATCCGCCGTCAAGGGAGGTTTCAAGATGAATTACAAGGTCAGCGACAACTTCCCTACTCCCGACACCGACGACGTAACTCCCGTTGACGGAGTTATCGACCTTACCGCACAATACGTCAACGGCACTCTGGACTGGAACGTACCGGAGGGCAGATGGAAAATCTTCCGTTTCGGATACAGCCTTCTCGGTCACGTCAACGGCCCGGCCACCAAGGAAGCCACGGGCCTGGAGGTTGACAAACTGGACCGTGACGCCGTGATGAGGTATTTCGACAACTATTTCAGAATGTACGGGAGCGCTCTGGCAGAGGACGGCGGCTCTCCGGCCGAAGAAGCCCTGAAAGGGAGAATTGCCGCCATAGAGATAGACAGTTACGAATCCGGCAAGGCCACCTGGACCCCGAGGATGGAAGAGGAATTCCTCTCCCGCCGCGGATACGCCCTGCGTCCGTGGCTGCCCGTGCTGACGGGGCAGATAATAGGCAGCGCCGTGCAGAGCGAGCAGTTCCTCTTCGATTGGAGGCAGACACTCGGTGAACTGCTGGCAGAGAATCACTACGACGGGATGAACGGGCGTTTCCACTCTCTGGGCATAGCCAGATTCAACGAGGCGCACGAGGAGCGCACCGCCTTCACAGGTGACGGTATGATGGTCAAGCGATGTGCCGATGTGCCGATGAGCGCTTTCTGGGTACGTTTCCGGGCCGGATGGTACTCGTCCTACCCCACTTCCGACGCCGACGTGAGGGAGTCTTCGTCAGTCGCCCACATCTACGGCCAGAACATCTGTGCGGCAGAATCATTCACAACCAACGGACGCATAGGCAAATGGGACGGCTTCGGAGCCTACCAGTGCCATCCGGGCAATATGAAGCCCGTGGCGGATATGGCTATGGCCTGCGGACTCAACAAATACGTAATCCACACATCAGTCCACCAACCCGTGGACGACAGGATTCCGGGACTCGGCCTGGGCTCGTACGGGCAGTGGTTCAACCGCCACGACAGCTGGGCCGGAGAGGCGAAGACCTGGACGGACTACCTTTCAAGAAGCAGTTTTCTGCTCAGACAGGGCAGATTCGTGGCCGACATAGCCTACTTCTACGGCGAAGACAAGAACATTACAGGCAGGTTTATGGACGAAAGGGTGGAAATTCCCCGTGGATACAACTTCGATTTCGTCAACGGAGACATAATACTGAACGTTCTGGAACTCAAGGGCAACAGACTCACCACCCGGAGCGGAATGGAGTACAGGATGCTCAGAATCGACCCTGAGGTAAAATATATGTCGATGCCTGTCCTGAAGAGGATTGCGGAATTCGCGCGCGCCGGTGTGGCGATTTGCGGCCCGAAGCCCCTGCGCTGCGCCAACCTGCTCTCTGACGCGGATGAATTCAGAGCCCTTTCCGACGAGGTCTGGAACCTCCCGAACGTCTCCGAAGGCGGTCTGCTCCCGTCCCTCAGGGAAGCAGGCATTGCCGAGGACGTCACGGCCCTTCCCGACAGCGTTGAATTCGTCCACAGGAAGATTGACGGCGGCGACATCTACTGGATTGCCAACATCTCTTCCACCCCGAGACAACTTACCCTGGGATTGAGGGCAAAGGCACGCGCTGCCGAAATCTGGCACGCAGATACGGGCACAAGAGAAGCGGCAGGAACTGCCGCCACGGAGAATGGGACATCAGTCAGCCTGAATCTGGAGCGCGACGACGCCCAATTCGTCATACTCAGCGGCAGGAAAACCGTCAGCGGCGCGGCCGAAGCCGTCAGACCTTCAGGAGAGATGATATGCACGATAGACGGTCCCTGGGAGCTCTCGTTCCAGGCGGGCCGCGGCGCCCCGGAGCGGGCGACGTTCCGCGAACTCGCCTCCTACACGGATTCGGAAGACGAAGGCATACGTTATTTCTCGGGCACGGCCACCTATACCGCACATTTCAATTTCTCCGGCGACAGTTCCGGAGAACTTTGGATTGACCTCGGCAGGGTTTACAATATGGCCAGGATAAGCCTCAACGGCACAGACCTCGGACTTGCCTGGAAAACTCCCTACCGCCTGAGCGCAACGGGCGCATTGAGGCAGGGCGACAACGAACTGAAGATAGATGTCACGAATTCCTGGGCAAACAGGCTCATAGGCGACGAGCAGCCCGGTGCAAGCCGACGGATAACCTACACTTCCCACCCGTTCTACACGGCCGATTCACCTCTTGTCCCTTCAGGCCTTGCGGGCCCCGTCTGCATTGTCAGATAATCATTTGACGCTCAGGTCATAGATGCCGGTCTTCCGCATCCATCCACGGTAGGACGCAAGCCTGAATGGCGCCTTGCCGTAAAGGTAATGGTTTTTCAGCCTTCCCTCGGGGGCTGTGTATGAAATGAGGAACACCCCCTGGCCACCCGTGTCGGGAATGCCGGCCAAATCGGTCTTGGAATTGGCTCCAACGTGGTATTCCCCGTCGTAAAGCACCTTCCCGGACTCCACGTCGGTCACCTTTACCTTCCCGTCAACGTCCGAGGCCGTGTCGTTGACCACCACGAGCGGGAACTCCCCGTCCCTGGAATCCATAATGAGGGCACAGACGCTGCGCTGCACGTTGGCAATATAGTAATATGCCAGTTTCCTGTTGAAATAGTAATCCACCACGGCGTCGGAAATGCCTGGCCAGCCGTCCTTTATGTTCCACCATATTATACCCGTCTTGGGAGCGAATTTCTGCCCGCGCCAAAGTTCCACAAAATACTTCATAGCCTCGGCCTGCACTACCTGGGAGCCGAAAACGAACTCCTCCAGATCATCGGGACAGGAGCCGAAGAGCAGGTTCTGCTGATTTATCATCAGATTGTTGCGGTCGTAGGTCTTTCCGAGTTCCGGGAAACGCCTCACGCTCTTGGTGAGCCATTCTTCGTTCCAGTTCTTCTCCGCATCCATAAGATTCAGCACCGGGCCCCTGTTCCTGGCCTGTGACGAGCCGTTATCGACGGGGGCGTCCTCCACCGGAGGAAGTTCAGTCCCGACAGACGGTCCCTTTCCGCGGGCATACTCCTTTATGAGCCGCTTCGAATCCACCCAGGGATACACGCAGTCCGGACTCATCATTCTCTCAAGGGAGCTGATGTCCGGAGCGCCGTGATAGCCTATCTCGCTCACGAAAACACAGCCGGCTCCGGTATAGAAGGGAGTCTTGTAATAGCCTCTGGGACCCCACAGATGGTTCTCCGGCAAATGCTCATAGTCTATGAATCCGCGTTTCCACACCTCCTCCGTGTAATACGGAGAACTGGGGATGTATGGCCTTGAAGGATCGAACTCCCATATAACCTTGGCAATCACATTACGGCTCACATTGTCCTTATTGGGATCGGGGTCGAAACAGGCGATGGCGCGGCGCAGCGAGTAGTCTATCTCGTTATTGCCGCTCCACAGCGCTATGGACGGATGGCGGCGAAGCTTTATCACTACGGATTTGGCCTCATCCCATATCCTGCGGCCGAATTCCTCATCCTGCGGGTAAGCGTTGCAGGCAAAGGTAAAATCCTGCCAGACCATTATTCCGTACTCGTCGCAGAGGTCGAAGAAGCGGTGGTCCTCATAGACGTTTCCGCCCCAGCAGCGTATCATATTGCAGTTTATCTCCGCACACATTTTCACAGTCTCGTCCAGCCACTGCACGTCCCTGCTGTGCAGGGCATCCAGAGGCACCCAGTTGGTCCCTCGGATGAATACCGGCACTCCGTTCACCACAAAGCAGAAACGGCCCGGATTGTCAGGCAGATTTATCTCGTTGAAGTCGAGCCTGACGGTGCGGATGCCTATTTTCTGCTCATCCGTTGCCAGCACGGTCCCGTCTTCGGCAATCAGTTCGCACTTTGCATCATACAGGGCCGGCTCACCGTATCCGCGAGGCCACCAGAAGTCAACGTCCGTGAGATTTATCTTCTGCCTGAGCGCATGGAAGACGCAGGGCTGCGAGGTCTTCGAAACAATCTTTCCGTTACGGCTCACGGTCCACACCGCATTAGTCCTGTCATACCTGTCCACAGGCATTTCAAACTGAGTATCGGCATATAGCTCAGCCGTCCCCTCCTCCACGTCCACGTTCGCCGTCATCCAATAGACGTCGCGGAAATGAACGGGTTCTACGGTCAGAAGTTCGACGCTCCGCCACAGTCCGGCACTCACCACGCGGGGCAAGATGTCCCAGCCGAACATATGAGGCGCCTTGCGGATGTTCACACTCTCCGGAGATGCCGAGTGGCCGAAACTGATGGAGCCGAAAAACGGCTTGCGGCCATACAGCACCGAAGACTGGATTATCACCTTCAGTTCATTCTCCCCTTCCACGAGCAACTTTGTCACGTCAAACGAATGCTCAATCATCATATTCTCCGCCCTGCCGGCGTGACTGCCGTTGAGCCAGATGTCGGCTATTGTGTCTATCCCTCCGAAACGGAGCAGGTATCTGCGTCCTTCCTCAAAGCCCGTGAAATCAAAAGTGCGGGAATAGCACCACTGCATATCCTCCCACTTGCGGGTGAGACTGTTGTTGCCGCCAATTCTGGGGTCGGGCTCCAGCCCGGCCTCCATAAGGTCGATATCGACATTGCCCGGCACTGTGGCCGGAATCGTGATGACAGCCACCGATTTCATTCCCTCCGGAGACGTGACCGGTTCTCCGGTCTGCCTCCAGAAACTGAGGCTCCATTTCCCGTCAAGGTTCACGGAACCGGCGTAACAGTTAATGCATAATGCGGCAATCAAGGCTGAAACGGCAAAAATTTTTTTCATAGGGAAGCAAAATTATTTTGACAAAAATACACAAATTATATATATATTTGTAAGAATTGAAAACACAAGAATAATAACCAAATATCAAAATATGTCAGACAAACTTCAGGAATTGACAGAAAAACTCTACCGGCAGGGCCTTTCCAAGGGCCGGGAAGAGGGTGAGCAGATTTTAGCCGCGGCAAAGGCGGACTCGGAGAAAATCATCGCAGAGGCGAAAGACAAAGCCGCCGGAATAATCGCCGCCGCGGAAAAAGAAGCAGGAGACCTCAAATCCAAGGTCACATCCGACCTCAAGATGGCCTCCCAACAGTGCCTGCAGGCCACGAAAAAAGACATCGAAACCCTTCTGGTGGGCAGAATTGCAGACACCAAAGCTATGCAAGATCCCGATTTCCTCAAGGAAATCATCAGGGCCGTGGTTGGAAAATTCAGCTCGCAGGAAGCGGCAGACCTTTCAATCATCCTTCCCGCTTCCGTAAAGGACTCCATCGAGCCCTGGATCAAATCGGAACTTGCATCGGCCCTCAATGGCGGAATCCAGGCCGCTTTCTCCAAGAAGATTTCCGGAGGATTCACTATCGGTCCCAAAGACGGCAGTTATTTCATCAGTCTGACGGAAGACAGCTTCAAGGAGCTCATCTCCGGGTATCTGCGTCCGGTCACCCGCAAAATCCTCTTCGGTGAATAATTACGAATACATCATTGCGTCTCTCCCGCTCATCAGCGCATCGGACAGAGCCCTGCCCGACACGGAAGCCGTACTAGGAGAGATACGCGGCGGACTGAGCGGCAAGGATGCGGCTCTGCTCGACTTTGTGCTGAGCATATACGGAGAAGCCGCGGATCCGGAAGAATTCTACGGAAAGGCGGCTGTCAGCAAATGCGGATTCGTCCGGGAGTATTTCGGCTATGACCTTATGGTAAAAAACACCAAGGTGGAATATCTGAACAAGGCCCTCGGCCGCCCCGAAGGCACCGACGCCGTTCTTCCCTCCGCGGATGAAGCGGAAGACAGGACGAAGGTTCTCGAAATACTGGCCGGCAAGGACATCCTGGCCCGCGAGCGCGCCCTTGACGAACTGATGTGGAGCAAGGCTGAAGAGCTTACCGTGCTCCACGTGTTCGACATCGACGTCATTCTGAGCTTTGTGGTGCGTCTGAAGACAATAGACCGCTGGGCCCGCCTGGACGAGAACACCGGCCGCGAATTCTTCCGCAAACTTGTCAACGAAATAAGAAACAACAGAACAATATGAATACAACAGGAAAGGTAACAGGAATAGTTTCCAATCTCGTCACCGTGCAGGTTGACGGACCTGTAGCCGAAAACGAACTCTGCTACATCAACGTCTCAGGCACGCAGCTGCTCGCCGAGGTAATCAAGGTGAACGCCGACAGGGCTTCGGTCCAGGTGTTCGAGAGCACCCGCGGGCTGAAGAACGGCGACAGCGTGGAATTCCTCGGCAAGATGCTTGAAGCCATTTTGGGACCGGGTCTGCTGTCCAGCGTTTACGACGGTCTGGAGAACAATCTGACCACAATGACCGGAGTGTTCCTCAAACGCGGGGAATACACCGACCCTCTCGACCACGGAAAACTCTGGGACTTCACCCCCATCGCGAAGGCCGGAGACAAGGTAATTGCCGCCGATTGGCTGGGAGAAGTCAGGGAAGGATGGCTTCCCCACAAGATTATGGTGCCGTTCTCATTCAGGGGCAGCTATACTGTCGAGAGCATTGTCGGAGCCGGACAATACAACATCGATTCCGTCATCGCAGTGCTCAAGGATGAAAGCGGGGAGAAGTTTGACGTGACGATGACACAGAAATGGCCTGTGAAGATAGCCGTCAGGAACTACCGGGAGAAGCCAAGGCCCTCCAGGATTATGGAAACCGGAGTGCGTGTCATCGACACTTTCAATCCCATTGCGGAGGGAGGTACCGGATTCATCCCCGGACCTTTCGGATGCGGCAAGACCGTGCTCCAGCACGCCATCGCAAAGCAGGGCGAAGCCGATGTCATAGTAATGGCGGCCTGCGGCGAGCGCGCCAATGAAGTGGTGGAAATCTTCACGGAATTTCCGGAGCTGGTCGATCCCCACACCGGAAGGAAACTGATGGAACGTACCACCATCATCTGCAACACCTCCAATATGCCCGTAGCCGCCCGCGAAGCCTCGGTATATACGGCAATGACGATTTGCGAGTACTACCGCGCAATGGGCCTCAGATGCCTCCTCCTGGCAGACTCCACCTCACGTTGGGCACAGGCACTCCGCGAGATGTCCAACCGTATGGAGGAACTTCCCGGAGCGGACGCCTTCCCGGTTGACCTTTCCGCCATCATAAGCAACTTCTATGCAAGAGCCGGGATGGTGGTGCTCAACAACGGCGCCACCGGAGCCGTAACCTTCATCGGCACCGTCTCCCCCGCCGGAGGAAACCTCAAGGAGCCGGTCACGGAAAGCACCAAGAAAGCGGCGCGCTGTTTCTATGCCCTTGAGCAGAACCGCGCCGACCAGAAGCGCTACCCCGCCGTCAACCCCATCGATTCCTACTCAAAATATCTTGAATATCCCGAAATCGAGGATTATCTCGACGAGAAAGTTGAAAAAGGCTGGGTGGAGAAAGTCAACAGGGCCAAGGTATTCGTGCGGCGCGGCAAGGAAATGGCCGACCAGATCAACATCCTCGGCGATGACGGCGTGCCTATGAGCTACCACGAGGCATTCTGGAAGAGCGAAATGATAGACTTCGCCTTCCTCCAGCAGGATGCCTTCGACCAGATAGATGCCCTCTGTCCTATGGAACGTCAGAAATATATGCTCGACCTCATTCTGGAGATATGCGGGAAGCAATACGAATTCGAGGATTTCGAAAAGTGCAGAGGATATTTCAAGAACGTCATCAACGCCCTGCGCCAGATGAACTACAGCGAGTTCAAGAGTGCGGCATTCGAAGAGAACTTAGAGAAACTACAAAAACTCCTTTCAGAAAATGGCAACTAAAGCATTCCAGAAGACATACACTCAACTCAGTGCCATAACCAAGGCAACCGTTTCGCTGAAGGCGGGCGGAGTGTCGAACGACGAACTGGCATCCGTGGAAGGACGGCTTGCCCAGGTGGTCAAGACAAAGGGCGACAACGTCACCCTGCAGGTTTTCGCAGGCACTGAAGGCATCCCAACCAACGCAGAAGTGTCATTCTTCGGAGCACCCCCGACACTTAAGGTTAGCGGGCAGCTCTCCGGTCGCTTCTTCAATGCATACGGCTCCCCCATCGACGGCGGTCCCGAGATTGAAGGGGAAGAAAGGCAGGTCGGCGGTCCGTCCGTCAATCCTTACAAGAGAAAGCAGCCATCCGAGCTCATTCCAACCGGAATTGCGGGAATCGACCTCAACAACACCCTTGTTTCAGGCCAGAAGATTCCTTTCTTCGCCGATCCCGACCAACCCTACAACCAGGTGATGGCAGACGTTGCCCTCCGTGCCGACGTCGATAAGATTATCCTCGGAGGTATGGGACTTTCAAACGACGACTACCTGTATTTCCGTCACGAGTTCGAGTCTGCCGGAGCTCTGGAGAAAATCGTATCGTTCGTAAACACCACGGAGGAGCCTCCAGTGGAGCGCCTCCTGATTCCCGATATGGCCCTCGCCGCCGCAGAATATTTCGCCGTGGACAAGAACGAGAAAGTCCTGGTGCTGCTGACGGATATGACCCTGTATGCGGACGCCCTGTCCATCGTCAGCAACCGTATGGACCAGATTCCGTCCAAGGATTCTATGCCGGGTTCCCTCTATTCGGACCTTGCCAAGATTTATGAAAAGGCGGTGCAACTGCCCGACGGCGGTTCCATCACCATCATAGCCGTAACGACCCTGAATGACGGTGACATCACCCACGCCATCCCGGACAACACCGGATACATCACGGAAGGACAGCTGTTCCTCCGTGCGGATTCGGACACAGGCAAGGTAATCATCGACCCGTTCCGCTCGCTGAGCCGACTCAAACAGCTGGTGCAGGGCAAGAAGACCAGGGAAGACCATTCACAGGTTATGAACGCGGGCGTGAGACTCTACGCCGACGCCCAGAACGCAAAGACCAAGATGGAGAACGGCTTCGACCTGTCGGACTACGACCTCCGCTGCCTCGACTACGCGAAGGAATACGCAGTAAGGCTGCTCAGCATCGACGTCAACATCGGTATAACGGAAATGCTCGACACGGCCTGGGAGATATTCGCAAAGTACTTCTCCCCTGCCGAAACAGGCATCAAACAGGCACTCATTGACAAATACTGGAAAGCCTGATGGCAATTAAGTTTCAATACAACAAGACCTCGCTTACCAATCTTGGCAAACAGCTCAAGATAAGGAAGAATGCGCTCCCTACCCTGAAGAACAAGGAATCGGCACTCAGGATAAGCGTAATCGAGGCCAAGTCCAAGGCAGAGGAATATGCCTCGACGCTGGAACGCAAGCTGAAGGAATACGACTACCTCGCGGCCCTGTGGAACGAGTTTGAACCCGGATTGATACGCATTTCCGACGTAGTGCTGGAGACGGTGAAGGTGGCCGGTGTGAAATGCCCCCAGCTCTCCGACATAAAGTATGAACTCCGGCCGTTCAACGCATTCCTCAAGCCGGCCTGGTTTGCCGACGGAGTGCAGATACTCAAGGACCTCACATTCATCGGCCTGCAGTCCGAAGTCGCGGCAGAGCGCCGGCGGATACTGGAATTCAACAGGAAGAAGACCACGCAGAAGGTAAACCTCTACGAAAAAGTACAGATACCCGGTTACCAGGAAGCTATACGCAAGATAAAACGCTATATGGAAGACGAGGAGAACCTCAGCAAGGCCTCGTCCAAGATAGTCAAGACCCGCCACGCCGCGGAAGAGGAGGAAGAGCTATGATTGACAGAATGACAAAATACTCCTTCATCCTGCTCAAGAGCGAAAAGGACACATTCCTTGACCAGTTGAGGGATGTCGGAGTCATTGACATAACAAGGGGCTCAAAGCCCGTTGATGAACATTCCGAGACTCTGCTCGCCGGAATACAGGCAAAAAAGGCGCTTATCAAAGAAATTTCTTCCGGAACGGATGCCCGTCTTTCCGAACTCAACGCCGCACTGAAAGAACTTGAAAAAGAGTATATGGAAGTTGAGCCCTGGGGCGATTATGACAGGGACAGACTCAACGGCATCGGCATCGGCATTCATTACTACTGCCTCAGGGAGAAGGACTATGATGAAGGCTGGACGGAACAGTTCGCCATTCAGCCTGTCAGGAAAGAAAACGGAAGAATCTGGTTCGTAGTGGCAGGCTCCGCGGAAGGATTCCCTTTCAAGGAGATTCCGGCTCCGCGACACACGGTTTCCGAAATGCGTTCAAGCATCAATGAAAAGGAAAGCGAAATCAAGTCATATGCTCAGGAGCTGGAATCCCGGAAGTCCGAACTCCCCCGCCTCGAAGAGGAACTCCACCGTACGGAAACGGATTTGAGCGCATACCTTGCATCGCTTCAGGGTTCAGACGCCGCAGAGCACGAACTTGTAACGTATGTGGGCTTCGCTCCTTCAGACAAGGATACGGAACTCCGGGCGGCATTTGACGGGATGGACGGAATCTTCTATTGGTCCGAAGCGGCTTCAGCAGAAGACAATCCGCCCATCGAATTCCGTAACAACCGCTTTGTCCGGATGTTCGAACCGCTGACGGATATGTATGGCCGGCCGGCCTACAACGGATTCGACCCCACTCCGTATATTTCGGTATTTTTCCTTCTGTTCTTTGCAATGTGTATGGGGGATGCGGGTTACGGCATCATACTGATAATTGCAGGACTTCTTCTCAGGAAGGTCAGGAGTTTCGCCAATCTTGCGCCGCTGGTCGTGACATTGGGAGCGGGAACCGTCGTTGTGGGATTCTTCTTCCACACATTCTTCTCTATGGACATAGCCCAATGGCAATGGATACCTGAAGGGGTCAGGAAAGTGTTTGTCCCGGCAAAACTGGCAGGATATGACGGCACTATGATTCTTGCCATTGTCATCGGTATCATCCACTTATGTCTGGCAATGACGGTCAAGGCCGTATATGCCGTGAAGAACAAGGGTTTCGCAAACTCTCTCGGAGTTCTTGGATGGACACTGCTGATTGTGGGCGGAGTGATTGTGGGAGCTTTTGCCCTGACGGGGGTGATAGATGCAGCGGCCACAAAAACCATCATAATTGTACTTGGCATAGTTTCGGCTTTGGGAATCTTCCTGTTGAATGATTTGCACAGGAATCCCGCCCTGAACATCGGAAGCGGTCTGTGGGAAGCGTACAACACCGCCACAGGAGTGCTCGGTGACGTCCTCAGTTATCTTCGCCTCTATGCTCTGGGACTTGCAGGCAGTATGCTGGGTTTCGCCTTCAATGACCTTGCGGCAATGGCCCGCGGCGACGGAAGCTTCTACGGCTGGATTTTCTTCATAATGATTGTCGTTGTAGGTCATACCCTGAATCTGGCGATGGCGGCTCTGGGAGCATTCGTACATCCATTGAGGCTCAACTTCCTGGAATTTTTCAAGAATTCCGGATATGAAGGAGTCGGTCACAAATACAATCCGATAAAGAAATAATAACAATAAATCAAAAAAAAATTAAAATTATGACACTGGAAACAATTCTCGGTTACCTCGGGCTCGGGCTTGTTCTTGCCCTGGCCGGTATCGGAAGTTCAATCGGCACCACAATCGCCGGAAATGCCGCTGAAGGCGCACTCAAGAAAAAACCTGAAGGCTCGGGAAGTTATATGGTTCTTTCCGCCCTCCCCGCAACCCAGGGTATCTACGGATTCGTGGCATTCTTTATGCTGCTCAGCAAAATGAAGGCGGACCCCTCTATGGGACTCGTGATTTTCGGAGTCGGACTCAGCGTAGGTCTTGTCTGTATGCTTTCCGCCATACGTCAGGGTCAGGTTTGCGCCAATGGTATCGTGGGAGTAAGCCAGGGACACGACGTGTTCACCAACACGCTTATCTACGCCGCTCTTCCCGAGTTCTATGCTATTCTCGGCCTTGTTGGAGCCCTGATGGTTTAAAACATTTTTACCTGCACCAGTCAACGGATTTCACCAGCCTTTCATAATCCGGCGGGAGAAATCCGTTAAGATTGTATTCGACAAGGAAACACTTGAGGGCCTGATAAGGAATAATCAGGTCATCGGCTTCTTCGACTGTGAGGCGGCCTTCAAAATATTCGTCCACGAACGAGGTCCAGACCTTCGCTCCCATAGTGGTGTCGATGTGGATTTCCTTTCTGCGGAATTCCTCGTCGGAAGTGACGCAGATGCAGCGCATCATTCCAAGGTCCAGAAGCGGACAGCCGCGGGCGAAGTATCCCAGGTCAATGAAATACAAGTCGTGCGGCTGAGAAATCGGCGCACCGGAAGGCAATGTGCTGAGCACGTTGCCGATATGCATATCGCCGTGAAGGGCCGTTCCGGTATCGGGAATCCCTTGAATAAAGGCCGAAGCCTGTCTCTTCTGCTCCGCATCAAGATAAACGTCGGCATCCAGCAAAGCCTTGAACTGAGGCTTTGCATCGGGGAAATATCCTTCAGGGCACTCGACAGAATGCAGCCTAAGACAGAATCGCGCAAATTCACGGGTAAATTCATCGTAACGCTGCGGCTCGTCGGCAATCATCCTCGAAAAACTGCGTTTTCCGAGGATGCGACGGAAACGTATCCCGATGCGTTCCCCGTCCGTGACAAGTTGCCCTGGCTCCGGTGAGGGAATTCCAAGTTCATAAACCTTGCGGGCAATCTCAAGTTCGGTGAAAATGGTGTCGGTAGGATAATCGGTGTTGTACAATTTAAGCATAACCGAATTGTCGGCAATGCAATTGAAGCTCTCACCGTTCGCTCCCGCACCGGACTTCCTGTATTCGGAAAGGTTGATTCTTTCAATATCCATAGACTTGAATCTACCAGATAATAACACGTTCTGACTCGGGACGCCACATCCTGTCCCCTTCCCTGATGCCGAAAGCTGAGAAGAAGGTGTCGAGATTGCGTACGGATACGTTCACACGGTTGCAGCCGAGAGAATGTACGTCCATGAGCGTCCTGCGGGTAATTTCCTCGTCAGTGATGTTTTGTGCCCACACAGTTGCATAGGCAAGATAAAACCTCTGCTCAGCGGTGAATCCGTCCACAGGCTCGGGATGATTGCCGGCAAAGGAATTCTGCATCGCAGTGTATGCTATGCGGAGTCCGCCCTGGTCGGCGATGTTCTCACCGAGGGTGGCGGATCCGTTGGCTTTTACGCCTGGAAGTACCTCGACCTCATCGAACTGAGCCACAAGTCTGGCAGTCTTCTCCCTGAAGGCTGCGGCATCGGCATCTGTCCACCAGTTGTTCATATTGCCGTCCTTGTCGAAGAGACGTCCCTGGTCATCGAATCCGTGCGTCATCTCGTGGCTGATTACGACTCCGATGGCTCCGAAATTCACGGCATCGTCAGCATCCGGATTGTAGAAAGGAGGCTGGAGGATGCCTGCCGGGAAACATATCTCGTTGGTCGTAGGATTATAGTAGGCGTTCACGGTCTGGGGTGACATATGCCACTTTTCGCGGTCAACCGGCTTGCCCAGTTCCGACATATTGTCGTTGAAATACCATTCGGATGCATTCCGGAGATTCTCATAATAACTGAGCGCAGGGTCAACAACGAGCGAGGAATAGTCCTTCCACTTGTCGGGATATCCTATCTTCACGGTGAAGCTTGCAAGTTTTTCCTGAGCCCTGGCCTTGGTCTCGGCGCTCATCCATTCCAACGCATCGATGTGCTGCGACAGGGCATCCTGGATATTCTTCACTATGCCAAGCATCCTCTCCTTGTCTTTCTCCGGGAAATATTTCTCCACATACATCTTGCCTACCGCCTCGCCGAGGATGCCGTTGGGAACGGCCATAGCCCTCTTCCAGCGGGGTTTCTGCTCCTGCACTCCTGCCATCTGCCTTGAGAAGAAATCGAAGGATGCGGCATAGAACTCGTCGCTGACACAGTTGCAGGCATCTTTTAGGACACGCGCCTGAAGATAATGACGCAGTTTGACGGGCTCTATTGTCGCAACCATTTTGTCAACAGCCTCCAGATAAGAGGGCTGCTCCACTATAATCCTGGACTGTTCTCCGATTCCGATTTCAGAGAAATAACTGTCAAGTTTGAGATTGGGATAGGCGGCGAAGATTTCGGCGCTGCTTCTGGGATTGTACTGGGCTTCAACGTCACGCTGCTGCACCATTGACCAGAAGGGAACGGCGATGGCCATCTCGACCTCAAAGGCATCCGATGCGATTTCGGAGGCGTTTTCGTATCCGGCAAGAGTGAATATCTTCTCCAGGAAAGCCTTGTAACCGTCACGGAGGGCCTGATGCTCGGGAAGGAGATAATAATCCCTGTTGCGCATTGCCAGACCGCTCTCTCCGAGATAGAGAACCTGACTGTTGCTGTCCACCATATCTGAAGAAACGTAGATCCCGTAAATGGAGCCTATGCCGGATTTTTCACATTTTGCCGAAGCCACGGCAAAAGTTTCCGCATCGCAGACAAAATCCAGCGCGTCGATTGCAGGGATGACGGGAGCGATTCCTTCCTTGTTCAGCTTAAGGGAATCAAGCCCCATATTGTACAGGTCGGCAATCTTGCGCTCCGTACTCCACTCTTCCGTCTTTGCGGATGCAAGGCCTTTGAACAGGTCGTTGAGACGAATCTCGTTGTTCTCGGCCAGAATGTCAAATGAACCGTAACGGGAATATTCCGGTTTCAAAGGATTGTTTTTCTGCCATCCTCCGGTAGCATATGCATAAAAATCGTTGCCCGGCGCCACGGAAGTGTCGAGGTTCGCCGTGTCTATTGCGGGGACCTTCCCCTGATTGCAGCAGGAAGCTGCAGAAATGGCAGTGAGAGTAATCATTGTTGCCATCATAAATCTGCTTTTCATATTCGCGTAATTTAAATCATCTTCCATAAATGATAAGTTTCTGTCCGATTCTCAGATTGGTGCTGCGCAGATGATTCCACCTCATAATCTGTTTCACGGAAACGTGATACCTGGCGGCAATCTTTCCCAGGTAGTCGCCGTTCTTCACCTTATACACTATTCCTCCCGTTGCCGTGCCGCTTTCCCTGATGTTCTTCAGCACCTGGGGACTAAGAAGGGAATCGGCGAGATGGGTGTACAAAGTGTCGTTCTCAACTGCAAGAAAACTCGTTGTCCATTTGAACGGCAGGCGGAGGATGCAGGTCCCCTCGCTGCCCGGAACTATGTCCTGAGTATATTGGGGATTGAATTCCTTTATTATTTCCATCGGCACTCCGACGGTTTCGTTTATCTGGCGGAAATGAAGATTCCTGCTGATTTGGAAGGTGTCCACCGCGGCCGGCATCCCCACGTCCTGAGGGATTATCCCGTATTCACGGTAGTAGGTCATTGCATACATTGCCCCGACCATAGCCGGCACATAGCCTCGTGTCTCCCTCGGCAGGTAATGGTACAGATCCCAGAACGCACGGCTGCCGGAGCGCCTTATAGCCTTCTGCACATTTCCGGGACCGCAGTTGTAGGAGCAGATGGCAAGATTCCAGTCGCCGAACACGTCATAAGCGTCCTTCAGGTAACGTGCCGCAGCGTCCACAGACTTCTCAACGTCCATACGTTCATCAACGAAGGAATTGATTTTCAATCCATAGGAGCGGGCCGTTGTGTATATGAACTGCCACATACCCAGAGCCCCGGCACGGGACCGGGCCGTCGGATTGAGGTTGGACTCAATCACCGCAAGATACTTGAGCTCCAGGGGCAGTCCGTACTTCGCGAAGGTCTGTTCCAGAATGGGCATATAATATGCGCTCAGACCCAGGAGTCGCCCCATATTGGTCGGCATCTTCTCCGCATACAGAATCATATAGTTCTTTACCGTTTCGTTGAAAGGGAGAGTTATGTACGGATTCATCGCGATGAGCCTCTGCATCATCACGCTGTCCGGCACGTCAGACGTGAATTTTTCCACATCCATATCGTAATCCTCCCGCTCAAGGAAACTGCTTCTCCTGCTTTCCATCCACAGGGCCAGCAGACTGTCCGTGATCTCGGGTGAATATTCCACGGTATCTTCTATCTCATCAACAACATCGGCCACACTGTTGTCCCTGCCGCGTTCAATGGCTGTGAGACTGTCGATGACACGGTTCAAAGAATCGAGGGAAATCTTCAAGCGGCTGTTCTCCAGCATTATCTCCTTCCTGCCCGGACGTTTCGGCTTCCCGGACGGAACGTTGGTGCCCAAAGCGGAAAGGCATATGACGCTAAGGCAGAATATGGCGGCAATTCTTTTCATCCCAAATCAAAATTTAAGTCCCAGTTTCAGTCCTACACCGGAGGGGACGCCATTGCTTGAAGCGAACTGCATGTCCGGAGAAATCACCGCCGGCTCCAGGTTCAGGGTAATATCGTCTTCTACATTGAAATCGTGCATATAAGAAAAGACGTTGGCGTCTATCACCTGCAGCAGATACACAAGTGCGAACGCCAGCACGGAATAGTCCCGATATCTCCTGTAGACGTCGCGGTAGTAAAGTGCCGTGTCCGCACTGATGGGGCCGGAATATTGCACCTCGGGGTCGGTGGCTTCCCTGTATATTCTCCGGAAACGCTCGTAATTTGTCCTGTTGAGGTCGAAGAAATACGCACAGGCTATCATTCCTCCCCAGTAGATGGGAAGTTTCCAGTACTCCCTGTTGTATATCTGTCCCAATCCGGGGCAGAGAATCGAATATATTGTGGCTTTGCCCGGATGGGGGTATGTTTCCGGTTTGTAACGTATGGTGCCGTCCAGCAGGGATGCCCAATACGTAACTCCCGCCCCAATGAAACACCATCTGGCGGCATCCTTGTTGCCGTGCGAGTTCAGATACCATCCGGCACCGGCACCGCCGAGGATTCCGCCATAGACGATGGGCAGTTTCCAGTAATCCTTATTGTAAATCTGACATCCTCCGGGGATAATGGCGGAGCCTGCGAACATCACGCCGCACTTTATCTCGTGCTTGTGCGCGAGTCCTCCGAAATAGTCCTTGAACGAGAACAGCACGTCAACGCTGTCTTTCCTGTCAGCCTTGTCGTCATTATACGTCTGCTGGAAGGCTTCGCTCTTGAACTGTGCATACGCAACAGGCCCGAGACAGACCAGCATAACGGCAATGAAAAACCTCAGACTATACTTCAGCATTCTCCAGAGCTTCAAGGAAACGGTCTATTTCGCCGTCTGAACTGAAATTGATGGTAAGTGTTCCCTTGCCGGAAGAACTGCGCCGGACCGATATGTCTTTCGTGAAGAATCTGCCGATGTGCCCGACCAGACGGTTATAGGAATCGGGCAGAGGCACCTCCTCCTTCTTTTTCCCTTTTCCGGGGAGTTTGTGCCCCAGCTGAATCTTGCGGACGACTGCCTCCAGCTGACGCACGTTCAACCCTTCCGCAAGCACGAGGTCACAAAGCCGTTCCTGCACCGCGCTGTCATCGACACCGAGAATCACCTTTGCGTGACCGACGCTGAGTTCACCCACCTTCAGGTCGTGCTGCACCTTGACGGGGAGTTTGAGAAGACGGAGCATATTGGCGACCGTCGCCCTCTTCTTCCCAAGCCTGTCCGCCATCTGGTCCTGAGTGAGGTTGCACTCCTCTATGAGGCGGCGGTAGCTGACGGCTGTTTCGATGGGGTCCAGATTCTCTCTCTGCACATTCTCCACTATGGCCATCTCCAGCATCCCCTGGTCGTTTGTCTCACGCACATAGGCCGGAATCATTGCCAAACCGGCCAGCCTGCAAGCCTTGAACCTTCGTTCTCCACTGATTATCTGATATTTGGCATTGGAAATTTTCCTGACTGTAATGGGCTGGATAAGACCGAGCGAACGGATTGACGCGGCAAGTTCCTCAAGACTCTCCTGATCGAAGGACATTCGGGGCTGAAACGGATTTGCATCAATCATCTCCATAGGAATCCTGAAGATGTCGGAAGAATCCTGACGCTGCCTGGCGCCTACGATTTCCTTATTCAAATAGCCGACAGGCTTGCGCAACTGATCGACGACGGGAGCCGACTCGCCCAATACGGCGCCGAGGCCCTTTCCGAGTCCCCTTTTTTCTTTGCTCATATGTTATTCGGGTTATGTTCCAAGACTTCCTTGGCAAGGTTGAGATAATTGTTTGTGCCCGGGCACATCACGTCATACAGCACGACAGGCTTGCCGTGCGAAGGCGCTTCGCTCAGGCGTATGTTGCGCTGTATGATGGTCCGGAAGACAAGCTCCTTGAAATGCTCGCGCAACTCGTTGACCACCTGCGAGTGAACTTTTGTGCGTCCGTCGAACATTGTCACCAGGAAGCCCTCGATGGTGAGTTCCGGATTGAGTTCGTTCTGCACCAGGCGGATTGTCTGCAGCAGCTTGCCCAGTCCTTCCAGGGCAAAGAACTCCGGCTGCACCGGGATGATTACCGAATCGGATGCCACAAGACAGTTGATTGTGGTTATACCCAGCGACGGGGAGCAGTCAATGATGATATAGTCGTAATTGTCCCTGATGGGTTCAATGGCCTTGCTCAGAATCGACTCGCGATTCTCCATATCGAGCAGTTCCACTTCCGCCCCCACAAGATTGATATGCGAGGGCATCATATGCAGGTTCGTCATCTCCGTCTGTATAAGGGCATCCTCGGCGGATATGGCTCCTATCATCACCTCGTATAGCGTACGTTTCTCCTCATTGTTGGGGGAGAAATTGAGACCCGATGTGGTGTTGGCCTGAGAGTCCGCATCTATTACGAGCACTTTCTTCTCAAGGACTGCAAGAGACGCCGCCAGATTGATGGCCGTGGTGGTTTTTCCCACACCACCCTTCTGATTGGCAACTGAGATGATTTTTCCCATAATTATCCAAACTTGTTAGATTTCTACAAATTTAACTAATTTTTCGTAAATTTGCGAAATGAACGTTACTAAAACCGAATGGTTTTTCATCGTGAACCCGCACGCGGGATCCGGAAAGACTATGAGCGAATGGGTTCCTGCAGAGCAAAAAATCTACAAGCTCGGAATCCCATATGTCGTGGCATACACAGACCACAAGAAACACGCCACAGCCCTCGCCTACGAAGCGGCGTCCAACGGATACAGGCGGATTCTCGCCGTAGGCGGCGACGGATCCCTCCACGAAGCCTTCAACGGCATAATGCAGTGGTGCGACGTGAGTGGGACCGACCCCTCGGAATTCATCCTGTCGGTAGCTCCCATCGGCTCGGGAAACGATTGGATAAAATCGCTGAATCTCCCACACGACACTATGAGAGTCGCGGATCTTCTGGCAAAAGAATCCTTCGGGAAAATGGATGTCATCAGGCTCGACTGCAGCAAACCGGAAGGAGACGGAACCGACGCCTGCTATATGGCCAACATCGGCGGTATCGGATTTGACTCCCACGTCTGCGAGAGGGTCAACAGACAGAAGGAACGCGGACGCCGGAACAAGATGATTTACCTCAATGCCCTCAAGGGTACCATACTACATATGCAGTCCCTTTCACTCGCAGTTATAGCCGACGGCAGGGAGGTGTTCTCCGGCAGTTGCTATTCCATCGCTCTCGGAAACGGGAGATACAGCGGCGGCGGGATGCTGCAGGTCCCCAAAGCTTCTATGAATGACGGACTTCTTGATGCCACAATCATTCCCAAAACGCCCCTCATCACCGTTCTCAAGGAAATGCCGAAACTGTTCACAGGCAAACTTGACGAGTCCGAATACGTCATTCCCGTCAGGTGCAAGGAATTGCAGATAATTCCCCTCAATGCTGCATCAAGAGACATTATCGAGCTCGACGGAGAAATAGAAGGACGTCTTCCCGCCACATTCACTGTAACGGGAAGGCATATAGGCGTAGTGAAAGGCGTCAAGCCTCTTGATGAGCAGGCCTCAAAAGATCAAGAACCACTTTTACAGGATTGAAAGTCTCCACCGGCACCTCCACGAAGAGCGTGTTCCAGTCCGACATCGAGCCGTTCCACAGTCCGGGAAGTTCCAACGCCTTCAGTTCCCTGCCCTGGTAGCTCTTGGAACTGATGAATCCTGTCTCGGCGTCCACATAGTCCAGCAGATTGAACTTGTTCCCCTCACTGTCCCGCAGGCAGCATACCAGGTCCACAGGATTGAAGTGTGTAGCCCCTGCCATCGCATCCGTCGCAGCCTTGTCTTCCCTGTTTATCTGTGCTCCCTCCAGAATCTGAAGAGAGGTCGATCCGTCAGCAGCACGGACGATATAGGGACCTCCGCCGGGTTCACCGAGGTTCTTCACCATTCCGCACACACGTATCGGCCTGTTGAGTTTTGCGCGGAGCGCCTCCGCACGTTCCCTGCAACCCTTGGCGAGCGGAATCTCCACACACAGCTCCGAACGCAGGAAATCCTCTATCTCGTTGCACAGCTCCTGCGCCTCGTCAGTGGCGAACGCATCCTGCAGGATGGCATTGTATCCGGGGATGTGCGGATCCGGATTGTGCAACTGACAGGCTTCAATCTGGTCCAGAGCGTAGATGTACCCGAAAATTCTGTCGCGGAGCTGAAGCGCCCTGCCCATAAGGACTGTCTTCCAATGTGCTGTGAGCGGCTGCATCCTCTCCACACAGACATTGTCAATATTCTTTATGGACACCAACTCATCATCCACGGCATTGAGGTTGTAGATGAGGGCACCGTGTCCGGCCGGCCGGAACAAGACGGTCCCGTCCTCCTTCAGGAAAGGCCTGTTGTCCATATCGACGGCCACAGTGTCGGTTTCCTTGTCCTGATACACGAAACGGATGTTGTAGCGGACACCGTAACGCTTTTCATATTTTTCCTTCACCTCGGCCAGAGCGCTTTCAAAGAGCGGGCGATGCTCCGGAGAAATGGTGACAACAAGATTGACGCTGCCGTCAGCATTTCGCATATATGCCTGCCCCTCAACGAGATGCTCCGCAAGCGCAGTGCGCAGTTCCGAAGGATATCTGTGGAATTTCAGCACACCCTTCGGCTTGGAACCGTAATCGAGTCCGTCAGCGGTGAGAAGTTCCTTCGCGACGTTGCCCCCCTCAACAAACACCTCCGGGTCATAGAATGCAAAACGGCGTATGCTGTCCGAAAGCTTGCGTACGGAATCATTGGGCTCATCCATTCCCGCAAAAATGTCCTTGAACATTCTGGAAGCCGCACCGGACGCCGGCACGAACTTGCACTTGCCCCTGACTTCCGCCTTGGAGAAATAATCGACCGCTTCCTTCTGCTCCTTTTCTCCAAGAACCTCGATACCGTTCCCCGGAGTGGCGGCCGCCACTATGTCCAGCCATGGGAAACCTTTTCTGAAACGCTCAATCTGAGCCTCGATTTTTTTGTTGTTCATAGTATTTTCAATCTATATAGAATTCACGGCGGTATTGATAGTTCGACCGCAATTCCGTGAAGCCTCCGGGATTCATCCGGAACAGGAAATCGTCGGTGAAAATAGGATAATTGTACTGGATAACGGAAGCTATCTGTCCCTGGCTCATACCGCTCACGGCCAGTTTGACAGCCTCAAGTTCCTTTATGTCCGCTACAGGATAGAAATCGAAGAGCTCGCGAATCCCGAAGAAACGGGCCACGGCCCGCACGGCCATCATAGCGCTTATCTGCTTGCCCTGATATGAATAACCGGCTATGTGAGGAGTGGCTATATCCACCATATCCATCAGTTCCCTGTTTATGTCCGGCTCATTGTTCCAGGTGTCTATCACCACGGGGCCCAGCTTCGGAATGCATTCCATAAGGTCTTCCTCCACAACAAGTTCACCGTGAGCCGTATTGATGAAGAAGGCTCCGAGCCGCATTTTCCGGAAGAAATCAGCATTGGCCATACGCCTCGTCCCTTCGTTCAGGGGAAGATGCAGACTGACCACGTCGGAGTTCTCAAGCAGATAGTCAAGGCTGCAGAATTGAGAGCCACCTTCCTCGTCCGCCCGGAGCGGGTCATACAGCAACACCTTGAAACCGAGCATTCTGGCCATATCCTCCACCTTTCTTCCCGTACTGCCGACCCCCACGATGCCGAAAGTCGCACCACGCAGAGGGATGCTCTTCCTTGCGGCGCATCCGTACAGGGCCGAGAAAACATAATTCATCACCCCTCCGGAATTGCATCCGTCCGCATTCTTGATGAAAATCCCGTGATCCCGGCAGTACCGTATGTCTATATTGTCGAATCCTGCCGTTGCAGTGGCAATTATCTTCACCGCCGTTCCGTCCAGAAGGTCCGCATTGCAGCGCGTCCTGGTCCTGATTACCAGAGCCCCGGCATCCATAAGGTCGGAACGCGAAATCGCGGCCCCGTCCCGGTAAAGGACGTCCGCATACGGCTCAAAGACTCCCTTTACAAAAGGAATCATATCGTCCACCACAATTTTCATTTCAGTCTCAATTGCCTTACAAAACCTACCCGGGCATCTTCCGGAGTAAACAACCAGTCATCCGACAGAATGGCATTCATCTTCTCTACCAGATCATCCTTCCGGTATTCCAGCTGGCTGCGGATTACCGACGAACTTACGGTAATGTAGAGTATTCCGTCGCGATAGAATCTTTTCAGCGTGAAATCCGCAGCCCCCGAAGCGGCATCCCAGGCGGCGAACACCCGACGGGTATTCATCCCCGACGACAGATGACTGGTGAGCAGAAAGATCTTCATAAGCTCCCCTACCTGCACAGCCTGCTTGCGTTCCATGCGGCTCATAATTTCCCGAAGGCTCCCCCTTCAGCCTCATAGTATGCTCTGTCGGAAGTGAGTTCATCCACCAGAGACCTGATTCTCACCTTGTTGGAATCCGTAACGAATATCTGCCCGAATTCGGTGCCGGACACCATCTTCAGAAGGTTTCCCACCCTGGCAATGTCCAACTTGTCGAAGAGGTCGTCGAGCAGCAGTATCGGAGCGCATCCGCAGGCATCACGCATTATCTCGTACTGGGCGAATTTCAGAGCCACCAGGAAGGACTTCTGCTGCCCTTGCGACCCGCATTTCCGGATAGGATAGCCATCCATTCCGAAAAGGAAGTCATCCCTCTGCGGTCCGGAGCCTGTGTACTTGAGAATGCGGTCACGGTTGCGCCCGGCCGCGAGGATATCGCGCAGCGGTGAGCCGTCAGAATCGGAACGGTATTCCACATCTACAGTCTCGCGCCCTCCGGATATCTCGTTATAATACTTCTGAACCAAAGGATTCAGTTCAGCGCAGAATTTCCTCCTGGCGGCGCACACCGGAGCGGCGAGCGCGGACATCCTGTCCTCCAGCACATCCAGGAGCGCATCATCCTCCATACCGTCGCGAAGCATAGTGTTGCGCTGGCGCAGAAGCCTGTCATACTGCATCAGACTGTGCAGATACTCCCTGTCGAACTGCGAAAGCACGGAATTCACGAACCTCCGCCTTTCCTCCCCGGACTCGGAAATCATCTGGGTGTCGGCGGGAGACACCATCACAATGGGAATCAACCCTATGTGCTCCGATATCTTCGGATAGGGCTTGTCGTCGCGCCTTACCTTCTTCTCCCCGTTCTTCCCCACGATTACGGACACTCTGGAATCAGGGACGCCATCGAAGGAGTACAGCCCGCTGAGCGCGAACGATTCGCAGCCGTGCCGGAAATTGAACCTGTCGGTGGAAGCGAAAGCGCTCTTGGTCATCGAAAGATACCAGACGGCATCCAGAAGGTTGGTCTTCCCTTCCCCGTTGCCGCCGCATATGCAGTTCACGTTGGGCGAGAACTCAAGCTCCTGCAATCCTATGTTGCGGAAGTCGCGTATCACTATTTTATTGAGTACAGGCACGGCTCAAAGATAGCAAAAGTATCCGACAATTCATATTGCAATATTGAACATTTATGTCTATTTTTGTAGGCTTTTTTGAATAATCAAACGAAAACAATATGGCAACAACAAAGCAAAAGAATCAGGAAGAGGTACGCAAGGAAAACATCGAAGCTACCGTCTCCAGGACAGAACAGTTTTTCAATGAAAACCAGAAGACAATCTGGGGCGTTCTCATCGCCATCCTCGTGGTAGGACTTTCAATCCTCGCCTACGGCAAATTCATCTACGGGCCCAAGTGCGCGGAGGCTATGGCGGCGATGTATCCCGCAGAAGCCAGTTTCCAGGCCGGCGAGTTCGAGCTCGCACTCAGCGGAGACGGCAACGTCCCCGGTTTCGAACAGGTGATTGAGGAATACGGAGCAAAGGCCGGCAAGTCCGTCTATCTGTATGCGGGCATCTGCGAGCTCCAGCTCGGCAATTTCGAAAACGCCGTTTCCTATCTCAGGAAATACAAGGGCAGGGATGCCATTCTCGCCGCGCGCGCTCTCGCCTGCGAAGGTGACGCGTACGTGGGCCTTGAAGACTACAGCGTCGCCGTCAAGTGCTTCCGCGCCGCCGCGGCAAAGGCCGACAACGTCTTCGCCGCCACCTATCTGATGAAGGCAGGTCTCGCACTCGAAAAACTCGGTGACAGGAAGGGTGCCCTCGAAGCTTACAGGACAATAGAAGACAAATATCCCCAGAGCATCGAGGCATTTGACATACAGCGTTACATTTCAGCAGTGGAGGAATAATTATGGGAAGAGCCTTTGAGTTCCGCAAGGAAAGAAAACTTAAAAGGTGGGGACATATGGCCCGCACCTTCACCAAACTCGGAAAAGAAATCACAATTGCGGTGAAAATAGGCGGCCCCGACGTCACCGGCAACCCCCGTCTCCGCGCACTCATAGCTGAAGCCCGTACGGAGCAGATGCCCAAGGAGAACATCGAGCGCGCCATCAAGAAGGCTACCGAGAGCAAGCAGGGAGACTTCAAGGAGGTCGTCTTCGAAGGATATGGTCCTTTCGGCATCGCATACCTCGTGGAGACAGCCACCGACAACAATACCCGCACCGTCGCCAACGTCCGCAGCTATTTCAATAAATGCGGCGGGAACCTCGGCACCAGCGGCTCCGTGGCCTTTATGTTCGACCACAAATGCGTCTTCCGCATCAGGGAAAAGGACGGAATGGACCTCGAAGAGCTTGAACTTGAGCTCATCGACTACGGTGTGGACGAGGTCTTCGAAGACAGCGAGGTCACAAAGGAGGGAGAGGAATACAAGGTGGTGGTCATCTACGGAGACTACAGTTCCTACGGCAACATCCAGAAATTCATAGAGGACAACGGATACGAACTCGTGTCCGGAGGATTCGAGAGAATACCCACCGTGGAGCTCAAGGACGTCACCCCCGAGCAGAGAGCAACGCTCGACAAGCTCACCGGACTTCTTGAAGACGATGAAGACGTGACCAACGTCTATACCACGCTCAAGCCGGCGGAGGAATAGAAATCAGACCAGTTTCTCCAGTTCGCAGTCGGCCTTTATCTTGTCGATGATGGCGCAGACGATTCTGTAGGCCCTGCTGTCTTTGGTATATACGGCCGGAGTGATGAAGCGCACACGCCCCTGGCGCTTGAGTTTGAGCGCAGAAGCGCGCTTCCTGTCGTTCTTTTCGTCATAGACGGCCACGGGATAGCCCCCGAACATACCGACAATCTTCATACAGGGCACGTCGGTGTCGCCGTCCCCGAAGTAAATCATATGCGATATGGGGATGCGTTTCTTGTCTTCCGACACGGAGGAGTTGACCATCTTGTTGTCTTCGGAACTGAAGATACCCTTGCTTATCTTGAAAAGGAACTGCGTCTTGGCTGTATAATCAACGGCAATGCCGGGCCATTCAGCCTCTCCGTCGCCGTTGTATATGAACGATCCCGCGAAAATGTGCTTGAATTCGCCGGCAATGGGGCTTCCGTCTATAATTTCCTTGAGGCCGGAGGAATTGATGTAGTGCTCGACCTTTATTCCGCGCGAAGCACCATATTCGTTCACGAGCGAGAACCATTCCCTCACGCCTTCGAAGAGTTCAATCTCCCTGCCGAACTTCCCGAATTCGGAACGGCGCAGGCTGATACCGCTGGCCTTCGCCTCATCGAACATCAGTTTCATATAGGCAAGAACGTTGGATGCATCCTGGCCTGTCGCAATGTTGTTGCTGGATTCCCAGAATTCCGCCGGTGTCTTGCCGACGGCCTGAATGAAGCCGAATTCCTGCATATTGCCGGGAGACAACGTCCCGTCGAAATCATAAATTAGCGCTACTATTGGTCTTTTCATAACAATTTCACCCCTGAATTGAGGCGTTCGCCACAAATATGTAAAAAAATCGCCACATATCAAGCAAAATCACTTGACGATTTTCGTGACTCCGGCTATCTTTGCATACAAATCCGTTAAATAATGACACACTATCTGAGCCGAATCGAAGACGTCATCAAACGCGACTGGGACCAGATCGCACTGGGCAATTACAGGGGTGAAACCTTCACCCACAAGGAACTTGCGACCAGCATAGCCAAGTTCCATCTGTTCTTTGAAGCCACAGGCATCACCAGGGAAGACAAAATTGCAATCTATGCGAGAAATTCCGCAAGATGGGCAGTGAGTTTCCTTGCCGTCAACACCTACGGAGCAATTGCGGTGCCGCTGCTCAGCGACTTCACGCCCGACAGCGTCTCCCACCTTGCAGACCACTCCGGCGCCGTGATAATGTTCACGGACAAGGACAAGTGGACTCATATGGACATCAGTCAGATGCCTCAGCTGAAGGCCGTCATAAACATCGGCGATTTTACGTTGCTTTACAGCCGCAACGACAGAATCAAGGCGGCTTTTGACGGCATCCCGGAAACGTTTTCGTCCAGATATCCCCTGGGCTTCAACAGAGAGAGCGTCAACTTCCCCGGCGGGAACGACAAGGATGTTTGCGTCATCAATTACACCTCCGGAACCACCAGCGCCCCCAAGGGAGTGATGCTCAGATACGAGTGCTTCAGTTCTATGATTGACTTCGCCACCAAGCACGTCCCCTGCAACGAGGAGGACACCATCGTGTCAATGCTGCCTATGGGCCATATCTACGGTCTTGTGATAGAATTCCTCTTCCCGATATGCTTCGGCGTGAAGATTTTTTATTTCGGCAAGACACCGTCCCCGACGCTGCTGCTCCAGGCAATGAAGAGCCTCAGGCCGTTTATGGTGGTGACAGTGCCGCTCGTGATGGAGAAGATTTACAAATCCGCCATCAAACCCGTCACAAGCAGGTGGTATATGAAGGCACTGCTCTTTATTCCAGGCATAAACAAGTTGATTTACAATAAGATAGGAACAAAGACAAAGGAAGCATTCGGAGGAAGGGTCAAGTATTTCATTATGGGCGGAGCCGCACTCAATCCCGAGGTCGAGAAGGTGTTCAGGAAGATAAGGCTGCCCTACACCGTAGGTTACGGAATGACGGAGGCCGCTCCCCTGCTGGCCTATGAGGATTGGAGGCGCTACGTCCCCGGCTCCTGCGGGAAACAGGTGGAGTGCACCGAGATCCGCATTGATTCCGAGGATCCGCAGCACATTGCGGGTGAGATTCAGGCCCGCGGTACCAACATCTGTTCCGGCTACCTCAACAACCCGGAAGCCAATGCCAACGCCTTCACGGACGACGGCTTCCTGCGCACCGGCGACCTCGGCATAATGGACAAGGACGGCAACATCTTCATAAAGGGCAGAAGCAAGAATATGATTCTGTCGGCAAACGGCCAGAACATCTATCCCGAGGAACTGGAGGCCGTAATCAACAGCCAGGACTATGTGGCGGAGTCGGTGGTGGTGGACAGGAACGGCAAGCTCGTGGGGCTGGTCTATCTGGACGATGCCGCCATAAAAGAAAACAAACTGGACGCCGAGACCATCTCCGACATTCCGGAGAACATAAAAAACAATTCCAACCGAGTCCTGCCCGCGTACAGCAGACTTTCCAAGATTGAAATTGTTCTCGAACCCTTCGAGAAAACCCCGAAGATGAGTATCAAGCGCTTCCTCTACAAATAGGATTCGCTTCTGGCTATGAAGTCGGAGAGGGCCTTGCCCTTCAGCATTCCGTTGCTCAGAAGGGCAAGATCAACCACCTGCCTGAGGAGGTCTTTGGTGTTTTCCCTGTCAGCCCATATCCTTGCGATGACGGGATTTTCCATATTGACCTTCACGTCATATGAAACGGGCATCTGTCCGTAGAAGTTCATTCCTCCTCCCATCGCACTCATTTCTCTCCAACGACGCATGAATTCGCTCTGGGTAATGAGAACGGGCGCTGATTTCTCGCCGAGGTTCTCCGCCTGAATCTGATATTCGTTCCCTTCCGGAAGAGCCGCCTTGAAAAGCTCGTCAAGAGCCTTTTTGTCATCCTCACTCATCTCCGGTTTCACCTTGTCCTCCTTCCTGATGAGGTTGTCGGCGGAGTCGCTGTCAACGCGGGCAAAACCGCTGTCCTTCAACTTCTGCTCCAGAAGGTTGACAAAATGGCTGTCGAGCT
This sequence comes from Candidatus Cryptobacteroides sp., assembly GCA_045641985.1. Classification (GTDB taxonomy): domain Bacteria; phylum Bacteroidota; class Bacteroidia; order Bacteroidales; family UBA932; genus Cryptobacteroides. The sequence goes on from JAZUHY010000004.1 coordinate 54,526, forward strand.
CGCAGTCCATCAGAAGCACGTCGTAGCCCTGATTCTTTGCGGCCTCGATGAAGCTGTATTGCTCATCGACGTTGGTGGCGTACAGGTAGATGACCTTCTTGTCCTTGTCGGTCTGATTGGGTTCGATGGCCTTGCGGTAGTCTTCGAGTGAGAAATATTTGCCATCCGTATTCTTCAACAGGGCGAACTGCAGGGCACGTTCGCAGAATTTCTCGTCGGAAAGCATTCCGTACTCGATGAAGAGCTTGATGTTGTCCCACTTCTGCTCGAACTGCTCGCGCTGGTCCCTGGATATCTCTTCAAGACGGTCGGCAACCTTTTTGGTGATGTAGGTGCTTATCTTCTTGACGTTGGCATCCGACTGGAGGTAGCTGCGGCTCACGTTCAGAGGAATGTCCGGAGAGTCGATGACACCGTGGAGAAGGGTGAGGAAGTCAGGCACGATGTTGTCCACGTGCTCGGTGACGAACATCTGGTTGCAGAACAGCTGAATCTTGTTCTTGTCGATAGCCATACGCTCCTTTATCTTGGGGAAATAGAGCACACCGGTAAGGGTGAAAGGATAATCCACGTTAAGGTGAATCCAGAACATAGGCTCCTCCTCCATAGGATAGAGCGTCTTGTAGAAATTGAGGTAGTCTTCGTCCTTCAGCTCCGAAGGGGACTTGGTCCAGATGGGATCGGTGTTGTTGATGACGTTGTCCTCGTCCGTCTCCACGGACTTGCCGTCCTTCCACTCGGTCTTCTTGCCGAACACCACCGGAACGGGCATAAACTTGCAGTACTTGCCGAGAAGCTGGCTTATCCTGCCTTTTGTGCCGAATTCTTCAGCCGACTCGTCATCAAAGAAAAGAGTGATGACAGTTCCCCGGTCCTCTTTCTTGGATGCCGTCATCTCAAACTCGGGAGAACCGTCGCAAGACCACTTGACGGCCTTGGAACCATCCTTCCAGCTCAAGGTCTCGATGGTGACTTTCTTCGCCACCATAAAGGCGGAATAGAATCCGAGGCCGAAATGGCCTATGATATTGGACATCTGGTCCTTATACTTCTCAAGGAACTCCCCTGCCGATGAGAAAGCTATCTGGTTGATGTATCTGTCAACCTCCTCTTCGGTCATACCGATACCACTGTCAATTATTTTTAGTGTCTTCTTTTTTTCATCAAGTTCGACACCGACCTTCAGCTCACCAAGTTCCTCCTTAAAATCCCCGCTGGAAGCCAGCGCTTTCATCTTCTGTGTGGCGTCAACCGCATTGGCCACCAGCTCACGGAGGAATATCTCGTGATCGCTGTACAAAAACTGTTTGATGACCGGGAAAATGTTCTCGGTGGTTACTCCAATCTGTCCTTTTGTTGCCATAATATATGTAGTTATTACTCGTTTATGAAAAATCAAGCCGCACCCCTGTGGGCACGGCCTGATTCAATCAAATTGCGTTCCAGTGACAAAATGTCAAAGTTTGTCCTTCTGCAGGTCAAGATATGCCACAACGTCGCCCACTGTCTCGAAATGAGCCAGTTTCTCGTCGGGAATGACAATGCCGTAGTCGTCTTCAATCTTCATCAGAAGCTGGAGGATATTGAGGGAATCCGCTCCCAGATCCTCCATTATCTTGGATTCGAGTGTAATGCGGGAAGGCTCGATTCTGAGCTGCTTCGCCAAAATTTTCTGTACTTCTTCAAACATAACTGTTATTCGTAATGATCATATTTATTCAGGGCGGCCTCTGTCTTGGCCGAAAGTGAACTGGCTTCCATCCTGTATGCCTGCTCAATGCATTTCTCCACAGCCACGGCCTTGCTGCTGCCGTGCCCTTTCACCACCACCTTGCGTGTGCCGAGCAGCACGCTGCCTCCGTAGTTCTGATAGTTCATAAACGCCTTGAGGTCGGCAAACATTTTTTTCTGGAACAACGCGCCTATTTTATAAATAGTGCGGGAGAAGATGGTCTCCTTCACCTTCTTGAGCAGCTCGATGGCGGTGCCTTCCGTTGTCTTCACCAGCACGTTGCCGGAGAAGCCGTCGCACACCACGGCGTCATATGAACCGGACAGTAGGTCGCGGCTCTCCATATTTCCAACGAAATTGATGCAGGGCAGGGCAGCCAGCTTTTCGTAGGCCTCCCGGCGTATGGTATCTCCCTTCTCCGCCTCCAACCCCACGTTCAGCAGCGCTATCCGGGGGTTCGGGACATCATAGACATTCTCCAGATAGAGCGAAGCCATAATGGCGAACTGCTTAAGGTAATCGGAGGTCACTTCAACGTTGGCCCCGCTGTCGCAGATACCTACAATTCCGCCTTTCATCGTAGGCAGCAGGGGGCAGAAGGCAGGCCGTATGACACCTTCAAGCAGGCCCACTCTGGTGAGGGCGGCGGCGACGAGGGCTCCGGTGGAACCCACACTCACCATTCCGGCTATGTCATCCTCGTCACGGAGCATCCGGACGGCCTTTATCATCGAGCTTTCCTTCTTTAGGCGTATGGCGTCAGTAGGCTTCTCGTCACAGCCTATCACGTCCGGGGCGTGGACTATGCTCAAACGGGAACGGTCATAATCCCTTCCCTCAAGTTTGGAGGCGATGGTCTTTTCATCCCCCGTAAGGATGAGGCTCAAATCCGGAAATTTCTGCAAAGCGGCAAGGCTGCCGTCAATATTGGCATCGGGACTGTGGTCGCCTCCGAAGCAGTCAACTATTATCTTTATCATACAAGTTTCTTGAGATATGAACGGCGGCGCTTGTTGCGTTTTTCATCAAAGCGCTTCCAGAGGTTCAGAATGGCCGCGTTGTCTTCCAGATTCAGATTCGTGTCGGCATATTTCAGATGAGGGTCCGCCAGCATCCTGCAGAGTTCATTGGCTATCACAACGCTTACGCCTCTGTTGAGATACTCCGGATCGACCCCGATGAGACCGAGTCCGATGATTTCCGGGTTCTTTCTCGCCTTGAGAAAATGATACAGGGCTTTTGGCGTCAGATGGCCTCCGGACGCCTTCATTGCCTTTGCGATGCAGGGGAAACACACTCCCATACAGACCATTTCATTATTCTCATTCAGAATTGCAATGGCGAATCTCTCGTCTATTATGAGGCGGAAATTGTCCACGAGAAGTTTCTTCATACTTTCGGTGAACGGGACAGTCCCGTAAACCTTCTCATACGACTTGTCGAGAATTTCAAAGAACCCGTCCTTGTACCTGTCAAGGAATTCTCCGGCACTGCGGGCCTCTCCTATATGAAGTTTGTACCGTCTGAGAACGAATCCGGCCATCTTCTTCATTTCCTCTACGGACTCGGGGTCCTTGGGATAGCGAATCTGGCTCTCTGTCCAGTCCACTTCCTTGGCGTAACCTAGTTTTTCTATGAATTTCCCGTAATACTCGTAGTTGTATGCTTCCTCGAAGGTTGACATCTGGTCAAATCCCTCGACGAGGAGCCCTTCCCTTTCGAGGTCGGAGAAACCGAGCGGGCCGACGACCTCTTCCATTCCCTTTGAGACCGCCCACTTCTCCACAGCCTCGAAAAGAGCTTTCGCCACCTCGAAATCGTCAATGACGTCGAAGCGGGTGAAGCGGACGCGCTTCTGGCCCCATTTGTCGTTCGAGGAATGCTGGAGGATTCCGCTGATGCGGCCCGCCATCACTCCGTCCCTGTAGGCGTTGTAATAAACGGCCTCGCAGGTCTCGTAGTAGATGTAGTTTTTAGTAAATATCTTCCTCTCGTCAAGATAGAGGGGCGGAACGTAATAAGGGCAATCCTTGTACAGCCTGTTGGGAAATTCGAGGAATTCTCTCTTCTGCCTGCGGCTGACAACTTCCCTGACCTCAATCATAGTCTATCTGCCTTTTGAGTGGAAAGCCACACCCACGCCGTTGGGGCCGCAATGGCTGCCGGCAGTGGGATTGGTGACCACGAATTCGTATTTCAAATCGTCGCCGAAGCGCGCCTTGAGCATCTGCGCCATCTGCTCCGCGAGTTCGGGAGCATCCGTGTGCCCTATTATGAAATGATGGTTCTTGATGTCGTCGCCCATTTCCTCCACATAGGACAGGAGACGGTTCATCGCATTGTTGCGGCCTTTTTCCTTGCCTATGCTGACCATCTTGCCCTCCGCGTTCATATGGATAATGGGGCGTATGCCTATGAGGCCTCCCATCGTGGCGGCGATGCCGCTCACGCGGCCGCTGCGGCGGAAAAACCTGAGGTCGTCGGCAAAGAAATACTGCGAGTAATGATCAACTTCGGTCTTGGACCATTCCACAATCTCCTCAGGAGTCTTGCCGGCATTGAGCATATCTCCTATCTCCCTGACAATCAAATAGCTGACAATCGTTATACCCTTGGTATCCACTTCCAGGAACCTGCGTTCCGGGTACTTTGCCTTCAACTTGTCGAGAGCCTTGTACATATTGCCGAAAGTCATTGTCATCGCGGCCGAGAAATGAACGTAGAAAACATCTTTTCCTGCGGCGAATTCGGGCTCGAAATATCTGATATACTCATCCTCGCTGATAGCGCTGGTGGTGGGAAGGACTCCGTCGCGGAGCATATCATAGAAAGCCTTTGAATCGAATCTGTCATAATCCACGAAAGGGTAGATGCTTCTGGCATCCACGCTGTAGGGCATACTGATAAGCTTGTAGCCGTATTGGGCCGCCACCTCGGGAGTGATGTCGGTGTCGGTATCGGTAAAATAAGTCCACATATTATTCAAATATTAGAATATAATCGAAAATCGGTTGTCCGCCGTCACAAATCACAACTTCCGCACTGCGGAATTCAGCCTGAAGCCTTGCATTCAGTGCATCCGCTTCATCTTGAGGCACATCGGCCCCCTTGAACAGAAGAATCACATCTGAGTTGCCGGCATTCAGTTTCCTGCACAATTCCACAGCAGCTTCGCTCCTGTCGGACGAATCGCAGAGGATCTCCCCGCCGGAAAAACCAATGTAGTCGCCCTTTACGGCATCCCTGGTATCCCTGATTGCTTTCGAGACCATGCCGGTGACTGTAGTTGAAGCGATTTCCTCAGCTTCCGCCACAACGGCCCCGGCATCGTTTGCGGAGAAATCCACGGAACCCAGCACAGCATAACCCGCTCCTATGCTCTTCGTAGCGATAACGCGCACATCGGAAGCCGGATAAAGTCCTGCCGCCTGCTTTGCCGTAAGGATAATGTTCGAGTTGTTGGGGAGCACGTATATCAAATCCGCATTCACCCTGTCGAAAGCGTCGATGAAACTTTCGGCGGAAGGGTTCATAGTCTGGCCGCCCTCTATGATGAAGTCGGCCCCGGTGTCTTTCAGGACGTTCACCAACCCTTCTCCGGATGCCACGGCAACAACCGCCCTTTTCTTCCTCGGGCCCTTGGACACTTTCCGGTCCATATTGTTCTCGTGGTGCTGGAGAGTCATATTCTCGACTTTTATCTTGAGATATTCCCCCCATTTCTGGCAGAGGTTGAGGATGTCGCCGGGCGTTTTGGTGTGGACGTGAACCTTTATTATGCTGCCCTCGCGGATGAACACCAGAGAATCGCCGGCGGCCAGCAGAGAGTCGCGGATTACCGTTTCGTCGAACGATGCCACGTCCCCCACCTTGGCGGTCTGGAGCCTGAGAAGGAACTCGGTGCAATAGCCGAAGGTCAGTTCGCTGTCCTCGGTGAAGGCGTTCAGGTCTATTTTCCCGGCACCGTCGCTTTCCTGAGGGCCCGCCGCATCGGATGACGCCTCCCCCTCAAGAGCCGCCTTCATTCCCTCCAGAATGTGGAGGAGTCCGGCTCCGCCGCTGTCCACGACTCCCGCCTCCTTAAGGACGGGAAGGAGTTCGGGGGTGCGTTCAAGGGAACGGGACGCTTCGGTGCTCAACAGGTTGAAATACTCTTCAAAAGTCTCCACGCCGCTGCCGTTGGCCACTTTTACCGCATCCTTGAGGACAGTCAGCACCGTGCCTTCAACCGGCACCGCCACCGACTTGTAGGACTCGTTGACGGCTTCCTGCATCGCGTTTTTCCACAAGGCCAAATCTGCTTTTTCAGCGGTTCCGAGCCCTTTGGCGATGCCTGCGAATATCCTTGACAGAATGACCCCGGAGTTGCCTCGGGCTCCGAAAAGCATTCCTTTTGAAGCCTCTGAAGCCATCATGCCTATCCCGGATGTCTCTCTGCTGATGGATTCACAGCCGGAACGGATGGTCATATACATATTGTCCCCGGTATCGCCGTCCGGAATGGGAAACACGTTGAGATCGTTGATTTCCTTTCTGCTCGCGTTGAGCCTCGAGGCACCGGACGCAAGCATCAGGGCATAATCCCCGGCTTCAATAGTTTTAGAATTCATCAGGTTAAGGTTTTATCTTGCAATAATAGTGATTTTTTGCCAAAAATTCAATAATTTTGCATCAAGGGAAAAGTCTATGGCATACAAGCGCTACACTTTCAGGAAGTTCGTAAAGGACTGGATGCTGGTCATCAGTATGGTCGCCGGAGCCGGTGCCTATCTGATTTATCACTCCGTTCCCACGCTCCACCCGGCAGGCCCCTTTCTTGAATCCTGCTGCAGGACGCTTCAGCCGGTATTGCTTTTCGGAATGCTGTTTCTCGCATTCTGCAGGATTGAACCGAGTCAGTTGCGCCCTCACAGATGGCAGGGATGGCTGCTGCTGATACAGGGATTCTTGTTCATATCACTCGCCCTGATTCTCACATTCGCCCGGGGGATGCAGAACTCCGTCATCCTGGAATCCCTGATGCTCTGCCTGATATGCCCCACTGCCACCGCCTGCGCAGTAGTCACCGGCAAACTCGGCGGCGATATGGCCGGAGTGGTAGGATACACGGTCCTTATCAACATCCTTGTCAGCATCCTTGTACCAACATTTGTTCCTCTGATTCACCCTTTGGAGGGTATATCTTTCGGAGCGGCATTTCTGAGAATCATAGCCAAGGTATTCCCTCTCCTGCTTCTGCCCTGTCTGCTTGCCTGGGGGGTTCGATCCCTGTTCCCCGCCGTGCACGCAAAGCTTCTGAAATACACCGGCCTGTCTTTCTACATCTGGGCCGTTTCTCTCTCCCTGGCTATACTTATGAGCACCAGGGCCATCGTACACAGCGACAACGGCGGGGGCATCATCCTCGGCATCGCCGCAGTTTCGGCGGCGGCCTGTCTTTTCCAGTTCCGGGCAGGCAGACTCATAGGAAAGCGATACAGGTACGAAATAACGGCGGGCCAGGCTCTGGGCCAGAAAAACACGGTGTTCGGAATATGGATGGGCTACACCTTCCTTGACCCCGTGTCTTCCATCGCCTGCGGCTTCTACAGCATCTGGCACAATCTCTACAACAGCTGGCAGCTGTATAAGGCGGCCCGGACACAAGAACAAACAAAAACCTCACAGTTATGACACCAACACGAGCAGGATTTCTGTACACAGGCCTCAACACTTATTGGGACCAGTTCGATGGATTGAAGGACCATCTTGACGGATATGCCGCGCAAATCATATCTTTTCTGCAGAATTGCGACGGTGTGGAGGTAACAGACCTCGGACTGGTGGACTCCGCTGAGTCAGCCGCAGCCGCGGCCGGAGTCCTGAGAAATTCCGGGACAGACCTTCTTTTCATCTACGTCTCAACCTATTGCCTTTCATCAACCGTCCTGCCTGTGGCGCAGGCCGCGGGATGTCCGTGCATCCTTCTCAACCTTCAGCCGGATTCGAGAATCGATTATGCGCGCCTCAATTCCACCACGGGCCGGAGCGGAAGAACCGGAATGTGGCTGGAGTATTGCCAGGCCTGTTCCATTCCGGAGATTGCCGGAGTATTCAACCGCAGCGGAATACGCTACGATATTGTTACCGGTCACCTGAAAGATGAAGACAGCTGGAAGCAGATAGGCGAATGGGTGCAGGCGGCTCAGGTACTCAAGGGGATGAGAGAAACCAGACTTGGCATTCTGGGGCATTACTACTGCGGTATGCTGGATGTCTATACCGATCTGCTCAGGCAGTCATCCACCTTCGGGACCGAAATCAAACTCCTTGAAATGGACGAACTGCGGGAATTGAGGGACGGCGCCGGCGAGAATGAGGTACAAGCCAAAATCGATGAGTTCCGGAACGCATTCGACGTCAGTCCGGAATGCGAAAAGGACGAGCTTGCAAGGGCCGCCCGCACTGCGGTGGCTCTCGACAGGCTCGTTGCCGGATACGGCCTGGGGGCGCTGGCATACTATTACGAGGGCACGCCCGGCAGCGAACACGAAGACATAGTGACATCTGTGATTGCAGGAAACACGCTGCTGACCGGATCCGGCATCCCCGTGGCGGGAGAATGCGAGGTCAAGAACGCCCAGGCGATGAAAATACTCAGCCTGTTCGGTGCAGGCGGCTCCTTCTCGGAATTCTATGCGATGGACTTCGACGATGACGTAGTCCTCCTCGGTCACGACGGCCCTGCCCATCACCTTATGTCCGACAGCAAGGTCGGGCTCGTTCCCCTGCCTGTGTTCCACGGCAAGCCGGGCAAGGGACTGTCCATACAGATGACGGTACGGAGCACGGACGTCACCCTTCTGTCCGTATGCGAAGGGGCCGACGGGGTATTCCTGCTCATAGCCGAAGGCCGGAGTGTGCCCGGCGCAATACTCGAGATAGGCAATACCAACAGCCGCTACCGCTTCCCCTGCGGAGCCGCATCCTTCATAGACCAATGGAGCAAGGCCGGTCCGTCACACCACTGCGCCATAGGAATAGGCCATATCGCGGGCAGAATACAGAAATTCGCCAACCTCGCGGGGATAAAGGCCATAGTTGTAAAGTAAAAGCGGGTCATCCTGTCATTCATCACAATTTGCAGATATGTTACGTTTAGCAATTCAGTCAAAGGGCCGTCTCAACGAAGAGTGTGCTTCACTTTTGCAGGAAATCGGCATCTGTGTTGACGATTCCAAAAGAAAGTTTCTTTCCAAATCAGCGAATTTCCCTCTGGAAGTTCTGTATATGAGAGATGATGACATCCCTCAGGTTGTTTCAAACGGAACCGCCTCTCTGGGTATCGTGGGTCTCAACGAGGTGGAAGAAAAGGGGTTGGATGTCAAGATTGAGGCCAGACTTGGTTTCAGTGCCTGCCGGATTTCCCTCGCCGTTCCCAAGGCAAATGAATATGACGGTCCCCAATATTTCAACGGAAAGCGCATAGCCACATCTTATCCCAATATCCTCAGGAAATACCTTGAGAAGAACGGCATTCAGGCTGACATAGAGGTGATTATGGGTTCCGTCGAGATAGCTCCGGCCGCCGGCATCGCCGATGCCATTTTTGATATAGTATCTTCCGGGGGCACACTCATTTCCAACGGACTCAAGGAAGTGGAGAAGGTATTCTTCTCGGAAGCCGTCCTCATCAGCAACGGCAGGCTCCCGGACGTGGACCGGAAAATTCTTGAAGAGATTCTTTTCCGCATCGATTCCGTAAAAGTCAGCCGGGGTCAGAAATATATTCTTATGAATCTGCCAGAAGCGGCGCTGGAGGATGCCATAAAGATTCTTCCGGCTATGCGCAGCCCTACCGTTATGCCTCTTGCCGCAAAAGGCTGGTACTCTATGCATTCTGTCGTCAATGCCGAGGACCTGTGGGATAAGATCCGCCAGCTTAAGGCTATCGGAGCGGAAGGCATTCTGGTATTGAAGGTCGATAAAATCATTCCTTGATATGAACATCTACGAGAACCCCGTCAAAGCCGATTGGAAGGCCATCTGCAAGCGTCCCTCCGACAGCAATCCCATTGTCAGGGAAAAAGTCCGGGCCATCATTGACCGTGTCCGCAGGGACGGAGACAAGGCCCTGAGGGAGCTGGCCTGTGAAATTGAAGGCCGCTGTCCGGAAAGTTTCCGTGTAAGCGGGGATGCGGTAATGGAGGCCTGTGCGAAGGTTTCGCCTGAGGTAAAAGAGGCCGTGGCCGAGGCCGCAAAAAACATCAGCGCCTTCCACTCGGCCCAGATGCCTCAAACGATAGAGGTTGAAACGGCCCCGGGTGTCAGATGTTTCCAGAAGCCCGTGGCCATTGGCCGTGTCGGCCTGTATATCCCCGGCGGCACCGCTCCCCTGTTTTCCACCGTCCTGATGCTCGCCATACCGGCGAAGATTGCAGGCTGTCCGGAGATTGTGCTCTGCTCTCCTGCCGGGAAGAACGGCAAAATTGCTCCCGAAGTACTTTTTGCCGCAGATTATTGCGGAATAACGAAGATTTATGAAGTAGGCGGAGCCCAGGCCATTGCCGCAATGGCATACGGTACTGAAAGCATCGACAGGGTCGATAAGATATTCGGCCCCGGAAATCAGTATGTCACAAGCGCAAAGCAGGAACTTGGAGGAAGCGTTGTCGCAATAGATATGCCTGCCGGCCCATCCGAAGTAATGGTTATTGCCGACGAGTCCGCCAAGCCTTCATTTGTTGCCGCCGACCTGCTCTCGCAGGCGGAACACGGACGCGACAGTCAGGTCGTTCTTGTATGCTGCAGCAAGACTTTCGCCACCCGCGTTGAAGCCGAAGTCCTCCGGCAGTTGAAGTTTCTCGGCCGGTCCGAATTCGCTGAAGCGGCACTTGAAAAAAGCAACTTCATCGTGTTTGGCAAGCGCTCAGATATGATTGCTTTTGCAAACGAATATGCGCCCGAACACTTGATTGTCTGCACAGCGAATGCCTGGGACATAGTTGACGGAATTACTGCCGCCGGCAGCGTCTTTGTCGGCAATTATACTCCTGAAAGCGCAGGAGATTACGCCTCCGGCACCAATCATACGCTCCCCACCTGCGCTTGGGCGCGGTCTTACAGTGGCGTGAACATAGACAGTTTTATCCGAAAGATGACTGTTCAGGAAATTTCCCGCGACGGGCTCGCCGGACTGTCAGGGACCATAGTTTCTCTGGCGGAGGCGGAAGGGCTTCAGGCTCACGCCAACGCAGTAAAGGTCAGAATAAATGAAAATTGAAGATATCGGCGCTCTGGTGCGTCCCAACATACGTGAACTTTGCCCTTATTCCACGGCACGTGATGAATTCAAGGGTTCGATAGGAGTTTTCCTTGATGCCAATGAGAGTCCCTATCCCTCCGGATGGAACCGCTACCCCGACCCCCGTCAATCGGCTCTTCGCGAAAAACTGGCGCACCTGAAAGGAGTGAACAGCGCGAATATTTTTGCCGGTAACGGTTCCGATGAAGCCATTGACTTGATTTTCAGGATATTCTGCGTTCCGGGAAAAGATAATGTCGTAGCCATTGCACCGAGCTATGGAATGTATGGGGTTTCGGCATCCATCAACGACATAAAAGTGCGCGAGGTACTCCTGAACGAGGACTTCTCGCTGCCCGTCAACAAAATACTGGATGCCTGCGACTCACGCACCAAGGCCATATTTCTATGCAGCCCCAACAACCCTTCGGGGAACGCATTCTCCAACGGAGAGGTTTTCCGGATTCTGGAATCCTTCAATGGAATCGTGATTGTGGATGAAGCATATATAGACTTCTGTTCCGTCCCGAGCCTTGTCGGCAGCATTGACAGATATCCCAATCTTGTGGTCTTCCAGACTTTATCCAAGGCACACGGCCTTGCCGCCCTGCGTCTTGGACTGGCATTCTCCAATCCATACATCATCAGTCTTATGATGATGGTCAAGTATCCCTACAACATCAATGCATCGACCCAGAAGCTTGCTCTGGCGGCGCTGGACGTTCCTATAGACGCGCAGGTTGCCGAAATCGTGGCTCAGCGTGCACGAGTCTCCGCCACTCTGCCACATTATTCTTTCGTCAGAAAGGTTTACCCGAGCGAAGCCAACTTCATTCTCGTGAAGGTTGACGATGCCGACAGGCTGTACGGCCACCTTATCGCAGACCGGATAATAGTCCGCAACCGCAGCAAGGTTTCGGGATGCTCCAACTGCCTCCGATTCACCATAGGCCTGCCGGAGGAAAATGACAAACTCCTTAAATCACTCGATGATTATGAAAAAGGCAATATTCGTAGATAGGGACGGCACCCTTATAAAAGAACCGGCCGACGAGCAGATAGACTCCCTGGAGAAACTTGAATTCGTGCCCGGAGCAATCTCCGGAATGAAGGCTCTGATGGGGTTGGGATTCGATATTGTGATGGTCACCAACCAGGACGGCCTCGGCTCCGATTCATTTCCTTGGGAAACATTTCTTCCGGCCCACAAAAAGATGCTTGCAACACTTGAGGGTGAAGGCGTCACTTTTGATGACGAACTTATCGACAGGAGCCTTCCCCAGGACAATGCACCTACGCGGAAGCCGCGCACAGGTATGCTCGTGAAGTACCTTGACGGCAGCTATGATATGGCTTCCTCCTTCGTCATCGGAGACCGTGATACGGATATGGAACTTGCCGCAAATCTCGGTGCACGCGGACTCAGGCTTGGGGAACTGACTTGGGAACGGATTGTCGGGGAAATACGCGGCAGCGTGCGCGGCGCCTCAGTCTCCCGCAAGACCGCTGAAACCGATATCTTCATCAAACTCGACCTTGACGGTAAAGATGAATCCGACATTGATTCCGGCCTCAAATTCCTGGACCATATGCTTGACCAGCTTGTCCACCACGGAGGATTGTCCCTTACGCTAAGGTGCAAGGGAGACCTGGAGGTTGACGAACACCATACGATGGAAGACATAGGCATTGCCCTCGGAGATGCCGTGCGCGAGGCTCTCGGCGACAAACGCGGGATAGGGCGCTACGGTTTCGCCTTGCCGATGGATGAGAGCGCAGCTTTTGTACTGCTTGATTTCGGCGGGCGCAGCGAACTCGTATGGGATGTGGCATTCACCCGCGAATACGTCGGGGATGTGCCTACGGAAATGTTCAGGCACTTTTTCAAATCCTTCAGCGACGCCGCGAAGTGCAACCTCCGCGTGGAAGCGAAGGGAGAGAACAACCACCATATCGCGGAAGCCATTTTCAAGGCATTCGCCCGCTCCATCAGACAAGCGGCCGCAAGAAACGTGTTCAGTTATGAACTTCCATCCAGCAAAGGACTGTTATGATAGCCATCGTGAATTATGACGCAGGCAACATCAAGTCTGTGATGAACGCATTGAAGCGTCTCGATACGGATTTCGAACTCACTGCCGATCCGGACAGAATAAAGGCTGCCTCAAAAGTCATTCTTCCCGGTGTGGGAAATGCCGCAGAGGCAATGGAAAGCCTGAGAGCCAAAGGCCTTGCAGAGCTCATAAAGAGCATCCGGAAGCCTGTTCTGGGTATCTGTGTCGGGATGCAGATAATGTGCCGCCACTCCGAAGAAGGGGATGCGCGGTGCCTGGGGATTTTCGATTGCGACGTCCGCAGATTCGTTCCAGAGCCGGATGCGAAGGTCCCCCATATGGGATGGAACCGCATCTCGAATCTTGGAAGCAGGCTTTTCAAGGGTCTGGAAGAAGGCAGTTACGTGTATTTCGTGCATTCATTCTATCCGGGTATCTGCACTGACACCATTGCCACCTGCCGCCACGGAAATACGCTTTTCAGCGCGGCTCTCAAATATGAGAATTTCTATGGTACTCAGTTCCATCCCGAAAAGAGCGGTGCCATCGGCGGTATGATCCTCAAGAACTTCATCGAATTATGATAGAGATAATTCCTGCCATAGATATAACCGGTGGACGTTGTGTCCGCCTGACCAAAGGGGATTATGCTTCAAGCAAGGTTTATGATGCATCCCCGCTCGATATGTCGCTGCAATTTGCCGACTGCGGAGTCCGGCGGATACATATGGTCGATCTGGACGGAGCCAGGGAGTCCCGGCCTGTCAATCTGCACATCCTTGAGCAGGTTGCTGCCAGGACGCACCTTGAAATTGAGTGGGGCGGCGGAATCTCCGGTCCGGATGCGTTGGAATCAATTTTTGATGCCGGAGCCACCCAGGCGATCGTAGGCAGCGTTGCCGCCTTGAAACCGGAACTTTTCCGCGAATGGCTGCTGCGGTTCGGTGCAGGGAAGATATTGCTCGGATCTGACGTGAAGGACGGAACGGTTGCCGTCAAGGGGTGGCAGGAGCGTACGGCTCTGACAATCTCGGAGCAGATCGGTTGGTTTCTGCCTGATGGCCTGAAATACGTGATTTGCACCGATATCTCCCGTGACGGGATGTTGCAGGGACCGTCTTTCGAGTTGTATCGCAAATTGCAGGAAGAATTTCCACGGGTGGTGTTTACCGCAAGCGGGGGCGTAAGTACTATGGAGGACATTGTACGTCTTGATGAGCTGAATATGCCGAAAGTCATAGTCGGCAAGGCAATTTATGAGAGACAAATCAGTTTGGAAGATATCAGGAAATGGTCGCTAAACGAATAATACCCTGTCTTGACGTCAAGAACGGGCAGGTTGTGAAAGGTGTCAATTTCGAAGGCCTCAGGGAGGTCGGCGATGCCGTGGAAATGGGTGTCAGGTACAGCTGTGAGGGTGCGGACGAGTTGGTGTATCTGGATATCAGCGCATCGAAGGAGGAACGGAGCACTTTCACCGGACTCGTGGAGAGAATCGCTCTCAGAATCGATATCCCTTT
>JAZUHY010000005.1:0-3968 GCA_045641985.1 Candidatus Cryptobacteroides sp.
AATAGAAATAGACCTCCATCCTGCGGTTGTGGGTATGGGCCGGCATAGTGTTCCAGGTGCTGCCGGGAGCAAGCTCGGTCATTCCCATCTGAAGCTGGCAGCAGGGAACGACTTCCTTGGCCAGAAGACGGTTGATCGTACGCTCGTTGGACTCCTCCAGACTGCCGCAGTGCATCACGACGGCGTCCTTCTTGCTGACCTTCTTCACCCCCGTCTCCTTGTGGGCGGTCGCCGAACAGAAATAGAAATGAGCGGGTTTGGCTGCATCGTCGCTCTTGAAAGAGACGTGGCGGTTGCCGCGACCGATGTATAGGGCCTCCTTGTATTCAAGGTGGAATTCTTCATCGCCCACAACGACGGAACCGGCTCCGCCGACGTTGAAGATGCCTATCTCGCGGCGCTGTGTGAAATAATCGGCACGCAGAATCTCGGGAGCTTCCAGAAGAAGGGGTTCATCCACGGGTACGGCGCCGCCGGTGATGATGCGGTCAAACATCGAGTAAACCATGTTGATTTCTCCGGGAACCATAACATTCTCCACGAGATATTCTTCGCGCAGCCGCGCTGTATCATAATGCCTGGCGTCCACATTGCTTGACGCCTGACGTACCGTGCAATTAACTTTTGTCATATCTTTTCGTTTTATTGTTATTCTTCTTGGTGGCCGGAGGCTGTACCCCCTCCGGAGTGACCAGGCCCTCCCACTTCGTGGGCCCCTCCCTCTAGAGCCGAGGGCGGCTAGCCACTCCCCGAGGGGGTACAGCCTCCGGCCATATCAATTGAAGCCATTATTATTTGGGTTGTTTGCCAATATATGCGAGTATGCCTCCGTCCACATAGAGAATGTGGCCGTTCACTGCATCCGATGCGTGCGATGCCAGAAATACTGCGGGGCCTCCGAGTTCATCCGGATCAAGCCAGCGTCCTGCAGGGGTCTTGGCACAGATGAAGCTGTCGAAAGGATGCCTGCTTCCGTCCGGCTGTGGTTCTCTCAAAGGTGCGGTCTGCGGTGTGGCTATATAACCGGGGCCGATTGCATTGCACTGAATGTTGTATTCACCGTATTCGGAGCAGATGTTGCGGGTGAGCATCTTGAGACCGCCCTTCGCCGATGCGTATGCGGAGACGGTCTCGCGTCCGAGCTCGGACATCATCGAGCAGATGTTGATGATTTTACCTTCGCGGCGCTGCATCATCTGGGGCAACACGGCTTTGGCGCAGATAAACGGCCCCACGAGGTCGATGTCTATTACCTGCTGGAAATCTTCCCTCGCCATTTCGTGCATAGGAATCCGTTTGATTATTCCGGCGTTGTTGACCAGAATGTCGATGTGGCCGAATTCCGCCGTGGCTTCGGCCACCATCTTCTGTACCGACACCTCGTCGGTAACATCGCAGATGTAGCCCCTGGCATTGATACCGTCAGCCTTGTAGTCTTCCATAGCCTTGTCTATGTTTGACTGTGTGCGGGCGTTGAAAATTATCGCCTCTGCCCCGGCCAGCGCGAATGCCTTGGCGATGGCGTATCCTATGCCGTAGCAGGCTCCCGTCACGAGAGCCACTTTCCCTTCCAGTGAAAACGGATTTACCATATTGTCTAGTCTTTAGTGTTGATAATCAATTTTGCGGCCTTGCGGCAAGCCTTCAGTGAGATTTCCAGCTGCCCGTCCTCAGGAGATACTGTCGGGACCTCCTTTCCGTCAAGCGTAACCCGGTACTCGTGACCCGGCGCCACGCAGGCCAGCACGCTGACAGTGCGGCCTTCAAGTTCGGGCTCAAACTCCAGTACGGCCTCGAAACGGCTGTTGTCCTCCCCCCATACCGGCTTGGATATGAGAGTGCCGAATCCTGCGCTGACCGTTCCCGGCTTGAAATATGCGCTGTACAGATTTATGACAGGAGACGACAGTCCCGAGAAATTGTTCCATCCGCCTCCACGCCCGCTGGCCAGCATGAAATGCTCATAGCAGTTGTACGAATCCTTGCATTCCCCTTCCCATTTGTCAAGGGCCCTGTATGCTATCTGCCTCGCCCTTGATGCAAGGCCGAAGTCAAGCATCGTCTTCCACATGATCATCTGGTGCGGCATCCATACAGTGCCGTTCCAGTATCCGTCCACCCTGTAGTAGGGAGCAGTCTGAGACACGGCGGTGATGCCGCAGCCGCTCCAGAGTTCCCCTTCGGTGAATATGTGCTCCAGCATACTCTCGTTCTGTTCTTGAGAGGCGATTCCCGCCACCAGAGGGGTGCAGCCGTCAAGTCCCATATTGAAATTGACGCCGTCAGCCGTACGAAGTATATCCACGGCCTTTCCTCCATCATCGTGAAGCACGTAACCGAAATAGCCGCAATCCTCATCCCAGGCGTTGTCAAGGATTCCACGGGACATTGCCGCTATATCCTTGTCATACTGACTGATGTCTTTTTTGAGTCCCAGATGCCTTGCAAGCTGCCTGAGAATCCGGGCGCAGCGGATATAGTAGGACGTGGAGACCATCGGCGCTGTATGCTCTCGGATATCTGGATGATCAGTAAGGAACTTCTGCGCGGCATAGTCATCCCAGCCGCCGGAATTATAGAATATCTTCCAGGTCCTCAGCAGTCCGCTCGGGGCCCTGAACTCGGGGCCCGACATATAGTCGTAGAAACGTTTGAGCCTGGGGTATATCTCCCTGAGCATCGCCTCATCGGAACCGTTGTTGAGCCAGACGTCATTGATTGCAAGTATCTGGGTTGCCAGAGGAGTGCCGTGATGAACGAAAGGGGCCTCCTCTTCAGGGCCTGTAGTATACTGACGGATAATCTCATACCCGCGTACCGGATCCACCGCGCTCATCGCCCAGCCTATGAAACCGCAGTCCCAGGTATAGAGGCTGTTCCAGTTCTTCCCGGGGCAGAAATGCCGTATGGGCTCCCCGAACGCGTCGATGGGATAGACTATGTTGGTGAGCAGGGTCGCCTGAAGGAGTCTGTTGCCCATTGCGTAGGCCGATGCTCCCGCAAGCATCCCCGAGGCTCTGTCAATCCGTGCGTACACGCTGCCCGGAGCATAGTTCATCCTTCCTTCGATGAACCATTGAAGATGCTTCTCCACATAGTCACGTTCGCCGCAGGCTATCATCTGCAGTATCGTGGTGTCGCTATGAGCCGCCAGCGTGACAGGACGCAGGAAATTGGCGGTGAAATGACCGCCCTCATCACCCGTCAGCACCTTGTTGACGTGGTCGTGGACCTTACGTTGCATCAACCCCTCAAGTTGGGAGTTGCTGAACTCACGCACCTCTGTGAGAGGATAGGTCCAAGCCACTCCGTAGCAGGATTCCACTTCGGGATATTTGAGGATAAAACTGCTCTGACCTTCAGAAATCTCCGGAGACCATTTCCCCGTCTCTCCCCCGGTCTTGCGGACAGCCAACTGGAGACTGACATTCTGGGTAAGTTCGGTATTGTTGACACAGCGTGTCTCCACCATAACGAGATTCCCGTCCATCACATTGTAGCACACGTCGGCATATACCTTGTCTTTCCACTCGATCTCCTGACGGTAGCATATCTGACGCATATCCGGACTCACGTACCAGGGATGGACGTCGCTTTCGAAAAGTGCGGAAGGAATCTTCACATTGCGGCGGTACTGCCCGGGAACCATACAGAACTCGACCTTCACCCCGGATGCTGTGTCATCGATGTGAGCGATACCGTGATATTCCTTGGAATACGGGCCCCAGTTGCTCAGGGAGACGATGTCGTGACCAGCCGAGGCGGGCAGCGCCACAAGCGCTGACAGAATCAATGTAAAGACAGCCTTCTTCATCGGGAAATCAAATCTTGTATTCTTCCTGCATATAGACCGTCTTGCCCTGCAGCATGGCCTCATCTCCCATCAGGCACAGCACGGAACCATAATATGCCTCTTCAAGGATGCGGGGAGGCATCTTCCCGGTAATGCAGCTGTTGCAGAACGCCTG
>JAZUHY010000006.1:0-6448 GCA_045641985.1 Candidatus Cryptobacteroides sp.
TTCCACCTCTTCCCATTCCGAACAGAGAAGTTAAACCCGCCAGCGCTGATGGTACTGACCTACCAGTTGGGAGAGTAAGCAGCTGCCGTTCTTCGAGAGCCTGACGATGAAAATCGCCAGGCTCTCTTCGTATGAGGGGGCTCTGCCCCCTGATGACCCCCGCGGCTCCTTGCTCCCGCATTTTCTCCTTCGTCGAAAATGCCCGCACCGCCGGGCGCGTTGAGACGCGCCTTTTTATCCCCCGCTGCTGCGCAGCCGCCCCCGGGGGCTATGCGGTCTCCACTTCGTTCCGACCGGCGACTCCCGTCGTTCGCATCGCTCACTCCTCCGTCGCGTGCCTGACGGCACTGCTTCGCAAATCGTGGACCGCACCATCGGAAATGCCCGCACCGCCGGGCGCTCTGGGGAGCGCCTTTTTATCCCCCGCTGCTGCGCACCCGCCCCCGGGGGCGATACGTTTTTCGGAGATTTTATTTATCTTTGAGGATATTTACAGTCATACTATGGAACGAAAACTAATTTGGTCTGAAGCTGGAATCCCCGGATTGATTCTCGGACTAGCCACGGCGGTCTGTTTTTATCTTACATCTCTTCTTGGAAATGCATTGTTGAACGGTATTGTCTGGGTTGCAAAACTTGCCGGATGCATCTGTCTGATGTATTTCTTTATGAAAAAATTTGTGTCGATTCACAGCGGGGCGGACAATCGCGATTCTTTCAGGTTCGGTGTCATTGTCGCACTTCTTTCCGCTTTCATATATTCGGTTTCCTTCTACATTTTTACCGTTTATATCAAACCTGATATGTTTGATGCGGCCTTGAGCGCCGTTATGGATAATTATTCGTCGATTCTGGACACCAATTCGCTCGAGCAGATTGAGAATCTGATTCCCAAGCTTCCCGCCATCGGTTTCTTTTCCAATCTGATATACTGCTTCCTGTATGGGACGATAGTATCGGCCATAATTTCCAGATCCGTGCCTTCCACCAACCCTTTCGACAACGATACCCCGGATGAACAGTAAAACAGATATTTCAGTAGTAGTTCCTTCTTTCAACGAGCGTGAGTCATTGCCCGAACTCTGCGCATGGATACGCAGGGTTATGGAGAAGGAGGGTTATTCGTATGAGATAATCATTGTGGACGACGGAAGTTCTGACGGCACCTGGACCTGCGTGAAGGAACTTTCATCTTCTGACAATTGCATCCGCGGAATCCGTTTCCGCAGAAACTATGGCAAGTCGGCAGCCCTTTACTGCGGTTTTGAAAAAGCGCAGGGCGGGGTTGTCATAACGATGGATGCTGATTTGCAGGATTCTCCGGACGAGATACCGGAACTTTACAATATGATTGTGCGTGACGGCTATGACCTGGTGAGCGGATGGAAACAGCACCGGAAGGACAATGCTCTTACCAAGAATCTGCCGAGCAAACTCTACAACGCTACGGCAAGAATGATAACCGGCATCAAGTTGCACGATATGAACTGCGGCCTCAAGGCATACAGGAGTGAAGTCGTCAAGAGTATTGAAGTTTACGGTGAAATGCACAGATACATCCCGTATCTTGCAAAGAATGCCGGTTACACGAGGATAGGGGAGAAACCTGTTCATCACGAGAAACGCAAATACGGAAAAAGCAAGTTCGGGCTGGAACGTTTTGTGAACGGTTTCCTCGATTTGCAATCGCTGTGGTTCCTGAGCACCTTCGGAAAGAAACCTATGCATTTCTTCGGTTACAGCGGCCTTCTGATGTTCTTCGTGGGTTTTGTGATGACGATATGGATAATTGTGGCCAAACTGGTCCATCAGTCTCAGGGAATCCGGTTCCGCGCCGTGACGGATCAGCCTCTGTTCTATCTTGCCCTGGTGGCGGTAATTCTCGGTGTGATGCTGTTCCTTGCAGGTTTTCTGGGAGAGATGGTTGCGCGCAGCGGCTCCGAGCGGAACAACTATAACGTCAGCGATGAATTCTGATTGTAAATGACGTTGATATTTATTATATTTGCAAGATTATTACACTTGGTTAAAGTATGACAATTGCATTTACCGACGGACGCATCCTCGATTGGGAAGATGCTGAAGCGAAAAAGATTTTCTGGCATTCTTCCGCCCATCTGATGGCGGAGGCGCTTGAATCGTTGTATCCCGGAGTCAAATTCTGGGTTGGACCTGCTCTTGACAACGGTTTTTACTATGATGTTGACCTTGGAGACCGGCAGATTTCCGAAGATGATTTCAAGAAAATTGAGGACAAGATGACGGAACTGGCCAGGTCAAAGGAGACGTTCGAACGCAAGGAAGTGTCCAAGGCCGAAGCCTTGAAATATTTTACGGAGAAAGGGGACCAATACAAATGCGACCTCATCAGCAGACTTGATGACGGTAACATTTCGTTCTACACCAACGGGAATTTCACGGATTTGTGCCGCGGCCCTCACGTGAAGCACGCTGATGACATCAAGGCCATCAAACTGCTCTCGATAGCGGGCGCGTATTGGAAAGGTGATCAGAATCTCCAGCAGCTTACCCGTATATACGGCATTACTTTCCCCAAGAAATCAATGCTGGAAGAATATCTGCAGGTGCTTGAAGAGGCAAAAAAGCGTGACCACCGCAAACTCGGCAAGGAGATGGAACTCTTCACTTTCTCCTCAAGAGTCGGTCTGGGTCTTCCCTTGTGGCTACCCCGTGGCGCGCAGATGAGATACACCCTCGAGCAGTTCCTCCGCAAGAAGCAGCAGGAACTGGGATATCTTCCGGTTGTCACTCCCCACATCGGTGCAAAGGACCTTTATGTGACATCGGGACATTATGCCAAATACGGAAAGGATTCTTTCCAGCCCATCCATACGCCTCAGGAAGGTGAAGAATATATGCTCAAGCCTATGAACTGCCCTCATCATTGTGAGATTTTCCGCAGTTCCCCACGCTCCTACCGTGACCTTCCTCTCCGCTTCGCCGAGTTCGGCACCGTTTACCGTTACGAGCAGAGCGGAGAACTCCACGGACTCACGCGTGTACGTGGATTCACCCAGGACGATGCGCATCTTTTCTGCCGCCCCGACCAGCTTCAGGAAGAGTTCGAGAAAGTCATAGATTTGATTCTCTATGTCTTCAAGACATTGAAGATGACAGAATATATGGCTCAGGTGTCCTTGCGCGATCCTGAGAACAAGACAAAATACATAGGTTCCGACGAGAACTGGGCCAAGGCCGAGAATGCAATTATCGTTGCCGCAAAGAACAAGGGGCTCAAGACAGTTGTGGAAACCGGCGAAGCGGCGTTCTATGGTCCCAAACTGGATTTTATGGTCAAGGATGCCCTTGGACGGCAGTGGCAGCTGGGCACTATCCAGGTGGATTATAACCTGCCTGAGAGATTTCAGCTGGAGTTTACTGACGTTGATGGAAGCAAGCAGCGTCCGGTGATGATTCACCGGGCTCCGTTCGGCTCGATTGAGAGATTTACCGCCGTTGTTCTCGAACATACTGCGGGCCATTTGCCTCTCTGGCTGTCACCGGATCAGGTTAAAGTACTGCCTGTCAGTGAGAAATATGCAGATTATGCAGAAAAAGTTTGCAGTTTGCTGAAAAATTCCGAAATTCGCGCTTCCGTCGATTCCCGCAACGAGACTTTGGGGAAGAGAATCCGCGACGTGGCGGCTCTCAGAGTTCCGGTCCTTGTGATTGTCGGCGAGAAGGAAGTTGCTGACGGTACCGTGTCCGTAAGAAGGGAAGGCACCGATCAGGGTACTATGACCATAGAAAAATTTGTTGAATTTATTAATGCAGCGGTAGCTGAAGAATTAGCTTAAATGCCAGGACCTTACAGACCAAAGCCGACGTTCAGGCCCGGGGGCCGCAGGCCGGATCCCCGCCAACAGAAGAAGGACGAGAACGAACTCAATATCAATGAGGAAATCACCGCCCCTCAGGTGCGTCTGGTTGGAGACAATATCCCCGAACCCGGAGTATATCCCATTTCAAAGGCTCTGGCTATGGCCGATGAGCTGGAGTTGGATCTGGTGGAAATCAGCGCCAAGGCCGATCCTCCTGTGTGCAAGATTCTTGATTATCAGAAATATCTGTATCAGCAGAAGAAGAAAGCCAAGGAGATGAAGTCCAACGCCGCCAAGGTGGTCATAAAGGAAATCCGTTTCGGACCCAATACTGACGAGCACGACTTCCTGTTCAAGAAAAAGCACGCCGAAGAATTCCTTCAGGAAGGGAGCAAGGTCAAGGCAACGATTTTCTTCCGCGGACGTTCCATTATGTTCAAGGATCAGGGCGAGAAGCAGTTGCTTCGTTTTGCAGTGGAGCTCGAGGAGTTCGGACGCGCCGAGAATATGCCCGCGCTTGAAGGAAAAAGAATGTCGATTATAATCGCACCCAACAAGAAAAAGTAATCCGTAGGGATACGGTTACAGTATATTATTAACAAAACTAACAAAACAATGGCAAAGCTTAAGACGAATTCCGGTGCCAAAAAGCGTTTCACGCTTACCGGATCCGGTAAAATCAAGAGGAAACACGCTTACCACAGCCACATCCTCACCAAGAAGACCAAAAAACAGAAACGCAATCTTGATCATTTCGCACTAGTCGAGAAGGTCGATGGTGCAAGGGTTAAAGAAATGTTGGTTCTCTAAAAGTTCAAAATTATGCCTAGATCAGTAAACTCAGTAGCCTCAAGGGCTCGCCGCAAGAAGATTCTCAAGAGAACCCGCGGTAACTTCCTCTCCAGAAAGAACGTCTGGACCGTAGCAAAGAACACTTACGAGAAAGGTCTTACCTATGCGTATCGCGACCGCAGGACCAAGAAGCGCAATTTCCGCGCTCTCTGGATTCAGCGAATCAATGCCGCCGCCCGTCAGTACGGTATGTCCTATTCTCAGTTTATGGGCAAGCTCAATGCCAAGAATATCGGCCTCAACCGCAAGGTGCTCGCCGATCTTGCAATGAACAATCCCAAGGCGTTCGAAGCTGTTATCAAATCTTTGAAATAGTTTGATTGATGGGCCGGAAGAAGATACGCACCAAAAGCAAGTTCCTCAACTGGGTACTGGAATGGCTTGACGCCATTCTGTTCGCGGTTGTGGTGGTGACGCTTATCAATATCTTCTGGTTCCAGGCATTCAAGATTCCTTCATCCTCAATGGAGAGTTCTCTCTATACCGGAGACCATCTCTTCGTGAGCAAATTGACATACGGTGCAAGGATGCCTCAGACGCCCCTCACAATCCCGTTCACGCACAACACCATTTTCGGCAAGGAGTCATACTCCACGTCCGTCCAGTGGAAATACAGACGTGTTCCGGGATTCAGGAAAGTTCGCAAGGGCGATGAGGTGGTGTTCAATTTCCCCAATGGAGACACAGTGTTTGTGAACAACCCTATGGCTGACTATCACGCTCAGGTCCGTTTCTTCGGCAGAGAGAACTTGACGGCTTTCGGCCCTGTGGTTGCAAGACCGATGGACAAGAAGGACCATTACGTCAAGAGGTGTGTAGCTGCGCCCGGGGATACTCTGGAGGTCAGGGACGGTTATGTATGGGTCAACGGAGAGCGCCAGGAGGTATATCCCGGGGTTCAACTCTCGTACAGTGTCACGACCAAGGCCCGCACTTACGTCGATTTGTTCAATTCCGAGAAACTGGCCAAAGTGGTGTCTTCTCCGAATGTGCTCGAGGTGAAGCCTCTTCTTGATACCGACCCGGCGGCCGTATGTGACGAGATTTTCCCGTTCACCGGAGACTCGGGTTGGACAAGGGACTTCTTCGGGCCGCTCTGGATTCCGTTCAAGGGAGCCACGGTGGAGCTGACAGGAAGCAATCTGCCGCTTTACGAGCGGATTATCCGTGACTATGAAGGCGGAAGTGTGGAGAAGGCACTGGAAGAAGGGGTCTATACTTTCAAACAGGATTACTACTTTATGATGGGGGACAACAGGCACAATTCCCTCGACTCCAGATACTGGGGATTCGTCCCGGAGGATCACATAGTCGGGAGGCCCGTGGTTGTATGGCTCTCTACTGACAAGGGAAAGTCCTTCCCCAAAAATATTCGTTGGGGAAGATTCCTTAAAATGAATTTTAACTAAAAAAACAACAATATTATGGCAAAGGTTTGTCAAGTAACCGGAAGAAAGAGAATGAAAGGCAACAACGTTGCTCATTCCAAGCTGCGCACAAAGCGCGACTTCTCTCTCAACCTCAAGAACAAGCGTTTCTGGAGTGAGGAAGAGCAGAGATACATCACCCTTAAGGTTTCCTGCAAGGGTATGAGAATAATCGAGAAGAACGGTCTGGAGGCCACTCTTCGCGATGCTCAGAAGAAAGGATTGGTTAACCTTGTTTAAATTTTAGAATTATGGCAAAGAAAGCAAAAGGAAACAGGGTGCAGGTCATCCTTGAGTGCACTGAGCAGAAAGAGAGCGGTGTACCCG
>JAZUHY010000007.1:0-21369 GCA_045641985.1 Candidatus Cryptobacteroides sp.
GACGGCCTCTCAGGCCATTCCTGACCACATTTGAAGACCCACAGAAAAAGCATTTTTTTAAGCATATCAATGATAATCTTTGCAAAGATATGCAAACCAATTGATTACAAGAATTTCATCCTACAAAATGTCCACCCCGCCGAAAATAATGGCATAAAATGGCCCAAAATATCCTCTTGGATTAAAATCAACGGCCTGAGAATCGAAAAAAATGAAGGATGTCGAGAAATCTCGTACATCCTTCATTCGTGTTAATCTGAGAGGCCTTCTTAAATGGCACCTTTTTCAGTGCCCTCCAAAAAGCCATCCTCTTTTTGTACTGGGTACGGGAATCGAACCCATATTGCAAGATTGAGAATCTTGAGTACTAACCGTTATACGAACCCAGCATAGCGATTGGAATGCAAAGATAGGTATATTTTTTTTTCCTGCAAATATTATTTCAGAAAACAGAAGAATACGGCTGCGATTATGCAGCCGAATGCGGCAATGTGGTTCCACTGTATGGGCTGGCTCTTGAACACCAGAGCGCAAATAAGGGTGAAGACCGTCAGGGATATGCATTCCTGAATTATCTTGAGCTGCATGAGATTGAACGGTCCTCCGTTAATGTCGGAGCCGAGCCTGTTTGCCGGCACCATCGCCGAATATTCGAAGAAGGCGATACCCCAGGACGACAGTATTATCAGAATGAGAGGCCACCCGTCGTTGATGTGCAGTTCCGACAGTTTCAGCTGTCCGTACCAGGCGAAGGTCATGAAGATGTTGGATACAATCAGAAGAAGTATAGTCCAGAGTCCTTGCATGTCATTGAAATTTGGGTGCGAATATAGCCGAAATTTTTGTAATTTTGTACGCTATGACACTAATTAAATCCATTTCCGGAATACGCGGAACAATCGGCGGTCCGCAAGGCGAAGGACTGACCCCCGTAGATATAGTAAAATTTACATATGCATACTGCGCTTGCCTGAAAAAGCGCAAGCCGCGGCCTTACGGCGACAAATACAAGGTTGTTGTGGGCAGGGATGCCAGGATGAGCGGCGAGATGGTGGAACAGCTCGTGTGCGGAACTCTAGTGTCCTGCGGAGTCGATGTGGTGAAATGCGGCTTTGCCAGCACCCCCACAACGGAACTGGCTGTCACTTTCGCAAAAGCGGACGGAGGCATCATAATCACGGCCAGCCATAATCCCCGTCAGTGGAACGCCCTCAAGCTTCTCAATGAGAGGGGTGAGTTCCTGACGGCCGCCGAGGGCAACGACATACTCGAACTCGCCGAATCCGGGCAGTTCGACTTCTCTCCCGTCGATGAACTCGGTCACATCGAAGAGCACGATTTCACGGACGAGCACATTGATTCCGTCCTGGCTTTGGAAACCGTTGACACAGAGGCCGTCCGCACCGCCGGATTCAAAGTGGTCCTGGATTCGATAAATTCCGTAGGCGGCATCATTATGCCCCGACTGCTGGAAAGGCTGGGGGTGGAATGCATATGCCTGAACGGCGATGTTACAGGGGATTTTGCCCACAATCCGGAACCGCTTCCTGCCAATCTTGTCAGCTTGAGCGAAACCGTGGTGAAGGAGAAGGCGGACCTTGGAATAAGCGTGGATCCCGACGTGGACCGTCTGGCCTTCATCTGCGAGACAGGGGAGCCCTTCGTGGAGGAATACACTCTGGTGAGCGTGGCGGACTATCTTCTGGACGAGGCGGTGAAGAACGGCAGGGGGCCGCTTCACACCGTGAGCAACCTGTCCTCCTCCCGTGCACTGAGGGATGTGACTGAAGCGCACGGAGGGACGTATTTCGCCGCAGCCGTGGGTGAGGTAAACGTCACCACGAAAATGCACGAAGTGAACGCCCTGATCGGCGGTGAAGGCAACGGGGGTGTCATTTATCCTGCAAGCCACTGCGGACGCGACGCTATGGTGGGCGTTGCGCTTTTCCTGAGCAATCTTGCCCATAAAGGAATGAGCGCCAGTGCTTACAAGGCCACACTGCCGCAGTACTGCATTGCCAAGAACAGGATTGAACTCAGCGACAATGCTATGATTGACCGCATCCTTGAGGCAATGAAGGAGCACTACAAGGATGAAAGAATCAATAGCATAGATGGGGTCAAAATAGATTTTGAGTCGAAGAAGCAGTGGGTTCATCTTCGCAAATCGAACACCGAGCCCATCATACGCATCTACTCGGAAGCGGCTACTGAGCGGGAAGCCCGGGCTCTGGCCGATGAAGTGATTGCGCTTGCCGACAACATAATGCACAGACGCTGATGTTCAGTTTCAGGACCACACCGATAGAAGAGCAGCTGGACCGCTCCCTCACGGAGGGGAAGGTGGGAGTGTTCTGTACGCAGAACTGCTGGAATGCCATCAGCGGCAGATATCTGTATGAAGTCTTCAGGGAAAGAGGCAATCTGGCGAGGGTGTTTATGCCCGACGGGGAGCACATCGGATTCACTCCGGAAGAACTTGACGGTCTGGATGCCGTCGTGGTAGAGATTCAGGATATAGGTTCCAGATATTTCGGCTATACCATTGACGTACTCCGGCTTGTTTCCACCTTGAACAGTATCCCGGGAAGCAGTGTGTCCCTGTATATCGTCGATCATCCCAATCCGGCGGGCCGTGACGTGGAGGGTACGCTTCCGGCAGGGGAGTCGGACGTCTGGACCCCGAACGTCGCGCACAGGCACGGTCTCACGCTCGGGGAACTGGTGCATCTGTATCATTCAGAAACAGGCGCCGCATATCCTCTCCACATCATTTCCGCCTATGCTTCGGCATCCAACCGCACTCTTCTGCCCTGGGTCATTCCGCCCGCAGGCGATATGTCGGGGATGTTCACTCCGTTCGTCTATTCAGGAGGCAGCCTTTGGACTGACACCACAATAACGCCGGCAATCGGTACCACAAGGCCGTATGAAATGTTCGGGGCTCCGTTCATCAAACCGGTCAACGCCAATGCGCCGGTTCCGGAAGGCGTGTATCTGCGTCCCTGTTCCTTTATTCCGGAATACGGAATGTACGAAGGGGAGAGGTGCTACGGTTTCCAGATTATCCTGATGCCGGGAACCCATTACCATTCAATACTTCACACCATAAAGTTGATGAGGTATTTTTCTGAAAGGTATTCGAGGTTCGAGATTCGTGAACCGCTTTACACGAGGCTTGCGGATCCTGTGATGGAGGAGTATCTGAAGGGCAGGATTACCTTCGACATAGTGGAGGAGCACGTCAAGTCCGACGAACAGAAATGGATAAGAAAAGCGAAAAGATACCTCTTGTATGAGGATTCTCCTTGCAGGATTAAATAATATTCGCTATATTTGCGCCGCTTTTTAAACATTAATGCATTATGAAAAAAGGACTTCATCCCGAAACCTACCGCCTTGTAGCTTTCAAGGATATGTCAAACGAGGACGTATTCATCACCCGCTCCTGCGCTACGACCAAGGAGACCATCGTTATCGAGGGCGTTGAATATCCTCTCGTGAAGGTCGAGATTTCCAACACATCTCATCCTTTCTACACCGGCAAGACCAAAATCGTCGATACCGCCGGTCGTGTTGATATGTTCTACCAGAGATACAAGAGCAGAAAGAAATAACAACGGTTTCTTTCTTCGGAAGACAGGGGGTGACAGGAAAGTCATCCCCTTGTTTCTTTTCAGAGATAAAATCACTACATTAGCGGTATGAAAAGAATTCACTTGATAACACTCCTGTCTTTGCTGGTTCTTCCGCTCCCGGCGGCGGATTATCCGGTTGAAATAAATGCGGATAAGAAAATCGTGCACGTTGGACAGTTGGGTTTCTCGGAAGATGCTCCTGTTGTTGAAGTTCTCAATATGATGCCCGAACTGGTTTCCCGTGGTGACGATTTGTTCTCAAACTACACTATCCAGTATGACGGAAAGAGTGTGGGGGAGGCCCGTGACGTTTTCCTGTTCCATACGTTCATAAAGGATATCGAGAAAATAGAGATAAGCCAGTCCTCCGTTTCCACCCAGACGAGAAACGGTCAGAGCGGTTCAATCAATCTTGTTCCCAAGAAATTGGAGGAAGGCGAACTCAAGGGAGAGGTCTCCCTTCCGTTTTCTTTCAAAGACATTATGCCCGGTGTGAATGTGGCACTGCGCAAGGGTAAGTTTCAGATGAGCAGTCACGTCAATGTTGAATATTACTACCCGACGAGGGAAAGCATATTTACGGAGGAATCTCCTGGGGTTGTCTCCACAGGAACGGAAACGGAAACGGAACGTTACTTCCAGCAGACGGCGAAGGTGAATCTCCGCTATGATTTCAGTGAAAAGGATGTGTTGAAGGCTTGGATTCTGGAAAGTTATGCCAACGGTCGGGATGAGTTGAACAAGGAGTACAGCGTGCTGACAGACAAATCGATCCTGCTCGGCCCGGGATGGAAGTACGAAGAAGTCAGGCAGGATACGTCGGTATCTTCGAGCAAATCGTTGCTGTTCAATGCGATGGCCGAATATTCGCATAAGTTTACAAATGCAGGCAAGATTGTGGCTTTTGTGAGTTATGAGTCCGACAACACCAATTCCGGCAACGGTTTCAAACAGCCCGATATCTTTGATGCCGAACTGAAGTATGACAGTTTTGTATTGAATGCAGGGGAACACACTATGAAGATGAAAGCCGGAACGAACCTGACTCATTCCGTGTCTTCAGCAAACATGTGGAGCGGCACCAGACTCTACCTGTCACCATATGTCGATTTCGAGTATAAATTCCGTGGCCTTGACGTCAAGGCAGCTGTCCGTTACCAGAACAACGGGAGGATGGTCAATGGTCCTGGTGGCAATTCCCATTTTACAAGAGAAGAGGATGTTGTGGCCAACGTCAACGCTTTTCTCCAACTATGCCCGCATCACGCCCTCAGATTTGTGACGAGCAGGAACCTTGTACGTCCGGAGGACAATATGCTGCTGCCCGGTTTGACTTATGACGAATCCAAGGACTGCTGGACTTTGGGCAATGAATCTCTTGGAAGATCCTACATCCACAACTGTGAGTTGAGCTATATTACCGACTTTGACAGGAAAGGACATTATTTTATGATTAACCCTGGGCTGGGATACATAAGAGCCGATGACCTGATAGTCCCGGTGCTCGGTACGCGGGAGGTTCTCGGGGAGAAAGTGCCATATACGACATACGAGAATTCAGGCACGAACGATATCGGAAAGTTCAGTCTGCAGGCTATGTACAGGCACGGCATATTCACCTTGTCGTTCGGTGGAAATGTGTTCCTGAGCCACGTCCGCAAGGCCTCCGATACGGAACGGAACAGGTATTTCAATATAGTGGCGACACCTGTATTCGATTTCAGGAACGGCTGGCTCTTTTCGGGCAATCTGAACTATTTCAGCCCTATGGAGAAAGGTAAATCCCTCTTGGGAGACAGACTGTTTGCAAAAATCTCCATTTCAAAGAGGGTGGGCAACTGGACTTTCGGCGCTCAATTGAGCGACATTTTCGACGCTCTTACAACCGATTACACATATAACGGAGACAAGACCATCTCCAAGACATACGATTTGTACGGACGTTATCTGGGCTTGCAGGTCAACTACAGATTCGGGAAAAGACTGAATTAGACCGGATCCACGTCTATGTGGATGTGGCCGGTGTAGCGGTATCGCGTTTCTATCCCGTCCACAGTTGAAAAGAGTTTCTTTTTCACAGATGCGGAATCGGAAGAGCGGGGGACTGTCAGACGGAACGAGACGGAGTCCGGTCCGGGAATCTTCATTGCGTCAGGCAGGGCTCTTGACAGTATTTCCGAGAACATACCGAGGCGTTTCGGGTTGGTGTCTTCGAGCGTTATGTCGATTATTCTGGTGAATGGCGGCAGCCCGAAGGCTTTTCTTTCTTCAAGCAGTGCGGTCGCATCTCCGCTTTGCAGGATGCGAAAGGCGGGATGATCCGTTTTTGTCGTCTGCACAATCATCCTGTCGCACTTGCCGGATATGGAGGAAAGGAATTGGAGGGTCTTTTCATCCGCGCGGAAGTCGGACCTGCCGAAAAATGCCTCAAGATTCAGTATCGCCACGACAGCGAAATGACCGGATGTGGCCAGAGCCTCCGCCTGATTGAGTATTGTGATATCTTTCCCCGGGAAAAGGTCTGCAGTCCGGGTTCGGAGTTCCTCTTCATCCTCCCAGCTTCTGACAAGCATTACCTTGCCGGAGGAGCCGCCGATGCCGTCCATCAGTTTGTAGGAGAAATCGTCCCGTATGCCGTTTTTCCTTTTTTCTGCGGAGATGTCAATTATCTCGGGAAGGCATCGGGGTGCGCAGGGGGCGGCTTCGGGGTATAGGCTGTATTTCCCTTTTGAGAGGTTGAACAGTGTTTCAAAGGAGGGGGATGCTGAACCCAGAATCACTCCGGCTCCGTGCAGTTTGCCCAGTACCAGCGCGGAATCCCTGCCGTTGTAGCGGGGATTGGGCTCCGTCTGCTTGTGTGAATAGTCCTGCTCTTCGTCAACGATTACAAGACCGAGACTGCTGAACGGAAGGAAGATGGACGAGCGCGTCCCCAGAATGACGACGGCTTCTCCCGAACGCAGTGTCTCCGCAGTTTCGCGACGCTGTGCGGCTGTCTGCTTTGAATTGTATATTCTAAGCCTGTCTCCGAATTCCGTTCTGAGGGCCTTTTTGAGCTCGTCTCCGAAGGCCTTCTCCGGGACGAGTACCAGGGCGCTTCTGCCATTGGCAAGTGTCCGGTTGATTTCCTTCAGGTAAATCTGCTTTCTGTTGCCGGATATCAGCACTTCGGGTCTGGAAATACCTTCCACAACTTTGCCGCAGGGGACTGCCGGATTCGCGGAAATGTCCGATTTTACCTTTTTCCGTGCCAGAACCATCTCGGAGTCGGTTCTGGATTTGGGATATGCCGCCCTGTAAACTTCCCCCAATGTGCACATATAGTATTCCGAGATGAATTTCCAGAGGGCCAGCTCCTTTTCCGTGATGTCGGGGAGGCAGGGGATTGCAGATGAGACATTCTGAATCTTTGCCGTATTTATTCCGGGAACTTCCGTCGGCCGGAGGACAATACCCACATAGTTGCGGCGGGCGAACGGGACGATTACCCTTTCACCTGCACGCAGTTCTTTGTCCGAGCTGTATGTAGGTGTCCAGTTCAACTTGAGCGGAAGGAGAATCTCGTAGAACATATCCACAAATTTACTCAAAAATATCAGTTATTTTTGGGACTTCCGAAAATTTGTCTATCTTTGCATTCCCGTTTGGGAACAACGGTGCTGTAGCTCAGGTGGTAGAGCAATGGACTGAAAATCCATGTGTCGCCGGTTCAACTCCTGCCAGCACCACGAATCGGCCGACCAAAGGGTCGACCGATTATTTTATTGTTTTACTTCCGCTGCTCCATCCTTCACTACGGAGCGACAGAACAAATGATATGAAAAGCAGATTTGCCGGATTCATTCTCAAGACCTTCGGATGGACGCTGGTGGGTGACGTCATCAAAGATAAGAACTGCGTTTTCCTTGAAGCTCCCCATACGAGCATCTGGGATTTCGTGATTGGTTTTCTGTACTACAGGGCTGTCGGAGGGCGGCTGAAGGTAATGATAAAGGCAGAGGCCTTCTTCTTTCCGGCCGGACTGCTCCTAAGGGCTCTGGGGGGCTTCCCGATAGAGAGGAGGAATCCGCAGAAGACCATTATGAACATTGTCCACGAAATGAACAGGCCGGACGGGAAACCCTTCCATCTCGCAATGTGCCCGGAAGGTACGCGCAAACCTGTGCGCAAATGGAAGACAGGATATCATACCATAGCGACTGCATCCGGTGCTCCCGTCTATGTGACTTATGTGGACTGGGGGCACAAGCGCGTTGGAATCCACGGAAAATTCGAGCTTACAGATGATGCCAGGGCCGATACGGACCGTCTTCAGCAGGTTTATGAAAGTCTTGACCTCATAGGCTTGTATCCCGAAAACTACGTAACTCATTGATATTATGAAAATGGTACCGGTATTGCTCCTTACGGGATATCTGGGGAGCGGAAAGACGACACTCGTAAACAGGATACTCAGTAACGGAAAAGGCATCAGATTCGCCGTTATCGTGAACGATATCGGAGAGGTCAATATCGATGCCTCCCTGATTGCGAAAGGGGGAGTAGTGAACAGGAAGGATGACAGTCTGGTGGCGCTGCAGAACGGATGCATCTGCTGCACGCTGAAGATGAATCTCGTGGAGCAGCTGCGGGACATCATCTCGGCCGGCAAATTCGACCACATTGTCATAGAAGCCAGCGGAATATGCGAACCGGAGCCCATCGCCCGCACCATCTGTTCGATTCCATATCTTGGACCCGAATACGTGGCTGCAGGAATACCGCGTCTGGACAGCATAGTCACAGTCGTTGACGCTCTGAGGATGAAGGACGAATTCTCCTGCGCGAAAGACCTTCTGCGGGGGAATATCGACGAGGATGATATCGAAAACCTTGTGATTCAGCAGATTGAGTTCTGTAATATCGTCCTTCTCAACAAGGCGTCCATGGTCTCCGCCGATGAGTTGGGGAAGGTGAGGGAGATTGTCCGCGCCCTTCAGCCCAAGGCGGAAATAATAGAATGCGACTACGGAGAGGTGGATTTTGACCGCATACTCGATACCGGTCTGTTCAATTACGATTCCGTCGCCGCATCGGCCGCCTGGATTACAGCGGTGGAGGAAGGTGCCGCGGATGACGATGACGACGATGATGATGACCACCACCATCATCACGAGGGAGAAGGGGAGGTGGAGGAGTATGGCATAGGCACCTATGTGTATTTCAATCGCAAGCCCTTCGATATGAACAAGTTCGACAATTTCGTGGCGCGTCATTGGCCTGCCGGCATCATACGGGCGAAAGGTATCTGTTACTTCGATTCGGAACCCGATTTATGCTATCTGTTCGAACAGGCGGGCAGCCAGATAGGGCTCAAGAATATCGGACAATGGTATGCCACTATGCCGGAGAACGAGCTCCGGGAGCAGATGGAGAACGACCCGGCCCTGCGCCGTGACTGGGACCCGGAGTACGGAGACCGTATGCAGAAGCTGGTTTTCATAGGTCAGCATCTGGATAAGGCTGCGGTAAAGAAAGCCCTTGACCTCTGCCTTTCGGAACTTGTAGATGTCATATAAGGCCTACAGACCGTCAATAAAGTCTGAAATCCTTTCCCTGAGCCTTCTGTTCATCAGAAGGTCCGAGTTTTTGGCTCCCTTTGACAGGGTGATGCCGCCGCATATGTCAATCCCGATTATGCGCCTTCCGCTTACGGCCTTCCGGATATCTTCCAACATCATATCCACGCTGGCCGTTCCCTGATTCCAGTCCGTTCTGAACTCATCGGGGGAGAGGTAATCCAGATCTATCGAAAGATAAACGGGAGCTGACGGGGAAGCGGTGAAAAAATCCAGTTTCCTCGCCTCCCTCACCCAACTTCCGCAGCTGAGCAATCCCGGTTCGTCGAATGCGGAAGGCTGGTCGTCCGGATGGTTGTCTATGAGAATCAGACTGAACGGCTCCTTGATCTTCTCCAGGAAAAGAAGCGTAATGTAGTGATAGTCACCGGTGTCTATCCAATGTACGGCATCGGCGGGGACATCTTTCAGACGTTTCCTGAGTTCGTCTGCACTGTCCGGTGCGCAATAGCAGTTGGTGCCTTCCACGTCGCGCAGGTCAAGAGCTTCTCCATCAGAAAAGCCCTCTTCGGAAAACAAGTCGGATAGGTGTAGAATGTATTTTTTCATTGGTACAAATATAATTATTTGGAAAATTTTCATTACATTTGTTTGATAAATTAACCTTATGGCAGAAGAACTCTATCCTCTCGATTCGGAAAAAGTTTATTATTCGATGGACGAACTTACCCTCGACACTGAGGAGGGGCCGCGTACTATGAAGATGGGTGTATGGATTAACTTCGACCCGGTACGCATCCACAGAATGATAATCAGGGAAAAGACATTGCGGGTGGACGAGATGGAGGTTCTCAATCCTTTGGTCAGCAAACTGCGCAGGGCGGATCCCGATTATTTCAAGCGTTTTATGGGCCTCAGGCTGGTGATAGACTATCCCGGCTATGGCACGGGAATCGTGGCCAGCATTCCGTTCGAGACCGATCCGGTAGGATTTTACAAATGGTGGCGCAAAGGGAAGCACGAGGACAAGGTCTATCTTTCGCCAGGCAATCAGATAAGGCTTTTCCAGAAGGTGTCCCTTATGGATCCCAAACTCATTCTCAAGAAAGACCTCGAAATAATCAGATAAAGATATGTCCGATACCATCAAAACAACCTGCCTCCACGACAAGCACGTCAAGTTGGGAGCGAAGATGAGTCCGTTCGCCGGATTCGATATGCCTATTCAGTACAACAGCATCACCGAGGAGCACAATGCCGTCCGCAAGAACGTCGGAGTGTTCGACGTCTCCCATATGGGAGAGATTTTCGTCTCCGGAAAAGATGCGCTCAAATACGTGAACCACGTTTTCACCAATGACGTCACCAATCTTGAGGAGGGTAAGATACTCTACGGTATGATGTGTTACCCTGATGGCGGTGTGGTTGACGATCTTCTTGTCTATAAGGAGTTCGAGGAGAATCATTTCCTCTTTGTCGTCAATGCCGCCAACATAGACAAGGACTATGAGTGGATGCTGAAGAATGCGGAAGGGTTCGACGTTGTGATTGACAATCAGTCCGATGCCTGGGGTCAGCTTGCAATCCAGGGCCCCGCTTCCGAGGATGAGGTTATAAGCCTTTTGGGACTCGAAGACAGCGAGGCGGAGGAAGAGATACGCAATCTCAAGTTCTACACTTTCGCAGATGCGGAGGATGACAAAGGCAATCGCGTGATAATCAGCCGCACGGGATATACAGGAGAAGACGGATTCGAGATTTATGCCACTCCTCAGAATATCAACTATCTCTGGGATGAACTGATGGCTGACGGTGTCGCTCCCTGTGGACTGGGATGCCGCGACACCCTGCGTTTCGAGGCAGGACTTCCTCTGTACGGAGACGAGCTCAGCGAAGAGATTTCACCGGTTATGGCGGGACTCTCGATGTTCTGCAAACTGGACAAGGAGGAATTCATAGGCAAGGAGGCTCTCGCTACACAGAAAGCGGATGGCGCCCCACGCAAACTTGTGGGCATCGAACTTCACGACGTTGCAATTCCCCGTGCGGGATATCCCGTTGAGCTTGAGGACGGCACGCAGGTCGGAACCGTGACCACGGGCTACCATTCCATAAGCCTCGACAAGAGTATCTGCTTTGCGCTTGTGGATTCGGCGTATTCCGCCCTTGGCACTGCACTGTGGGTGCGCATCAGGAAGAAATCTTTCCCGGGAGAAGTTGTCAAGAAAAGATTTTACCAAACAAACTATAAAAAGTAAGAAATGAGCAAAATTATTGAAGGACTCCTTTACAGTGAGTCACACGAGTGGGTTAAAGTGGATGGAAACGTCGCTATCATCGGTGTGTCCGATTTCGCTCAGGCGGAAATGGGGGATATCGTTTACATCGATCTTCCTTCCGAGGGTGACGAGTTCAAGGCAGGAGATGATTTCGGTGCCCTCGAGAGCGTCAAGGCGTCCAGCGAACTCTATTCTCCCGTAAGCGGAACCGTAGTTGCCGTCAACAATGAACTTGAAGACAGTCCGGAGAAGGTGAACGAGGATCCTTACACCGCCTGGATTATCAAAGTCGAGATGGACAACAAGAAGGAGCTCGATTCTCTGCTCAACGCTGCGGCATACGCCGAAATCGCTAAATAGGTTCTGTAATGGCCGGTTTCTGCTATTTTCCACAGACGGAAGAAGACATCCGTCTTATGCTGGAGCGTATAGGTGTCAAGTCTCTGGATGAGCTGTACTCCGACGTCCCCGCAGATTTCATTTTCAAAGGCGAATACGACCTCCCGTCCGCGATGAGCGAGCAGGAGGTTCGCGATTATTTTGAGGGCCTGGCATCGAAGAATACGAAACTCAAGGTGTTTGCGGGTGCCGGTGCCTACGACCACTACACCCCGGCGGTGATTCCCTATATCACTTCACGTTCAGAGTTCCTTACCGCATACACTCCTTACCAGTGCGAGATTTCCCAGGGGACGCTCCGCTACATTTTCGAGTGGCAGAGTATGATTTGCGCCCTTACAGGCATGGACGTGGCCAACGCTTCGATGTATGACGGCCCCACTGCCGCCGCGGAAGCGGTGAGAATGTGCGTGGCAAGCGCACGCAAGCGCAATACAGTGGTGGTCTCCGCAGGGCTTCTTCCCAATGTGCTCGAGACCATCCTCACTTATGCCAAGTATCCGGGAATCAACGTGGTAGTTTCAAGTAATGTCCGGAAAGACATTGCCGCAAACGCGGCGAACCTTGCCGGCGTGCTTGTGCCGTCAATCAACCGTTACGGCGTGATTGAGAATCTTGAGGGTCTGGCTGAGCTTGTTCATTCAAACGGAGCCCTTCTGGCAGAATACTGCGACCCTTCGGCATTGGCCGTGGTGAAGACTCCGGCCGAGTGGGGCGCGGACATTGCCGTAGGTGACGGACAGAGCCTGGGAATTCCTCTGTGCTACGGTGGACCGTATGTGGGCTTTATGGCCTGCAGGACTGCCCAGATGCGCAAACTGCCCGGACGTATCGTGGGCCAGACCGTTGACAGCGAGGGCCGCCGTGTGTTCGTGCTGACCCTTCAGGCGCGCGAACAGCACATACGCCGCGAGAAGGCTACATCCAACATTTGCTCCAACGAGTCTCTGATGGCTCTCTGGTGCACGGTTTATCTTTCCCTTATGGGACCTGAAGGACTGCGCAAGGTGAATGACCTCTGCTATGCAGGATCCCATTATCTTAAGGAGCAGTTGCTCGCAAGCGGGAAATTCACGGATCCGAATCCGGATGCCGAGTTCATAAAGGAATTTGTGCTGAAGCCGGAGGTTGACGTGAAGTCTCTTCAGAAGGCACTTCTCGATGCCGGGTACTTCGGCGCTCTCGAAATAGACGGTTTCGTGTCGTTCTGCGTGACGGAGAAAATCTCACGCAAGGAAATTGATGCTTTCGTGAACGTTGTCAAATCTGTAAAATAGGGGAGGAGAAGATATGAAATACTACGATAAACTTGTTTTTGAACTCTCCAGGCCCGGTCGTGTGGGCTTCAGTCTTCCTTCCGCTTTCGAAGGAAAGGTTGCAGACAGCAAAAAGAGCGGAATTTGGCGCGAATCGGCGCTGAATCTCCCCGAGGTGAGCGAGCTTGATGTGGTGCGCCACTATACAAACCTCAGCCAGATGAATTTCGGTGTGGACACCGGGTTCTATCCGCTGGGCAGCTGCACTATGAAATACAATCCCAAGATCAATGAGGAGATTGTAGCCGGATTCAACGGACTCCATCCCCTGCAGCCAGCTGAGACTGTCAAGGGTGTGGCCGAGGTGTATGCGGGAATAGATGCGGCTCTCGCGGCGGTCACGGGAATGAAGCATTTCACCTTCGAGCCCTGCGCCGGAGCGCACGGAGAACTTACCGGGCTTATGCTTATGCGTGAGTATCATTTCTCCCGCGGCGATATGGCACGCACCAAGGTGATTGTGCCGGACAGTGCGCACGGCACCAATCCCGCATCAGCGGCGGTATGCGGCCTCGAAATAGTAGAAGTGAAGTCCGGAGAGAACGGGCTCATCGACGTCGAGTCCCTGAAACCGCTTCTCGGACCGGACATCGCCGGAATAATGATGACCAATCCCAACACTCTCGGACTCTTCGAGAGGGATATCAGGGAAATAGCGGCTCTGGTTCACGGCTGCGGCGGCCTGCTGTATTATGACGGAGCAAATATGAACCCCCTAATCGGTGTGGTACGCCCCGGAGATATGGGATTCGACATAATGCATCTCAACCTGCACAAATCATTCTCCACTCCTCACGGTGGCGGCGGCCCCGGCAGCGGTCCCGTTGGCGTTGCGGAGAAACTGGTTGACCTGCTCCCCAAATATTGCGAAGGCGAGGAAGTGTCGGCTTCAGGCATAAGGGTGAGCGGCTTCCACGGCAATTTCGGCGTGATTCTCCGCGCTTATGCATATCTGCTGATGCTTGGCCGCGAGAATGTCAGGATGGCCGGAAAACTTGCAACTCTAGGCGCAAACTACATCAAGGAGTCTCTGAAGGATTGCTACAAACTGCCTATCCCCACTGTCTGCAAGCACGAATTCGTGTTTGACGGACTTGTGAATGACGGAGCCCGTGAGGATGTTGCGGGAGCAACTACACTTGACGTTGCAAAGAGACTTCTGGACTACGGTTTCCACGCCCCCACGATTTATTTCCCGCTCCTGTTCCACCAGGCAATAATGATAGAGCCTACCGAGACTGAATCGCTGGAGACTCTTGATGCATTCATCGATGTGATGCGCAAAATCGCGGAAGAAGCCGCCGAAAATCCCGGACTGCTTCATTCCGCTCCACACAATACGCCGATTTCGCGACCCGACGAGACCGCTGCTGCAAGGCAGCCGAAGCTCACGTTCTTCGCGTAAATCAGCCTTTCAATGAAATACAGAGGATAGTGCGGTCGTCATTCGGCTCATTATCCTCTGTAAACGTATTTACGGAGGAAATAAGGCTTTCGATTGCATCTGCGTCGGATACGTCCGGTCCGCAGGTCTCTCCCCATTCAAGCAGTCGTGGCTCGCCGTATTGAGACTTGTCCGCATTCTCGGCTTCCGAGATTCCGTCGGTATATACAATCAGGCGGGAACCTTTCTCAAGCGTCAGGGATTCTCCCTCATAAGGGAAATCCTCCATAATGCCACAGGCGAGATTCTTGTGTTTTGCGTTGTAGAGGGATGCCTTGCCGTCGGGAGAAACAATCATCATGGGATTGTGGCCGCCGTTGCATATTTCAAGTTCGCCGGTCTCGGTGTCAAGACGGCCGACAATCGTCGTTACGAACATCATTTCCCTGTTGGAACGGCAGAATGTGTTGTTGATAAGGCCAGTTATCTCCGCCATAGTGTGCAACTTCTTGTTGAGAGCCCTGAAGGCAGCGATGGTGATGGCCATCAGCAACGCCGCCGGAACACCTTTGCCCGATACGTCTCCGACAATGAAATACAGGTACTTTCCGTCAATGAAGAAGTCGTAAAGGTCGCCTCCCACCTCACGGGCGGGGATGCACGAAGCGGAAAGTCCTGCATGTTCCATCTCCGGGAATTCCGTGTTGAGCATCTTGCCCTGGATGCCGCGCGCTACGCCCAATTCACTCGCCAGACGCTCCTTTTCGGCTGTGGTGGTCTTTAGACGGGCTATGTAGTCGGTGACGGATTCCTGCATATAAATCAAGGCGTTGCCAAGTTCTTCCAGCTCATCCTTTGTGTTTACCTGTGGAATCGGAACGTCGAATCTTCCCTCCGTTATCTTACTTGTCGCTTCTGCAAATTCCCTGATTGGCTCTGACACTTTGTGAATGACTCTCCGGCTCAGTATGAACATCAGAATCAGGCAGATGACAGTAATCGTGCTGATCAGGAGAATCAGACCGATAAGGTCCGAGAAAATATCATCATAGAGGGATGCAGTGCAAAGTATCCACCCGTTCTCCATTTTCTGAAAAATGAGGAATGCCTTGTCGTGGCCTTCGCTGATTTTTGTCACCCCGATATTTTCCTCATAGAAATAGAGGTCATTTACGGTCAGGCTCCTGTCAAGCGTATAATCCATTTCCTGCACGAAAGGCGTGTCGTACATCGAACCCTCATAGGGATTTTGGGAAAGAGGATTGCAGATGAAGTTGAGTTCATTGTCGGCGAGCACTACATTGGAATGTTCGTAGGGCCTTATTCCAACCAGTTTGTCGTATAACCAGTCGAGGGATATGTCAACGGCGAAAATTCCTATGAAATCCCCGTTTTTGTCCTTGACGGGGTAGGAGTACGATGACACAAGCGTCTGATAGTCGGTAGTGACTATATATTCCAGAAAAGGGGAAATCCAGATGGGCTTGCCGCTTTCCCGCGCCAGAGAGTACCATTCCTGTTCAGAATAGTCATAGCCGTCTTCTGCGAAGGAAATGTCATCGTCCCATTCCGTGGATATTTCTCCACTGTTTCCGGAAAGTGCGGTGGTGGAGTAGAGGCCGGCGAACCTGTTGCCCCTGATGTATTTGTGCGGTTCGAAGAAAAATCCGCACCCTATGATGCCGGTATTGTTTTCGATGGTTTTGCGCAGGAGACTGTAGCAGGCGGCCGTGTCGATTATATGACTGCCGTTGTAGTGCTCTTCAAATGTCGAGACCGTCGCGCTTGCCGTTGCTTCAATGGTGGAAATTTTTGTCTGGACATCCAGCAGGGAGGCTCTCAGGCATTGCCCCGAATATTCCACGGCCCTGTCATACATCACCGGCCCGCCTTTGAAGATAATCACCGAAACGGTGGCCAGAAATATGATTGAGGTTGTGAGAACGGTCCTTGTTATGAGCCTTGAGGCAAACGAATGTTTATTGGTCTTCATGCCGTGAGTTGGATATGATTATCCAAAAATAATAAAAAAATGGTTAAATTTGTCAACTATGTCGAAAGTATGGTATCCTCCTTATAAGAGTTTCCGCTGCATCGGTCCGGAGTGCCCGATGAACTGCTGTGAATGTTATCCGATTCGTCTTTTCAGAAGGGAAGAGGGTAGGTTCACTCCGGACGTTCTGGAGGAAGACGGTGATGGATTCAGATGTAAATCAAAGCCGGGAGGAGGGTGTGTGTTTTGGACAGAAGACAGACTCTGTTCATTGCAGAAAGGAAAGGGTGTCGTCGCTATGCCTGTGGTATGCCGTACTTTCCCCAGAATAATAGGCAGGTACGGAGACCTTGTGGAGTTCGGATTGGAGCCGTGTTGTCCCGTGGTGGCGGCGTCAGTGGAAAAATGGAACATTGGGGATTTTCTGGTGGAGGGAACGGTGGGGGAGACTTCCGATGAAGTTGCGACTAGAAGAGACGAAGCTGTGCGCATACTTGCAGACAGGAATCTGGATTTCCGCCAGTGTCTGGAACGGCTTGCCGCTCTCTATGGCAGCGAAGTGCCCATTCCTGAGGTCAATGCGGCAGGTGAAAAACTTGAATTTCTGCGTCGCGAAACGGCACTTATGTGCTGGTCGTATCTCCGGTATTTTGACGGTGTGGAAGAAGTGGACAATCTTATGAGTGTGATAATCACGGCTGTCAGCGGATTCCTTGACAAAACAGCCGGTCGCATGTTTGCCTCCTGGTGGGAGATGGCTCTGGCCTTTTCCAGCCTTCTGGTGGATTATTATCTGGAAATAGGCTATGACATCGACCACGAGGACAGATACTGTGATGTCCTGGATTATCCCGAATGAATCAGCTTATGAAAATCAGGCACTCTTTTGCAATTTCCAGGGGATTCAGGAACTATTTCATTTACTCGCTGCTGTTCAACATAATTGAACAGCTGTGCATTGTGATTGATATGATTCTCGTGGGCAACTTTGTGAGTGCCAACGCTTTTGCCGCCTTGAATCTGGTAGTGCCCCTCGAAACTACGATTACGGGACTTATCATGTTGATGACGGGCGGAGCCGGAGTGATTGCATCTCGCTGTGTTGGCGACCACGATTTTGACGGGGCCTTCGGCTCCCTCTCCGTCACGGCATTGTCCGTCCTCGTACTGTTCCTCGTATTATCGATATCGGGACTTGTTTTTCTGGATGAAATTGCATTGCTTTTGAGTCCGGACCGAATCCTTTCCAATTATTTGAAGGACTACCTCCGGATATATTTTATTTCCCTAGTTCCCATCGGTCTGTACAATCTGATGTTTCTTCTGTTGGACGTTGACGGCAAGCCGGATATCGTCCTTTGTTCCGTTGTATCGGCCAGCATTCTGGATGTAGTCCTTGATGTGGTATTTATGAAGTATATGGGTTTGGGGGTGAAAGGTGTCGCTTTTGCCGGTTTGATGTCTTATTCCGCGCCCCTTTTCTTTCTGATACCTTATGCTCTGGGTCGAAAATGCTCTTTCCGTTTCTTTTTGAGGAAGAAAGAACAGGCATGGAGGGATATTACGGAAGTTATTGTCACAGGGATACCATACTGCCTGCCGTATTTCATAATGTGCATAATTATCTTTATTGTCAATACGCTTGTCCTGAGCAAACTTGGAACTTATGCATTGTACATATGGGGAGCCGGATTACAGATTCTTTCCCTGATCTTCGTTGCCATAAACTGCATCTGCGGCAACATACTCGTGATTATGGGTGGTATGCTTGCAGGAAGCCACGATATGTCGGGATTCACTTATCTGGCAAGAAAATGCTTCAAAACTGTATCACTGGTGGTCGGTACGATTATCCTGATTGTCCTGGCATTCCCCGTCCGGAGCCTTTCCATCTTCGGATATAATCTGCCCGATGGCTCTTTCCGCTCGGTTTTGTGGCTGATATGCATTGTGCTTGTCGGAATACCATACACCATCTGCTGTATGAAGATTTATGTGAGTCAGGCTCTTGGCCGCAAATGGATTTCCACTGTACCGCTGGCCATCTTCTTTTTCCTAACCGTCGGAGGTATATGCGTCAGTTCCGTATTGGATCCGCGGTGGATGTTCCCCTCACTGCTTGTTTCGGGAGTGCTTTTCATTCTGGCGGATTTTACAGCCTGTTTCTTCCTGCGAAGGTATTTGAGGGGAGTTTCAAGCTATTTGCTGATTCCTCCGCAGGATTCGTTGAGAAGCCTCTCCGTCTCCGTTCCCTATAACAAGAACGGATTCGATTCGGCGCTGCCCCGTATAGAGTCGTTCCTGGGAACTGCCGATATTCCGTCTTCCGTTGCCTATAACGTGAACCTCTGCTGTGAGGAACTGATGCTGAGCATAGTTGAAAACAATGTCGGCAAGAATCTGGGTGACGACTGGTTCTTCGACGTTTTCATCCTCGATGATGCAGAAGAGGTCAAGGTGACAATCAGGGATGCCGGCGCTCCGTTCAACCCTGTAAGAAATTATTCTGATACGGCTGCCGGAGCGGTGGCCTCCGATGAAGATATGGGATTGTCGTTATGCCTGGTCAACGGTCTCTGCAAAGAACTGTCTTACAACTACATGTATGGGCAGAACGCCATTTATATGACCTTCGGGAAAGAAGCTTGAGTCATTTCCCCTGAATGTCAAGCACAATGACGGAATCATCCCGTACCTTGAAGTGTATGTCGTAGCCGGCGAAGGTCAGGCCGTAAACCTTGTCGGGGTCGTTCTGATATGCCGGTCTCGGGTCGAGGGACAATATGCCGGCGAGAGCTTTTTTCTGTTCCTCGGTAAAAACGTCTGTTCCCTTACATTCATT
Source organism: Candidatus Cryptobacteroides sp. (assembly GCA_045641985.1). Lineage (GTDB taxonomy): Bacteria > Bacteroidota > Bacteroidia > Bacteroidales > UBA932 > Cryptobacteroides. Next base: position 19,410 of record JAZUHY010000007.1, read on the forward strand.
GAAGGAAACCTCCAGAGACTTCCATTCTTTGCTGTCCACAAAGCCGCTGCGCGCTCCGGGATGGGAATCGGCATACTCGACGTAGGGTTTGATATCGAATATCGGAGTTCCGTCGGCAAGATCCGCACCCGTAACCTTGATTATGCACCTGTCATAATCAATCGTGTTGATGCGCACGGAGGACAGACCGAGTCCGTTCGGCCTGAAGGGGGAGCGGGAGGCGAATACGCCAATTCTTTCGTTGCCTCCGAGGCGTGGCGGCCTGACTGTGGCTCTGAAAGAATTCTGACCGTCATCAGGACTGTCATTGAGGTTGAAATTCCAAATGAGCCACAGGTAATCGAAGCCTTCCAGACCCCTCAGCGCTTCCGGACAACGGTATTTTCCCATCAGTTCTACGATTCCACAGAGCCCTTCGGCCAGACCGGCCTGACGCGGCACCCCGAATTTGCCGGAAATGGGGGAGTGAAAGACTGCAATCGGCTCTATCTGCATAAGGAGTCAAGTTCTGCCATATAGCTGTCGTACAGGCAGTTGAATTCTTCGAGGTATTTTCTGTCCAAAGGTTCCGATGCCGGGGAATTCAGTGTCAGAGGATCTATGGGCTTTTTGTTCTGCCAGATGCGGAAATCGAGATGTGGCCCCGTTGCCGTACCCGTGGCACCCACATAGCCAATCAGTTCACCCTGGGAGACGCGGGATCCCGCCTTGATTCCCTTTGCGAACTTGGACAGGTGCATATAACAGCTTTCGTAGCCCTGCATATGCTTTATGCGGATTCTGTTGCCACCCCCGCTCGGATCCCATCCGCACAGGGTGACGGTCCCGTCTCCTATGGAATGGACCGGCGTACCCGTGGGCGCGGCGTAATCCACGGCTGTGTGGGCCTTGACCTTGCCGGTGACGGGGTGCTTGCGGCGGTAGGAGAAGCGGCTGCTTATGCGGTTATACCTCAATGGAGCCTTGAGGAACATTCTTTTGAGGCTTTCGCCGTCCTTGCCCCAGTAGGCTGCGGAACTTTGTCCGGGAATCTGATATCTTACCGCCGGCACCTGTTTGCCGCCTCCGTCGAAAAGGCTGAAGAATACGGTGTCTATGGCAATCACTTCTCCCTCACATACTTTCTGGTTGTAGATAATCCTGAAACGGTCACCCTGCTGCATAGTGAAGAAATTGACACTCCATTGATATATGTCCGCAAGGTACATAATGAGCACGGGGGAGGCTCCGGCCTCTATCATGTCGTTCCACAACGATGTCTTGATGGTGATATCTGAGAATTTGCGCTCTATCGTGACGGGACGTTCATAGTTCCACAGGCAGAGGGAGTCCCTGCATTTGAAAATGGTGCTGCGGATTCTGTCCTGCTCATAAACCACATATTCGAGGCTTCTTGCCAGGGAATCGCCGCTGTAATAGGCCTTTATCACATTCCCGGCCCGCACTTTCCTTACGTCGAAGACTGTGTCGCAAAGCATAGACAGGGAGTAAGCATCCTTCGAGGACATCCCGAAGCGGCACATAAGTCCGCTGAAAGTCTCTCCGCTCTTCACTTTGCCCTCGCTGCAATAAAACGCCTCCGTATCAAAACCGAGGGGAAAGAATACTTCCGCTTCCTCCTCTGCCGTGGATTCCCCGTTCCTGTGCCGGCAGGAAAACAGGCATAGGGAAAGAATAATGATGATGAATAATGCTGTGATTTTTTTCATTCGGGAGAATTTGTTTTCGTAAATATAACAAATTCCCACTAGTGTCCAAAGAAAATTTTTGAACGATTAATATTTAAACGCAAACTCCAGTTGAACAGGTTGGTCACATACGTCAGGCAACTTCTCGGTTCCATTGAACAGGTCCCTTATCGGGGTCTTGTCCGTCAGCACCCTGCTGACAACTCTCAGGACATTGAAGGTCGTCCTCTTGAGTTCGCATTCGTGCTCAACGATGGCTACCAGGCAGTATG
>JAZUHY010000008.1:0-8863 GCA_045641985.1 Candidatus Cryptobacteroides sp.
GCGCGCGGAGGAAGTTAATCATATTGTTCCGGCCCGTCTTGTCGCCGAAGACGACCTTGAAGACCTTGTCGTCCAGGATGTCTGTGAAAATATTTGCCATAAGCGATAAAATTTAAAAAATCATTCCGCTGCAATTATGGCGAATTCCATCGACATCGGAGATAAGAAACATAAAAACCACACATAAGAAACAGAAAAATATTTCTTATGTTCCGGGAATACGGCACAAGAGACGGAAAAGCAACAGAAGCATCCGATAACGTTGCATATGATTATTTTTATTAACTTGCATTCATAATCATTACAGTATGAAACATCTCATCCCCATCATTGCGGCCGCAATGGCCGTCATCGCCTGCGCACAGCCACAGGTCGCCACCAGAATCTTCACCGAGGGAGAAACGGAACTTACCGGCCGCGGAAACAAAGACGAGGTTCTGACCACGGTAACCATCCTGCCTTCCGGCCCCTGCCGCATCAAGGCAATGGACATTACCCTTGAAGGGTCCGACGCCATAGAGGCCGTCAGCATCAGGGAAGGCTCACCCTACCCGACAGGTCCGCAGTGCAGAATAACCACCGGCACAAGTGGGGACAAACCTTTGTCCATAAGGGCCGTCAAATCCGGCAGAAACAACTACACACTGCCCTGTAATATTGAAATCAAAGGAAAAACCACGCTGAGCGTCTGCGCCGACATCAGGGAAGATGCGGCAGAAGGCAGCCTTCTTTCGGCGAAGATAAACAGCATCACGATAAACGGACACAAAACGGAACCGGAGGTGGAGAAAACCGGACAGAGGGAGACCATTCTCCGCCGGAAACTCCTCTATGCCCCCGGAGACTGGTGCTCCGTGGCGTGGAGAATCCCTGCCATTCTTCAACTCAGTGACGGCACACTGCTCACCGTAAACGACAAGAGGAACGACTCCGAGGAGGACCTTCCCGGCAAGATAGACGTGGTGTCCAGTTACAGCACCGACGGAGGCAGGACCTGGAGCGAACCGGCATTTGTTGCAAAGAACAGGGGCTTTATGGGAGGTTACGGAGACCCTTCCCTGGCCCAGCTCCCCGACGGCACAGTAATCTGTATGTTTTGTGGCGGCGAGAATTTTTCACGTTCCACCGTTTCCAATCCGCAGCGTTCCTACTTCGCCTTGAGCAACGACTCCGGACGGACCTGGAGCGAAATCCACGAACTCACCGCCTCCATCTGGGGCTCAGACAGTTCCTTCCCGACAACAAGACACTATTGCTCGAATTTCTTTTCAAGCGGCAACAACCTTGTATTGAAGAAAGGTGAACATAAAGGCAGGATACTTACCGCAGGAGTTCTCGGCATTGCAGGGGAAGGGCGTCTGGTCAACCACGCCATCTTCTCCGATGACGGAGGCAAAACCTGGAACGCATCCGGCCTTGCCTGCCCCACAGGAGACGAAGCCAAGATGGCCCAGCTCCCTGACGGACGCATCCTGATGAGCATCCGCACGGTAGGAGACAGACTCTGGACAATCTCGGAAGACGACGGCCAGACCTGGGGTCCGGTCGGGCACTGGACCGATATGCACGTCACCAACTGCAACGGAGACCTCATCAGCTACGACGACAGCACTCTGCTGCATTCCATCCCTTTCTCGATGAACCGCGAAAACATCAGCATACTCCTCAGCCACGACAACGGCAAGAGCTGGAGCGAACGCAAAACCATACTCGAGGGGCCGGGCCAATATTCCTCGCTGACCGTACTGAATGACGGCACCATCGGCGCCTACCTCGAAAAGAACACCTGGTACACGGAACTCTGGTACCTCAACTTCTCAATGGATTGGCTGAAAAGAAGCAACTCGGAAGGAGCCATTGCCAGACAAGGCACAATGGAGGGCGTACGCCTCTGGGAAGGCGGCCCGGTTTGGGCTAGCTGCAACATAGGAGCATCCAAGCCCGAAGAAACCGGCTTGTTCTACGCTTGGGGAGAGACCACCGCAAAGACAGTCTTCGGTTGGGGGGCATATACTTTCGAAGGCAAAGAAATCGGTCCGGATGACGATGCCGCGGCCGTCAACCTGCACGATGGATGGAGGATGCCTACGGAAAAGGATTTCCGGGACCTTCTGGCCAATTGCAGCTGGACCTGGACAAAAGTCGGCAAACAACTGGGCTACGAAGTCAGGGGCAGCCTCGGCAGCATCTTCCTCCCCGCAACCGGCTACCGTTCCGGGACACGCTTCCGCTATCCCGGCGACCTGGGTTTCTATTGGACCTCAACTCCGTCCGAAGGCAATCCCAAAGCGGCCCGGGAATTCTCCTTTCACGAATTTCTGAACGGTGAATTCTATGACCGCGGACGAGACAACGGCCACGTGATAAGGGCCGTCAGAGACTAGGCGTCCTATCTCTCCTTCCTGAGGGAAGCCAGCACGAGGTATGTGCATAGGGCTGCCAGGGGAATGATTGCTATCATCTCGGCAGGGGCAGAGCCCGAAGCGAGAGGAGTATTCCAGGCTGTTAGCCAGAAATCACAACCGGCAAACTTGAGTATTGCCGACACGACACCCATCAGCGCCCCGCCTGCAATGAAGCCGCTGGCGATGAGGGTTCCCTTCTCCACACGGGAAGCATTGACCTTCGCATCCTTGCTGCGACTGCCCACAAACCAGGCAAGCGCACCGCCGAGCAGCAGAGGGAGGTTCAGATCGAGGGGAATGAACATTCCGAGACAGAACGCCAGAGCAGGCACTTTGCAGGCCGTGAGAATGACGGCAATGAGAGCCCCGATGCCGTAGAGCAGCCAGGGAGCATTGCCTCCGTTCATCATAGGCTGGATGACGGCAGCCATCGCATTGGCCTGAGGAGCCACGAGCGAACCTTCCCCGACAAAACCGTAGGTCTTGTTGAGAATCATCATCACCCCGCCCACGGTAGCGGCCGCCACGGCCACGCCAATAAACTTCCAGGCCTCCTGCTTACGCGGGGTCGTGCCTATCCAATAACCTATCTTGAAATCGGTGATGAGTCCGCCTGCGGTTGAAAGAGCCGTGCAGACCACACCTCCGATGACCATCGCGGCAACCATTCCCGCATTGCCCCTCAGCCCCACAGCCACCAGCACAAGTGCGGTGATGATAAGAGTCATTATGGTCATACCGCTGACAGGGTTGGAGCCAACGATGGCAATGGCATTGGCCGCCACGGTAGTGAAGAGGAAAGCAATCAGCGTCACTATCACAAGCGCTATGAGGGCCTGCCAGACATTGTTGACCACGCCTCCGAAGGCAAAGAATGCAAATACGGCAAGGAGGGTGAGGGCAATCGCGAAGACGACGGTCTTCATCGGAAGGTCTTCCTGAGTGCGGTCAACGGCCGCGCCGGACGCAGGTCCTTTCTTGCGGAACTCCCCTACGGCAAGCCCCACTGCGGACTTGATGACGCCGGAACTTCTGATGATACCGATTATTCCCGCAGTGGCAATGCCTCCAATGCCGATATGGCGGGCATATTCCTTGAAAATCTGCTCCGGAGCCATCTGAGATATGGTTTGAGCGATTCCAGTGCCCATCAGGTCAATCACGTCTCCTCCCCAAATGAGGTTCATCAGGGGAATTATCACCAGCCACACAAGGAAGGAGCCGCAGCATATCACAAAAGAATATTTGAGGCCGATAATATAGCCGAGTCCGAGAACCGCAGCGCCCGTGTTGAGTTTCAGCACCAGTTTGGCTTTGTCCGCAACCACCTGGCCCCAGTGCATCACAGTGGTGCTCAGCGTCTCCGCCCAGGCTCCGAAAGTGCTGACGGCAAAATCGTACAGTCCTCCTATGAGACCGGCCACCACCAGAGTTCTCGCACTTTTCCCGCCGGACTCGCCGCTGACGAGGACCTGTGCCGTTGCCGTGGCTTCAGGGAAAGGATACTTGCCGTGCATCTCCTTCACGAAATATTTCCGGAAAGGAATGAGGAACAGGATTCCCAGGAAACCGCCGAGCAGCGACGAGAAGAACATCTGCCAGAAATTCACGTCCAGACCGAGTATATAGATGGCCGGCAGGGTAAAAATCGCACCCGCCACCACTACGCCCGAGCAGGCTCCGATGCTCTGGATTATCACGTTCTGGGCCAGACCGTCTTTCCTGCCCAGTGCACCGGTGACGCCGACGGCCAGGATGGCGATAGGGATGGCAGCCTCGAACACCTGTCCCACCTTGAGGCCGAGGTATGCGGCCGCGGCGGAGAATATGACCGTCATTATCAGGCCCATCGTCACGGAATAGGGTGTAACCTCCAGAGGCTTGCGGCCTCCAAGTATCGGCTTGTACTCCTCGCCGGCCTTCAGTTCGCGATGCGCGTTCTCCGGCATTGATATCTTCTTGTCTGCCATATTATTGCTCTGCGTATAGACTGATTATGTTGAGAATGACCTCCGATGCCTTCTGCATCGATTCGAGAGGCACCCATTCCATCTTACCGTGGAAGTTGAATCCGCCGGCAAAGATGTTGGGGCAGGGAAGTCCGCGGAACGAGAGGTTGGCACCGTCGGTGCCGCCGCGGATGGGCTGGATTTTCGGCTTGATGCCCGCCATCTCCATTGCTTTCACCGCCTTCTCCACGATGTGGTAGTGCGGCTCGACTTCCTTCCTCATATTATAATACTGGTCCTTCACCGCAGCCACGGCGGTTCCCTCGCCGTAACGGAGGTTGATGAAATCGGCGCAATGCTGAATGACAGCTTTCCTTTCCTCAAACTTCTCCCGGTCGTGGTCCCTTATTATATAAGTGATTGAAGCGTTCTCCACAGAGCCTTTCATATCAATTATATGGTAGAAACCCTCGTAACCCTCGGTGAATGCGGGACGCTGCTCAACCGGAAGGAGGGCGTTGAACTCCTGGGCAATGAGTATGGCGTTGCGCATCTTTCCCTTGGCATAACCCGGATGCACGTTGCATCCCTGGATTTTAACGACTGCCGATGCGGCGTTGAAATTCTCGAATTCCAATTCCCCGACAGCGCCGCCGTCCATAGTATAGGCGTAATCCGCATCAAAAGCCGGGACGTCGAATTTCACGACGCCGCGGCCAATCTCTTCGTCGGGGGTAAATCCGATACGAATCTCCCCGTGCCTGAATTCGGGATGAGAGACAATGTACTGCACGGCATCCATAATTTCCGCCACTCCGGCCTTGTCGTCCGCTCCCAGAAGGGTGGTTCCATCCGTGGTGATAATGGTCTCGCCCTTATGATCCAGAAGTTCCGGAAATTCAGCCGGATCCAGTTTCAGCCCGGGCACGCCCTTAAGTTCGATGGCTCCTCCGTCGTAGTCTTTGATTATCTGGGGTTTCACGTCCTTGCCGGAAGCGTCGGGAGCGGTATCCACGTGGGCGATGAACCCCACTTTGGGGGCAGTAACGTCCTCCGTCGCAGGGATACGCGCCATAACGTAACCGTATTCGTCGAGCGTGGCCTCGACACCCATAGCGACGAGTTCGTCCTTCAGAAGACGCAGAAGAGAGAGTTCCTTTTCCTCAGAAGGCTGGGTGTCGGACTCCTCGTTGGATTGTGTGTCTATTGCGACATAGCGCAGAAATCTGTCAATCAGTTTTTCCATTGTCCTGTTTCTTTATTTTTCCGGCATCCTGCCTCGCTTTTCGGGCAGCATACCGGGCCTTGTATCTTTCAAGTCTGGCGGCATCCTTCGCATCCTGTTTCTGCTTGCGAATCAGCTCTTTACGGGTGCGCGCACGCTGTTTTTCCAATTTCTTCTTCGCTCTGGCCTCAGCCCTGGCGGCATCGCGGGCATCAAGCTCGGCCCATTTCGCCTCTTTCGCCTCCATCTTTGCTTTCCGGCGCGCTTCGGCTGCGGCTTTTCTCTCTTCTGCGGGAGTGAGAGGCCTGACAACTGCAACAGAATCAACCGCCACCGAGTCCCTGGGTGATTCCGCCACTGCCAGCGTATCGGACGCCTGCTTCTCCACTATGGCAGTATCCAAAGGAGCGGCGGCAAGAGAATCCTTCACGTCCGTCTTCTTCTCCCTTTCCATCCTCTCTTCCTCGGCCTTGCGCTCTCTCCTCAGGGAATCACGGACGGAAATCCCTCTATAGACAGACTCTATATATCCCGGGAAATATATGTCGGTCTGAAGGAAAGTCGTCCTCGGACGGAGGCTGTACTCCAACCTCTCGGAGGGCTTCAGCTCAAGGGTGGTCACGTCTGATTTGGACTCCGGACGCTTCTCAACCTGCCAGTTGAAGCCCCTCATCCTCTGGTCGTCCATAGTCAGCTGGGCGAGAGGGTAGGCGTCGTTCTTGGGAGAATCGAAGTAGAATATCCTGTCCACGTCGCCATCCTTGAGGATAGCGGAGAGCATCTTGCTTTCCACCTTGTTCATCGTGGCGAATGCGTCATTCTCCTGGAGGTAGAAATAGGCGGACGCGCCTCCAAGAGCATCGAAGCGGCGCAGTGCGGCGGTGGAATCGAAATACGCCATCACCTCCGTTGACTTTATCTGGTCGAAATACAGTGAGTCTTCCTGCGTGATGATGAAAGCATCGGACATAAGGCTGACACGGTCCACACCGTTGTTTCTCACCAGTGCAAAAAGACTGTCGGCACTGTACTGCCTGTTGCCGTCATTCCAAACGATAGGGTCTATGAAAAACCTCGCTATGGAATCGAGGTCGTTGTAGCGCATCGAATCGGCAGAGACCTGGATGTCCTTTCTGAAAATCCTTACGTTGCGGATTCCCTCCAGAAAACCTATCCTTGTAGTGTCCGGAATTACAGGAACAGCCAGAGAATCAACTTTTACGGTATCTGCGGCGTGCAACAGGGTATCCGCAGCCTGCTTCAGAGTATCCGCAGCGTGCAACAGGGTATCCGCAGCCTGCGGCACAGCCTTTTCTTCCAGCTTTGCATTGTCCTGCGGGAGTTCCGAACTTTTTCCCCCGGCGGGTTTTAGGGCTTTTCCCCTATTGATTTCACCCGTCTCCTCCTGATGTTCCTTCAGCGCCCTGGCGGCAGCTTCGGCAGCCTCCCTGGCCGCTTTCGTCCTGTATTCCATAACAGGATCCACAAACATCTCCGCCACACGGGATTCCGCATCCTTCACGGTCTCCTCCGGGATATCGCATCTCCGCACAGTAAAGTACCTGAGCGTATCGGCACCGAAATAAAGAGTGTCAACCTTCTCCTCTCCGTTCTCTCCTACCTTTTCGCTGGTGCGGACCGCCACCGCCGCACGCCGCCGCATCGTGACACGGGCGAGTGAATCCTCATAGAAAATATAATCCGCAAGACCTGCAACATTCCGGGAAGTGTCCTGGATCTGCGCACTGCCGAGCAGCTCGACGTTGTTTGTAAGACGATGGAAGAACAGGGAATCGGACCAGGATTCCTGCTCTGCCGTCATTCCGTGGACGCTGCCATTGAAGAAAAACAGTTCGCGGGGCCTTTCATACCATCCTCCGGAGGCGGACAACATATTGCCGTCCTTCCAGAAGTCTATGTGCGCCAGGAACACGGCACGGGAACTGTCCGACTCGAAATCAAGGGATTCCGTCTTCACGAACACGGAGTCGGTGAACATATTCACGTCCCTGCGGAAAGAGAACAGATGTGCCTTGGAATCATATGTTCCGTCGATGCTCTCGATTATCTGGCCGTCCTTGTCCTTCATAGAACCGCCGTTCCTGAACACGGCAATGCTGTCCTTGGTATTGTAGTCCAGATGGCGTGTCTTGAGTATGTTGTTCTGCTTGTCCTGCAGGGTGACGACGGTCCCCCGGAACTGCGCCAGGTTGCCGTCGATATCGTAGTCCAGACGGTCGGAAGACAGTGTCGTCTCGTCCTGGATGATTCTCACGTTCCCCTCTGCCTGAATCATCTTGCGGTTGACGTCCCACAGGGCTGTATCGCATATCAGGTATGTCCCGTTGTGCAGAAACGTGGCATCCACCGCCTTGCGCAGAGTCTGCCCCTCCTCCTTCTCTATCAACTGGATGGATGAGCCCTTCACAAAGCGCACGAGGCTGTCTGCCTGCTCCTGTGCCGAAACGGACAGCGGGAACAGCGCCACAGCCGCCAGAAACAGCCGCGCTAGTCTTTTCTGAATTTCTCCTGCCATCCCGATCGGGTGAACTCACATTCCTTGAAAAGAGGGTCGATGACTATATACGTCTCCTTGATTTTCCTGTCTATGAAGGCTCTGATTGCCTCCTCCCTTTTAATCATTTCCACGCCTGACAGGAGCTCCGTGTAGTCCTTGTCCAGAGAGGCTGTGTGAGCGGGGATTACCTTGTCGAGACGGACAATCTTGTACACGAGGTTGCCGTCCCTCCCTTCATTGTCCAGGGACTCTATGGGGTGGGAGACCTCTCCTTCCTGAAGATCCTGTATCGCCTTGTAGTCCTGCGGCTTGAGCTGGTCGATTTCGAAATAGGCCGAACCCGTGTTGACATCGGCCATCTGGCCGCCGTTGGTACGGGTGGCGGGGTCCTCGGAATAGAAATGGGCGGCCATGTCGAAACTTATCTTCGCGCTGTCGACAATGACTGCGCGGATGGAATCCAGGCGGGCGAATGCTCGCACACGGTCCTCATCCGTGTATTTGGGCTTCATCAGGATATGGCGGGCATTGAACATGTCGCCGTTCTTCTCTATGACTTCGATGATATGGTATCCGTCGGGGGTCTCTACTATCTGGGATATGACGCCGGGCTTGAGAGCCATCGCCGCATCCGAGAAAACAGGCCAGAAAATGGACTTGGAGGCCATTCCGAGTTCGCCTCCCTTGCGGGCGCTGCCCGGGTCCTCGGAGTAGATTCGCGCAAGAGTGGAGAATTTCTCGCCATTGATGATACGCTCACGGAGCT
>JAZUHY010000009.1:0-104576 GCA_045641985.1 Candidatus Cryptobacteroides sp.
GATACCACGCTCGCCAACTTCAGATAGATGTGAACAATTGATTTTTAGAGGAAATATACTCAAAATAAGCGGAATACGAAAAATTTTTCCCGTTCCGTTCCCTTTCTTTGCGGTCAAACAAGTCAGTAGTGCGTCTGACTTCAATCGTATGTATGAATGAATTAATGTTGGCAACTACGCAGGTCGCTCACTCGCGTAAGTGCCAGGATTTGTTGCAGTCGTAAACAAGCCCGGGGGCGGCCGATGAGCCGTCAGGCGTCACGAAGACGCAGGAGAACATCCACTTGACCAGGCGTGTTTCGGGGGCGCTGAATTCTCCGACGGGAAGTTTTACAAGTACTTTGTTCCAACCGGCGTGGAGCGTGACGGGAATAGGGGGCCGGGAGACCATATTCTCATTGCCGAGAGGAATCTCGTTGCTTTTTTCCTTATGGGTGGCAGTCCACACCGGCGGCATTATCTCCTTGCCGTTAACCCGGATTCTGCTGCCTTTGTAGTCCCAGGTACCCTGCCTTGGAGGAAGGTCCATTTCGGAGCGGCTGTAGTTCTGCGATTCGAACCAGAGTCCGACTTCCTGTTCGCAGGGTGAATACACGTTGGTGTATGCGTACGCGGTGCTGTTGGGCTGGGGGTCTTTGAAGAAGCAGGGGGAGGATGTGCCCCAGACGTGTCTGAGATACGCCCCGGCGCCATTGACTTCTCCATATTTGTACTGTGCGGGATCCCCCGTTTCGGGAGGGAAGACGGCGGACAGATTACCTCCGTTAGGGAATGCTTCTGTTATTCCCCAATGAACGTTTGACTGTTTGACATAAGCAAACGGAAAGCCTTTGAAGCTGCGCTCCTTCCAATACAGCATCCTGTCTTCGAATTCGGCAAAGACTCCGGGTTCTCCGCCTCTCCACGCACGTTCCGCCAGAATGAGCATATTGGGGTAGAGCCCGTTCTGGGCAATCACCTGGAGCTCGTCATCTATCCGTCTGTCGTTCCAGAGAGCAAGTATCGAGCCGACGATGTCTCCCTTGAATTCGTCTTTGCCGTATGGCTTCATATTGTACAGCAGGACGGGGTCCACAAAAGTGTCATAGTGGTTGAGGTAGTGGAGTTTGCTGTCGATAGCAGGAATTCCTTCCTGTGCAGTCCCGCGGTAACTCCAAAGGAAGGTCATATCTATTTCTCCAGGCTCGTAGTGCCATCCCGGATGGTAGGAAATAACTTTCTTCCCTCGTGCGCGTAGGAACGCGACCATCTCGGGGACAAAACCCTTATTGTATATTTTCACCTCGTCGGTGCCGATATGGAAATAGGGACAGTCCCTGAAAACCTCACAGGCCTCTTCCACGAGGTCCTTGAGAATCGCCGTGCCTTCTTCGGACTGCATATCCACACCGAATGCCCGCACGAACGCCTGGCTGTGCCCGGGCATATCTATTTCCGGAATCAGCGTCATACCGCGCTCGGCACAGAACCGCACCAGCTCCTTCGCTTCTGCCTGAGTATAGAACTTTCCCGGGAACCTGGCAGTCGCCTCGGGAGCATTGACTTGCGGATGCATTCTGCTCTCGAGTCTCCAGGCCTGATTTTCCGTCAGATGCCAATGGAATACATTTATCTTGAACTTGGCGAGAACGTCAATCTCCCGCTTGAGCTCTTCAATGCTTATGTAGCCCCTTCCGACATCGTGCATGAAACCGCGTACAGGGAATGCCGCCCAGTCCGTGATTCTGCATCCCTGATAAAGGCCGCCGTCGAGAAGCTGCTCCAAAGTTTGACGGGCCCGTATCACGCCGGTAGGGGTGACGGCCTCAATCCTTATGCCTTCCGTGCATACTTCCAGTCTATATGCCTCATCCTGATGCACTCCGGCTTCGGGTATGCTTTCTACGAATTGAATGGCTGTTTGCAGGGATTCCGGGCAACGCTGTCCGTTATAATCAATCTGTTTGGGGACCGGCAGGAGGACGGCCAGAAGGGAGATGATGATACTGGTCATAGGTTTTTCTATTAAAAACAATTGCTATTCTTCCCCTGCGACAATCCTTTCGGCATAATCGGGAATCGCAGACCCCATATGCTGGTAGGGATTGTCGGTGGAAGGGCGGACTGCAAGGACGGCGCCTTCGGGGGAGACGTTGACGTAGTAACCCCGCAGTTCTATTTTCTGCTTGTCGGTGGTCTTTGCGCATCCGTCCATACGATACACGGTGTAGATGACGCTGTCCATCCTGGCGGCGTGCTCGGATTTGTAGGCCTCGATTCGGGAAAGAATGCTTTCGGTAGAGCGGAGGATTTCTTCATTTTTTGCGGCATTCCTTTTCATTCCTTTCGCGGCGTATTCTTCAACTTTTTTCCTGTAAGTCTTCTCTTTGGTAACAAATAGTTTCTGCCTTCTGTCAAGCTCTTCCGCAAGGGTGACATCTTTTTCGGCTGCCAGCGTGTAAACGGTGAATGACTCGACGTCGGCATTCTGTCCGACCATAAATTCGGCTATGGCGTTGTTCAACGGACTGTCTTTGCCGGCACCGCAACCGGCGAGAACAAGGGCAGCAAACCCGGCGGCAAATAATCTGGGAAGTTTCATAATCTCTGTACTGTTTACGCAAATATGGCAAATCCTGCACCGAAAACCAACAAACAACCGGGGTATTTTCGATGCACCTTCCTTACAGGAGCAAGCTCTTGACGGTCGGCACATCAAAAAAGCCCGGCGCTACGCGCTGAGCTTCATTGCTTGCGGAGGATGAAGGAAACGAAACCGAAGGGGCCTGATTTCTTCGAAGTGTATGAGATGTTCCTTGCGGAGTGCGGAGAGAAAAATGCTTGGACACCGGCGACTTTTGAGAAGATGCACGCAATGAGGGAGGACTACAAGACTTTCCGCCCGCACCTGAAATTTTCAGACCTCACGGAAAAGACGTTGACGGAATTCGTGACATACCTACGGGAACAGAAAGTACTGAAGACTCCCCGGAAGAGAAAAGCTGAGAGAACTGAGGATGACCGCGATGCCGTAACCGGCCTGAAGAATTCCACCATCAAAAAGAAACTCGGATATATGCGCTGGTTCCTGAATTGGGCGACAGACAGGGGGTTCAACACCAACACCGCGTATAAACATTTCGAACCCACATTGAAGCAAACGCAAAAGAAAGTCATTTATCTGACCAAGAACGAGATGAAATCCATCCTCGCTGCAAATCTTACCGGCGAGAATCTTTATCTGGAACCGGTGCGTGACATCTTTATGTTCTGCTGTTTTTCCAGCCTGCGGTATTCTGATGCCGCCAGTCTGCACTGGAATGACGTGAGGGAAGACCGTATCGAAGTGACAACGATAAAGACCGCCGACAGCATTTCCATAGAGATTAACGATATGATGCGTTCCATACTCGACAAATATAGGAGAATACCGGCAAAGAACGGATTGGTTTTCCCTTTCTATACCAACCAGGCCATGAACCGAGACCTGAAGGAGTTGTGCAAACTTTCCGGGATTGACCGGGAGGAGCGCATCACCACATACAAAGGCAACGAGCGCATTGATGAAATCAAGCACAAGTGGGAACTTGTCGGTACTCACACCGGCCGACGCACTTTCATCGTCAACGCCCTCTCACGCGGCATTTCTCCCACCATCGTTATGAAATGGACAGGCCACGCCTCGTATTCATCAATGAAACCCTACATCGACATCGTCGACTCCATCAAGGCCACAGAAATGGCAAAGATGAATTTTATGGATTAATGCGAAGTTGAAGAAAAATTGTATATTTGCATCAAAATGGTTGAATTATGGCAGTTTATGTAAAAGCAATACCAACATTACGCGGCACAATCGCTGAGCGTTTTGTTCAGGCATCTGAGGAAAACTTCCGCAGACGCTCTACTGTTGACTTTTCTAAGCAGGCAGCAAACTCACGCGCCATTCTGGCAAAGAAAGCAGAGAGGAAGTAGCTCGTGGGATATTTATTGGATAACTGCCTGTTCGACAGACTGTCAACGGCGATCATCAATCAATGTCAACCTTACAAATGCAGTAAGGATTCCGACATTGATTCTTTTTTTCACGATGGCATCAAAGACAACTATGCGGATTACGACACGGAGATGATGGGATTCTCCCATTGCTTTTATACTGATGCCGAATATCCTCAAATGGTCTGTGCCTTTTCTCTCTCTAATACTGCATTAAGGACGGCTCCTCTGCCAAAATCCAAGAGGAATAAATTCAATACGGCTATTCCAAATGCAAAAAGGCGCTCTCAATATCCAGCAATACTGATTGGTCAACTATGTGTTTTTGACGGTTTCGGTCATCATCACGTTGGGGATGAAATGATGGATCTAATCAAGACCCTTGCTATTAACCCGGAGAATACTATCGCAGCACGCTATCTTGTTGTAGATGCGGTGAACACGCCCAAAGTAATCTCTTTCTACGAGCGTAATGGCTTCAAGTTTCTCTTTGCCTCGGATCAGGAAGAACAGGAATGCCTTCACAATATTCCCCAAGAAAGCATCTGGCGCAAAATCAAACGTGCAGTGGTCGGCTCAAACGAACCGATATCAAAAAGCAGGACCCGTTTGATGTATTTTGATCTCATTGTTTTAAATCAAATAAATGTATGATCCCGAACAGGTAGAGTTGACGTTGTTTTTAGGTGGTACTACTCGGAAAACTACCACAACTACACCAGAAACTACACCAGAAAAAATACTTTCATTAATAGAGAGTAATCCGAAGATTACAATAGTTGAAATGGCCGTTGCTTTGAATATGTCTAAAGAAGATATTATGTACAACATCCGAAAAATGAAAGGGACTAACATCAAGCGTGTCGGCCCTAATAAAGGCGGTCACTGGGAGATATTGAATTTGGAATAGTTAGGATCGAGGATTGAACCTATGCACTTCCGCCTCTTTCATAACATATTCATTGCCGACCTGTCCGGAAAGTGGAAACTGTCACGGGTCCTGACACCATTCGTGACGGGACCGGAGGACAGGAAGTCTATTCGCATTATCGGTCACTCACGTTCACTTGCACTCACGGCCTCCGAAACTTTTCAAAATGGGGCAACATTCGGGGTAACAAAATAAGAAAATGGCTTACAGACACCTGTAAGCCATTTTCTTGCGGAGGATGAGGGATTCGAACCCCCGGTACCTTTCAGTACACTGCGTTTCGAATGCAGCGCCTTAAACCACTCGGCCAATCCTCCTCATTTCTTTCGGATGAGCGAAATTCCGTCGCGAAGGGGAAGCATTACGACTTCCACTCTGGAATCCGAGACTGCAAAGTTATTAAAATTTATCAATTCTTGAGTCTTTGCATCGCCCGAAATTGAATTTTCGTAAACTTTTCCGTCCCAGAGGACATCGTCAACCACAATAAGGCCTCCCTGTTTCATCAGAGGAAGAACCAGTTCGTAGTATTTCCGGTACTCCCTCTTGTTGGCATCGATGAACGCCAGGTCATAGGGGCCGGTCAGGGTTTTCAGCGTGTCCAGGGCGTCCCCGAGATGCAGCCTGATTCTTGAAGCGACTCCCGCTCTCTCCCATCCTTCCTTCATCAGATCCTCCAGTTCGTCGTTTATCTCGAGAGTGTCCAGCCACCCTTCTTCCGGCAGCCCGAGGGCCAGGCAACAACTGCTGTAGCCGGTGAATGCGCCTATTTCCAGAACTCCGGATGCGCCTGTAATCTCTACCAGCATCTTCAGGAATTCACCTTGTACGCTCCCTGAGAGCATATGGGGGTAACTGGTGCGTACGTTGGTCTGCCTTTCTATCCATTCCAGGGCATCGCAGGGTACGGAGGAGTGCTCCCGCAGATATTTATTCAGCGGAGTCTCCATTGAATCTCTTCTTCTCGAGCCTGGTCCAGTCCGCTTCCTCTCCGTTACCGATTTTTGCTTTCCTGTAATAGAACAGTTCCTGGGTGTCGCAGGAAATCAGCATCTTGTAGCAGTAGGAACCTGCTCCGGAGGCGGGTTTGACCAGAATGCCGGCAAGCATTCCCTGCTCCCCTTCCAAGAAGTATTCCGCCGCCTTATCGGCATCGATGCAGACCTTTTTGCCGAACAGGTCCTTGATGTTGTAATAGGCCAGGCCGCTGTATGCCTTGCCGTCGGAGGTCATCGCCCTGGTGACGAAGTCCTGGAATATCGAGATGAAGGCGGGCATATACGTCAGATTCTCCATCGTGGCGGCTCCTGCCGTGGAGACGGGTATCGTCAGAACTTCGAAACTCCGGTTCCTGATGTCCGGGTCTTCCTCCCTGCCGCCCTTGTCCAGGGAAAGGAACACCACGCCTTCCGACTGGACGAAATGTACGAAATAGTAGTTCACGTTCTCCTTGAGACTTTCATATTCGTCAACAGTGCAGAATTCGTAGGGGGAGAAGTTCCATCTGAGCTTCACCTCTTCGCGCAGTACGGCATCTACCATACTGTCGCCGCTGAGGACGATTTTGGTGACCTTGGCCGGAAAATCTTCAAGCAGCACTTTTCTGGTGTAGAACTTTCCGTTCTGGGCGGAGCACGGAACAAGTGCGGAAACAAGAAATGCCAGTGAAAATATGAGGGAACGTAAACGCATATTAAGAAGAATTGCAGATGTAACCGACGCAAATATATAAAAAATAAAGTATATTTGTGACTATGTCAGATTATATAGTATCAGCCCGCAAATATCGTCCGGATTCATTCGGGACACTTATCGGGCAGGACAACATAGCCCGCACACTGAAGAATTCCATTCTCCGGGGCCAGTTGGCGCACGCTTACCTTTTCTGCGGCCCCAGAGGTGTCGGCAAGACAAGCACAGCCCGTATTTTCGCCAAGGCAATCAACTGCTCCAATCCGGGGCAGGATATGGAGCCTTGCGGGAAATGCGAGTCCTGCCGTTCGTTCCAGGAAGGCCGTTCCTACTGCATCTACGAGCTTGATGCCGCGTCCAACAATGGTGTGGATGACATAAAGGCCCTGCTGGAGAAGGTTCAGATTCCTCCGCAGGTCGGCAGATACAGCGTCTATATCATCGACGAGGTGCATATGCTTTCGCAGTCCGCCTTCAACGCTTTTCTCAAGACACTCGAAGAGCCGCCTGCGCACGCCATATTCATCCTCTGCACCACGGAGAAGCACAAGATAATCCCCACCATATTGAGCCGTTGCCAGACCTTCGACTTCAACCGCATCGGCATTTCGGACATCGTCGCCAATCTGCGCGGCATTGCGGAAAGAGAGAATATCGGCATAGATGACAGATCTCTGCACGTCATAGCGCTCAAGGCTGACGGTGCGATGCGTGACGCCCTCACAATCTTCGACCAGACGGTGGCTTTCTGCGGCACCGACGTGCATTATGAGGATGTCATCAGGAACCTGAACGTCCTTGACAGTGATTATGATTTCCGCCTGGTGGATGCCTTCCTCAAGGGAGATTACGCTTCCGCCCTGCTGACATTCGACAAGATTCTTTCGGAGGGATTCAATCCGCTGCATTTCATTTCATCGGTGGGTTCTCACCTGCGTGACCTGCTTGTGAGCAGGACAGGAGGGATGGAGAGTCTGCTGGACGTGCCCGATTCCCTGAAGTCCCAATACAAGGAACAGGCAGAACGCTGTACGGTCAGGTTCATCTACGATGCCCTGAACATCGTTTCGCAGTGCGAGGCCGGCTATCGCGCTTCCGTCAATCAGAGGTTGCACATCGAGTTCGCGCTGATGAAGCTCTGCTTCCTTTCGCAGAATGCTCCGGCGGCTCAGCCCGCAGCCCCCACCCAGCCTCCTCAGCCTGCCGCTCCCTCCCGGCCTGCCGCTCCTGCCGCTCACGTCGCTCCTGCCGCTCCTATTGCTCCCGCCAAGCCTGCTGCCAAGCCGGTCAAGAAGGCCGCAAGCCTCTCGTTGTCTGCCCTTATGCAGCAGAGTAGGGAATCTTCGGATGAGGTGCAGGAGAAAGGCCCGGCCGTTGATTCACTGCCTTCCGACGAAGCCGTTCTGGAGGCTTGGAAAACCCTGCCCCCGATGTTCGAAGCACAGCCCCGTATGGCCAGCCTGCTTGCGAACGCCGAACTTCGTCTTGCCGAGGCGGACGGAACCAAGACGGTTGTGCTCACGGTGATAAGTGACGCCCAGAAAAAATGGCTGGAGGAGCAGCATCAGAGGCGGATTGAGGAAGTGCTTCGCAAGCATACAGGTTCTTCAGGCGTGCGCCTCGAAATAGAGGTGAAGCCCGAGGAGGAGCAGAAACAGAAAATCTATATGCCGGCCGAGAAGGCGAAGGACCTTATGGAGAACAATGCCGAGGTCAGGGAATTCATCTCGGATTTCGGCCTGGACATCAAATAGTGCGATATGAAACTTCGTTGCGAGAATCTTGTAAAGAAATATGGCGTCCGGACGGTGGTCAAGGGCGTTTCGATGGAAGTGGAACAGGGGGAAATCGTAGGTTTTCTCGGCCCTAACGGCGCCGGCAAGACAACGAGTTTCTATATGATAACCGGCCAGATTGTTCCGAACGGAGGAAAGGTTTTCCTGGATGACGAGGACATTACCGGACTTCCGATGTACAAACGGGCCCAGAAGGGAATCGGCTATCTGCCTCAGGATGCTTCCGTGTTCCGCCGTATGTCCGTGGAAGACAATATTATGTCTGTGATGGAGATGAAGGGACTGCCCAAGGAGGAGAGAGACGGGCGGCTGGAATCCCTGATTGATGAGTTCAACCTTTCAAAGGTGCGCAAGAGCCTCGGCATCCAGCTCTCCGGAGGCGAACGCCGCCGTTGCGAGATTGCCCGTGCCCTTGCTATTGACCCCAGTTTCATTCTTCTCGACGAGCCTTTCGCCGGAGTGGACCCCATTGCAGTGGAAGACATCCAGTACATCATAGCCAAACTGAAATACAAGAACATCGGAGTCATCATCACGGACCACAACGTGGGTGAGACACTCGCCATCACGGACAGGGCGTATCTCCTGTATGAAGGGACCATCCTGCAGGAGGGGACTCCCCAGTCCCTGGCAGGTGATGAAGATGTGCGGACCAAATATCTTGGCAGCGGCTTCGTGCTGAAACGCTCCGTGAGCGTGGAGCGTGCGGCCGCCGATCACGCAGCCCAAACGGCTAAACAACAGGGCCTATGAAAAAGATACTGACAGCCGTCCTTGCTTTAACGGCAATCGCTTGTACTCCGGAGGCCTACGGTCCCGTGCCTACCAGGGCGCAACTGAAGTGGCAGGATATGGAGTACTATATGTTCTGCCATTTCGGTCCCAACACTTTCACGGACAAGGAATGGGGTGACGGAACGGAAAACCCCGACGTCTTCAATCCTACCGACCTGGACTGCGACCAGTGGGCCGCAACGGCAAAGGCCGCCGGAATGAAGGGTATCGTGATTACGGCCAAGCATCACGACGGATTCTGCCTCTGGCCCAGCAAGTACAGCAACCACACAGTGGCGCAGAGCAGCTGGCGTGACGGGAAGGGGGATGTCCTGAAGGAATTGTCGGAGGCCTGCCGCGCCCACGGGCTCAAGTTCGGCATCTACATCTCGCCCTGGGACAGAAACCACCCGGCATACGGCACTCCCGAATACAATGAGGTGTTCGCAGGGACGGTGCGGGAGGCTCACGAACAGTATGGTCCTGTCTTCGAGCAGTGGTTTGACGGAGCCTGCAAGCCGAAACCGGGGCAGCCTAAAATGCCGTATGATTGGGAACTGTTCAATTCCACCGTCCGTTCCGTCAGTCCGAACGCCGTTATTTTCAGCGATGTAGGCCCTGACTGCCGTTGGGTGGGAAACGAGAAAGGTTATGCGGGGGAGACAAACTGGTGCCGTCTCGACACCGAGGGCTTTGCTCCCGGCGAAGCGGCGCCGGCGAGGGATACGCTGAATATGGGCAATGTCCACGGCGCCAGTTGGGTGCCTGCAGAATGCGATGTGTCCATACGTCCGGGATGGTTCTACAGTCCATCTACGGACGACAAGATAAAGAGTGTGGAGGAACTGATGGAGATATGGTTCGGGTCTGTCGGAAGGGGTGCCAACCTTATTCTGAATGTGCCGCCTGACCGTACGGGCCGGATAAATGCGGCCGATTCGCTGCGCCTTATGGAGTTCCGTGCCGCAAGGGAGGCATATTTCACGAAGGGCAGGGATGCGAAATGCATCGTGATACAGGAGAATATCAAATACGGCCAGAAAATCAAGTCCTTCGTGGTGGAGCTGCGTGACGGCGCGGACTGGAAGGAAATCGCTTCCGGCACTACGGTGGGTCACAAGCGCATCCTGCGCTTCGCCGAGCCTGTGCACGGTATGATTCGGGTGAGGATTACCGATTCTTTCGGCAAGCCGGACATTAAATCCGTCGAAGTGTTCTGATTACTGTATCCGGTCTATCTTGAGCTGCTGGATGCGGTAGGGCCCGTCCTTTCTGCTGACAAAAATTGTGACGTGGAATTTCTCGCCTCCGGCGTTCAGCGTGCCGAGAGCGTATTTCATATTGACTCGCCCGGCCGTGTGGTCGATAGTGAACGATCTGGGAGTATAACTGTCGAAAAACCTTTTGACTACCTGTTTGGCCTGGTTGCGGCTGGAGTTGTCGCCTTTCGATATGACCGAGATTTCCAGATTGTCTGCAAACCATGCCGACAGCGCCTCTGCGTTGCCCTGCGCTATGTATTTGGCAATGGGGTTGAATACGTCATTCCCGTTGGAGGTCTGGGCGGCGGCGCCGGCTGCGGTAAGCAGGAGAAGGGCGGCGATTACGGAGAATCTTACTGTTGTCTTCATTCTGAGGCATAATCATTGCAAATATTGAGCCAGCTTCTTAGAACCTGTTTTGAAATGGTTGATGAATTTTATTATGTAAGATTTTTATTGTATTTTGGTCCGGTTAAAACAGGTTCTCAATATTTGCAATATGCACGTCACATTGCTTACTGTGGGGAAAACGGATGTCCCTTGGGTGCGCGAGAGTTTGAATATCTACGTTTCCAGGCTGTGCCATTATGTCCCGTTCACGCTGACGGAGATTCCGGAACTCAAGAACGTGTCGTCTCTGGACAGTGCTCAGATAAAGTTCCGGGAGGGAGAATTGATTCTGAAGGCCGTCAAGCCGTCGGACGAACTTGTGTTGCTGGACGAGCGGGGCAGGGAGTATTCTTCGCTGGAATTTTCGTCGATGCTGGAGGAGAAGATGTCGAGGGGCGGCAGGGATCTGGTTTTTGTGATAGGGGGCGCCTACGGTTTCGCGCAGAAAGTGTATGACAGGGCGGACGGGAAGATTTCCCTGTCCAGAATGACGTTCTCCCACCAGATGGTGAGAACGATTTTTGCAGAGCAGTTGTACAGGGCTTTTACCATAATGAGAGGGGAGCCGTATCATCACGAATGAAAGGAAAAATCTGTATATTTCTGAGCATCATATTGCTGGCAATGGCAATAGGCTTCCCTCGCACGCCGGGCGAGACGGCTTCGGCGGCGCGTAAGGTGGAGCGGATTCTGGCCGACAGGCTTGCGACGCTTGAAAAGTATGCCGACAGGATGCTTGAAGAGTCTCCGTATGAATGGACGGAGGTTGGCGGAATACCCGGTGATATGGTGATATACCGGTACCTCGACGATTCCATTCAGTGCTGGGTCAACCAGTTCTCCGTGGTGAATGATGACATTGCTACCGGAACGTTGAGGCAGAGGCTTACCAATCCGGGCGTTTCCGTGTTCTCGCCTCTCGCGGAGATAGGCGGAACCTACGGATTCTACAATTTCGGCCCCAAGTGGTATCTGGCAAAATGCAGGGAAGAGGGCAATGTGAAGGTAATCTTCGGCCTTGCCCTTACCAATTCCCTGGACACCAGGACCTTCACCGGAGTCAACCCCGTTTTCCGTCTGGGAGGCAATTATTCGTTCAAACCCCTGTCGTACAGCGAGGGTAGCGAGGTGAACGTGGATGGCACTCCCGTTTTCAAGCTGCAGTACGAATCCCTCAGCGGCAGCACGGCTTCCAACGGGCCGCTCGTGTGGCTCTCGTTCGCGCTGCTCATACTCGGTTCGATTTTCCTTCTCCTGAAGACTCCCACCCTCAAGCAGATGCGGCTGGTTTCGTTGGGGATAGTCCTTGCCGTCTCCGCAATGTTCCTGTGGGGGCGGGTCGCGCAGGAGCAGTATGTGATTTTCTCCCCTACCGTATATGCGGACGGCGTGATATTCTACTCGCTGGGGGCCGTCCTGCTGATAAACATTGCCATCACCTTGCTTGCGGCGAATCTTTTCATAGTCCGCAAGGACATCTTCAATACTGTCCGTTCCGGGAAGGCGGTATTGATTTCGGGTCTGGCAGTGGTTATGGCAGTCATTCTGATAATTGCCTACACGCATTTGAGCACCAAGAGCATCATCCTCAATTCCAACATATCTCTGGAGATATACAAGTTGGAAACACTGTCCACCTACACATTTCTGGTGATGGCATCCTATCTGGTGATGCTGACGAGCGTGCCTATGCTGCTGGCGCTCGTAAGACCTTCGCTGCGGCTGTATCTCGGCATCCGTTTCGACCCCTTCACGACGCGCTCCAGGATAGTCTTTTCGGTCCTGGTATCTTTGTATTTCGTGGTGCTGTCCTCACTGTTGGGGTTCAGGAAAGAGCAGGACAGGCTGGAAGTGGTGGCCAACAGACTTGCCGTCGACAGGGACATATCCCTTGAACTCCAGTTGCGACGGGCGGAGAAGAACATAGCCTCGGACGGGGTCATAGCCTCCCTTACCCTGATTCAGAACGGGGAGGTCTCAATACTGCACAGACTCAGCGACGTGCATCTCGCGCGCTTGTCACAGAGCTACAATATAAGCGTGTATCTCGACCCCGCCGCCGTTTCTATGGTGCAGGGTGGGGATCCGGTGAGTGCGGATTCAAATTTCTCCTTCCTCCAGAACGGACCGGGACATCCCTGCTATGCGGGAGTTTTTTTCTATAATCTGCCGGGATACGGTCTCCGTAGCCTTACCGTTCTTGTTGAACCCCGATCCGATGCCAACGACCGCGGTTATGCCAGTCTTCTGGGACTGGCCCCTCCGGGAAGCGTGGCCGTGCCGTCGCAGTATTCCTATGCCCATTATGACGGGAGGCAGATACTCCACTACAAGGGGAATTACGCCTATTCCATCAGGATGGATGACCGTCTGAACGAGAGGGTCTATGAATCCAAGCTGGACCACTATATTTCCGGAGGTTACACCCATTTTTATAATAGAGTAGGAGACGGAGAGTCCATAATAATCACCCGGGAGAGTGTCGGGTCAGTCCATTTCCTGATTTCGGCGGTGATTGTCGCGCTCGCCTGCTATCTTCTCGTCTCGCTGCTGTCCATCGGCCACAGACGGAGGGAGGAGCGGCAGTTCCGGAAGACGTATTACAGGGCCAGGATAAATCTGGTGCTGATGCTGTCTCTGATTCTCACCCTGCTTGCAATGACTCTGGTGAGCGTCACCTTCGTGTACAGGCGCAACGACGCGAATCAGCGCAGCATAATGTCGGAGAAGATAAATTCTATCCAGACTATGCTGGGGGGAAGGGTGAACGGCGCCGTCTCGATAGAAGGGATACTGCGCGAGGATCCTCATTTCCTTGAGGAAGCGGGGAACAACAGCAACACCGACATCACCCTGTATGCCACCAACGGCCGCATCGTGACGTCAACAGTTCCCGGTATCTATGCAAGGCATATGGTTGGAGTCAGAATCAACGGGGAGGCGTTCAACAACATAATGTACAAGGGTCGCCGCTATTTCATCCAGAAGGAGCGGATAGCGTCACACGTGTACTACAGTATGTATGCTCCCCTGATGTCCGACGACGGCAGGGTGCTGGCCATCATCTGTGCGCCCTATGCGGACGACAGCTATGACTTCGAGCACGATGCCATCACACATTCGATGATGATTGTGTCCGTGTTCCTGCTTCTTCTGCTGCTGGCCCGCTTCGTCACATCGACGATGATTGACAGGATGTTCCAGCCTTTGAGCGAGATGGGTAAGAAGATGAGCAATGCCGGTCTGGAAAGAATAGAGAAGATTGAATATGAAAGCGATGATGAGATATCGTCGCTTGTGGAGGCATACAACAGGATGGCGGACGAACTGACCGAGAGCACGAAGCGGCTGGCCCAGGCGGAGAGGGACAAGGCGTGGAGCGGGATGGCGAGACAGGTGGCCCACGAGATCAAGAATCCGCTGACTCCCATGAAGCTTCAGTTGCAGAGGATAATCAGGCTCAAGGACAGGAATGACCCGACCTGGCAGGAAAAGTTCGACGAGATGACCAAAGTGCTTCTGGACCATATAGACATTCTCACCGACACTGCCAATGAATTCTCCACGTTTGCCAAACTTTATACCGAAGAGCCCTCGGAGATAAAGCTGGACGATGTGCTCCAGGAGGAAATCTCGATGTTCGACTGCAAGGGGCCGGTCGAGTTTGAATACTTCGGCCTGAAGGGGTCGGTCGCAAGCGGTCCGAAGCCCCAGCTCACCCGTGTTTTCGTGAATCTCATAAACAATTCCGTACAGGCACTGGAAGGTTGTGACAATGGTCGTGTGCGCGTTTCATTGAGGAATTCCATCCGCGACGGCTATTACGACATTGTGTTCGAAGACAACGGCGCAGGTGTCGCGGAGGAGAATGTGGACAAGCTGTTCTCCCCCAACTTCACTACTAAAAATGGCGGATCCGGACTCGGACTCGCCATATCGAAGAGTATTCTTGAACGTTGCGGAGCCTCAATCTCCTACAGCAAATCCTTTGCTCTCGGAGGGGCCTGCTTCACGATTCAATATCCCAAAAACGTTTAGACCCTCTGGCCGTATGAACGGTCTGTGGTGTTGACGGTAATCACGTCACCCTGGTTGATGAAGAGGGGAACCATAATCTTTGCGCCGGTTTCGAGGGTGACTTCCTTGAGGGCGGAGGTGGATGCGGTGTTGCCCTTGACGGCTGGCTCCGAATATGTGACCTCAAGGGTTACATAGGTGGGAAGCTCGCAGGTAAGGCAGCGCTCTTCGGCTCCTGTGACAAACATCATCTCCACGTGCTGTCCTTCTTTCATAAGGTCGGCGTTTTCAATCACGTCCTTGGGGAGACTGATCTGCTCGTATGTCTCCTCGTGCATAAAGTTGAATCCGTCCTCGTCTCCGTAGAGGAACTGGTAGGGGCGGCGCTCCACCTCGATTGTTTCGATTTTCGCGCCTGCGGTGAAGGTGTTCTCAAGGATGCGTCCGTTCTCGAGGTTGCGGAGTTTGGTCTTGACGAAAGCGGGGCCTTTGCCGGGCTTCACGTGCTGGAACCAGACTATCATACAGGGTTTTTCGTTGAACTTCAGATAAAGACCGTTTTTGAAATCAGCTGTTGTTGCCATAAATATTGTTGTTATTGTTGTTTGAATTCTGTTCTGCCGCGAATTTAGGCATTTGGCCGCATTATTGCAAATTTTCGATGTCTCTTGCTGTCTGCTCCAGAAGCCATTTCGGGGTTGAGGTGGCTCCGCAAACCCCCACTTTGTCGCCGGCGCGGAACCACTTCTTCTGCAGTTCTCCCGTATTTCCTATGTGGTATGTCCTTATGTTCACGCTTCTGCAAAGTTCGCAGAGCACTTTCCCGTTGGAACTGGTCTTGCCGGACACGAAGATGATTATGTCGTGGGAACGTGCGAATCCGGCCAGCTCCTCGTGGCGTGACGCCACCTGGGAGCAGATGGTTTTGTGTATCCCCAGTTCCCCGGGCGAAGACATCCGTTCCCGGAGACAGTCGCAAATCTCTTTGTACTCCACAGGGCTCATCGTGGTCTGCGAGAATATTTCAATCCGTCTGGCCGTGCAGATGGCTCCGGAAGCAATCAGGCCCCTGAGCTGCTGAATGTTTTCCACCACAATGGCGTCACCGTCCACCTGACCTACCAGGCCAAGAACTTCCGCGTGCCCTATTTTGCCGAATATCACTATCTGGCCGGGATCAGGAAGGCTTTTCAGCAGATTGTAGGAATCCTTTATACTTTTCTGGATATTGAGCACTACCGGACAGGTGCAGTCTATGATGCCGAATCCGAGTTCCTTTATCTGGTCATATACGCGGGGAGGCTGTCCGTGTGCTCTGATGAGTATGGTTTCTCCCCCGGTGTTCACCGGGATGTCATAGATGTCGTTCCTGTCGAGTGTGACAAGCCCTTTTTCCCTGAGCCGGGCCAGTTCGGCTTCATTGTGGACTATGGCGCCGAGGGAGTACAGTCTTTTGTTCCCTCCTTCGAGGAACTTCTCCGCCTTGCCTATTGCGCGGATGACACCGGCGCAGAAGCCGGACTGACGGTCTATCTCTACGGTCAACATTCCTTTATCGACAGTTTGCCCTGGATAAGCCCCCTTACCCAGGCGACCTCCTCGCTTATGCTCATCCCTGAATTGTCCAGAGTGAAGGCATCGTCCGCTTTTTTCAGCGGAGAAACCTCCCTGTGCGAGTCGATATAATCCCTTTCGCGCAGGTTGTTCAGGACATCCTCCATCTGCGGGTTTTCGCCTTTGGAGAGCATTTCGTCGAAACGCCGCTGCGCGCGGACCTGCTCAGATGCCGTCAAAAACACCTTTATTTCCGCATTCGGGAATACGGTTGCGCCTATGTCCCTGCCATCCATCACTACGCCTCCGTCCGCCCCGAAGGCGTGGAGTTTGTCATCCACGAAATTCCTTACATATGCAAGGGCCGACACGGGACTTACCTGCCGCGAGACTTCAAGAGAGCGAATCTGCTTCTCCACGCATCTCTCCCCGATATACAGCTTTCCGCCGGCTCCGAAGTGAAGGTCCAGCCGCTCAAGGGCATTCCTGAGTTCCGGGTTGATGACGCTGTCGGGGGATATGAGATTCTCTTCCTGCGCGAAGAGAGTGACGCCTCTGTACAAGGCTCCGGAATCCAGATACAGCAGCCCGAATGTTTTTGCCACGGTTTTTGCAAATGTGCTTTTGCCTGTGGAGGAATGGCCGTCAACGGCGATGATGATTTTCGCGATGTCCATAGACTTACAAAAATAGAAAATTTTATCGATATTTGCATTTCCAATGCATTTTGTGTGATGAAGATACTTATTGTTGACGATGAACGTGCCATCCGCAACTCCCTTTCCGAGATTATGGCGGATGAAGGCTATTGCGTGGATACGGCCGAAAATGGCCGCGCCGCCGTGGAAATGGCGGAGAAAGAGCATTATGACGTGGTTTTCTGCGATATCAAGATGCCCGAAATGGACGGGATAGAGGTGCTGGAGCAGCTCAAGGCCGACGGCGTTGACTCCGAGATGATAATGATTTCGGGGCACGGAGACATAAGCACTGCCGTCGATTGCATCAAGAAGGGGGCGTTCGATTTTATACAGAAGCCGCTGGATCTTAACCGGATTCTCATCACCGTCAAGAACGCCACGGACAAGACGGCTCTCGTGAAGGAGACGAAGATATTGAAGAAAAAGGTCTTCGGGCAGCAGATGATAGGGGAGTCCCCGGCGATGATGCGCATCCGCGAAATGATAGGCAAGGTAGCGTCTACGGATGCCAGGGTGCTCATAATGGGATCCAACGGCACCGGAAAGGAACTCGTGGCCAGAAGCCTGCACCAGCAGAGCGGCCGCAGCGCTATGCCTTATGTGGAGGTGAACTGCGCCGCCATTCCTTCCGAACTGATAGAGAGTGAACTGTTCGGCCACGAGAAGGGTTCTTTCACCTCGGCCATCAAGCAGCACAAGGGCAAGTTCGAACAGGCGGACGGAGGCACTCTCTTCCTCGATGAGATAGGGGATATGAGCCTTGCCGCGCAGGCCAAGGTTCTGAGGGTGCTGCAGGAGCGCAAACTTTCACGCGTGGGATCCGACAAGGACATAGAGGTGGACGTGCGCGTGATAGCCGCGACCAACAAGGACCTTCGTGCCGAGATAGAGGCGGGTCGCTTCCGCGAGGATCTTTTCCACCGCTTGAGCGTGATAGTGATAAACGTCCCTTCTCTTGACGAGAGGAAGTCTGATATCCCGCTGCTCGTGGATTACTTCATTGAGCAGATATGTTCCGAGGGCGGAATGAAGCGGAAGCATTTCTCTCCGGAGGCTGTGGGTAAACTGCAGGAGAAGTCCTGGACAGGAAATATCCGGGAACTCCGCAACGTCGTGGAACGACTTCTCATCCTCGGCGGTGACGTCGTTTCCGCAGAGGATGTCAGCCTGTACGT
This sequence comes from Candidatus Cryptobacteroides sp., assembly GCA_045641985.1. Taxonomy (GTDB): domain Bacteria; phylum Bacteroidota; class Bacteroidia; order Bacteroidales; family UBA932; genus Cryptobacteroides. The sequence continues at coordinate 18,268 of JAZUHY010000009.1, forward strand.
GTAGGGCGGTTTTCTATTTCTGCCGGCAATATATCTGCACAGGACAGCCGTTCAGCTTGAAATTCCCGCGCAACTGGTTTTCGAGGAAGCGTTTGTAGGGCTCCTTGATGTACTGCGGGAGGTTGCAGAAGAAGACAAAGGCGGGGAAGCGTGTCGGCAGCTGAGTGATATACTTTATCTTGACGTATTTGCCTTTCCACATCGGGGGAGGGGTTTCCTCTATGATGGGAAGGAGGGTGTCGTTGAGCCGTGCGGTGGGAATTTTCTGCGAATAATTGGCATACACCTCTCCTATGGCGTTCAGTACGTCCTGTATCCTCTGCATCTTTACCACCGAGGTAAATATGACGGGCACGTCGTCGAAGGGTGCGATGCGGCTGCGGAGCGAGCGCTCATACTCCTTGAGGGTGTTGGAATCCTTGATGAACAGGTCCCATTTGTTGACCACCAGCACGCAACCTTTCCTGTTTTTAAGAATCAGGTTGAATATGTTCATATCCTGAGCCTCCATTCCGGTGGTGGCGTCAATCATCATAATGCAGATGTCGGAGTGCTCGATGGCGCGGATGGAGCGCATCACGGAATAGAATTCAAGGTCCTCGTGGACTTTCCCCTTCTTGCGGATGCCGGCGGTATCGACCAGCATGAATTCGTGGCCGAACTTGTTGTAATATGTTTCAATGGAGTCTCTGGTGGTCCCGGCAACCGGCGTGACTATGTTGCGCTCGGAACCGAGCAGCGCATTGGTGAGGGACGACTTGCCGACATTCGGCTTGCCCACAATCGCGATGCGCGGAAGACCGGCGTGAGGGTCGGATTCGTCTTTCTCCTCAGGAAGGGCGGCAACCACAGCGTCGAGAAGGTCTCCGGTGCCGGACCCGTTTGCGGCGGAAACGCTGAACAGGTCGCCGAGCCCCAGCCCGTAGAACTGGTATGAATCAAAGATTTTTTCTCCCGAATCAACCTTGTTGACGCAAAGGATGACAGGCTTCTTCGTGCGGCGGAGGACGTCGGCTATCTCGGAATCATAGTCGGTGATGCCGGCCGCGGCTTCAACCATAAAGAGCACAACGTCGGCCTCCTCGATGGCCATCTCCACCTGACGGCGGATGGCGGCTTCGAAGACGTCTTCCGAATTGCTGGTGTATCCGCCGGTATCGACCACGGAGAATTCGTGGCCGCACCACTCGCACCTGCCGTAATGGCGGTCCCTGGTGACACCGGCCGTGTCGTCCACAATTGCCTGGCGCATTCCGACCAGGCGGTTGAACAATGTCGATTTGCCTACGTTAGGCCTTCCCACTATCGCTACGAGTGCCATAAAGGTTGCAGTCTTTGCATGCTTCACTGTAATTCCCGGAACAGTGCTTGCCGGTATGAAGGGGGGCATCCTCGTCCTTGAAACAGCGGATGCCGCGCTTTCTCATCTCCTCGTTGGAGCCCACGTCATATTTCGGAAATTCCTTCTTCCGGAAAAAGACGTTGACTCCCAGCCCGAGCACGCACAGCGCCACCAGAGCAAGTGTGACGAGGAACAGTTTCACCTAGAATACGAAATCGGGGCTTATGGGTTCGTAGTTGTAAACCTTGTTTATGATGCCCGCGAACACTTCCGTCATCGAGATGATTCTGATTTTGGAATCATTGGCGAGTTCCGGGTGGGGTATGGTGTCGGTGATGAACACTTCTTCCAGGGCGGAATTGTGAATCTTCTCCAGAGCCGAGCCGGAAAGAATGCCGTGCGTGGCGCAGGCGCGTACGCTGGCTGCTCCCTTTTCCTTGAGTATGTCCGCCGCCTTGCAGAGGGTGCCTGCGGTGTCTATCATATCGTCAACGATTACGATGTTCTTGCCTTCAACCTCTCCGATTGCCTTGATTTCCGCCACCACGTTGGCACGGGCGCGCGTCTTGTGGCAGAGAATCACGCCTACATCCTCCGTCTTGGTGCTGAGTGCTTTGGAATAGGTGTTGGCCCTCTTGGCTCCTCCCATATCGGGAGCGGCGATGGCGAGGTTCTTTATCTTCCTGCTCTTCAGGTAGGGGATGAACACCTTGCTGGCATAGACGTGATCGACAGGGATGTCAAAGAAGCCCTGAATCTGGTCGGCGTGGAGGTCGCAGGTCATCACGCGGTCAACTCCCGCCGCCTTGAGAAGGTTGGCTACCAGTTTCGCGCCGATGGCGACGCGGGGACGGTCCTTGCGGTCCTGACGGGCCCATCCGAAATAGGGGATGACGGCTATCACCTTGTCGGCGGAAGCCCTCTTCGCCGCATCGACGCTGAGGAGCAGTTCCATGAGATTGTCTGCGGGCGGTATTGTCGATTGCACGATAAAGCAGGTGGCGCCGCGGACGCTCTCGTTGTAGATGGGCTGGAACTCTCCGTCGCTGAAGGGCGTACATTCGAGATCTCCGAGCTTGACGGGACCTTCTTCGGGAACCGTTATCTTATTCAGGTTCTCTATTACCTTGTTTGCGAAGTCTTTGGAGGCTCTGCACGCAAACAATTCCATACGATGACTGTGTAACATAGATTATTTGGTTGTGTTCAGTATTTCCGATATGTAATTCAAAATCTCATCACGTCCCGTTCCCTTCTCCGATGAACTGCAGAACATCGGCGGCAGGCTCTCCCAGTCCCGGAGCAGTATCTCCCTGTCCCTTTCAATCTGCGCTGCGAGCACGTTGGGTCCGCTTTTGTCGCATTTGGTGAATACGATGGCGAAGGGAATCCCGTTTTCTCCCAGTTCCGCAATGAAGTCGAGGTCAATCCTGCCTATGTCGTGGCGCGAATCCACAAGAACGAAGAGCATCTGCATCTCGGCCGAATTGTGGATATAGTCCCTTATCACGTTCTTCAGTTCCTCCTGCCCCTTCCTGCCCATTCTGGCGTATCCGTAACCCGGAAGGTCAACGAGATACCAGCTGTCGTTGATGATGAAATGGTTGACCAGCTTCGTCTTGCCCGGTGTCGATGAAGTCATTGCCAGCCTGCCGTTGCGGCACAGCATATTGATGAGCGATGACTTCCCCACGTTCGAGCGCCCGATGAATGCGAATTCGGGCAATGATCTCTTCGGCTTCTGGGTTACTCTTGTGCTGCTGCCGGCAAAGCGTGCCTCGGAGATGTTCATATCTTATACCTGTCTCTGTAATTACGTCACAAATATAGTAAATCTTCGGCTAATTTTTTTTATTTTTGTGAGAGAAGATAAGAAGAAGATGCCGGTGCCTGAATTCTACGAACTTGAAGCCCTTCAACGGGATTTGAGGGAATGTCTTGAAGACAATTTCCCGGAGGAGCTCTGGGTCAGGGCGGAGGTGGCTTCAATTCAGCTCAAGACCAACGGGCACTGCTATCTCGAACTGTCCCAGAGCGGGGAGCAGGGGATAGTTGCGCGGGCGAAGGCCGTTATCTGGCGTTCGAAATACACGATGCTGTCGAGGTATTTCAGAGAGGCGACGGGCAGCGCCCTTGCCGCCGGAATGTCCGTGCTGCTGAAAGTCCGGCTGTCTTACAGCGAAATCTACGGCCTGACCCTTGTGGTGAACGACCTGAATGCCCAATATACTTTGGGGGAGGCCGAACTTGAGAAGCGCCGTACTATGGAAAGGCTTGAGAAGGAAGGACTTATGGATCTTCAGAAATCCCTTGTGCCGTCCGCGCTGCCCTACGGGCTCGCTGTGATTTCGGCGCGGGATGCGGCCGGGTTCGGCGATTTCTGCAGGCATCTGGAGAACAATGAATACGGTTTTGAGTTTGCCGCCGACCTGTTTGAAGCGACGATGCAGGGAGAGCAGGCTCCCGCTTCCATCTCGGATGCTCTGGACAGAATCCAGGCTTCCGGCCGGGACTATGACGCCGTGCTCATTATGCGTGGCGGAGGGTCGGTGCTCGACCTTGCCTGTTTCGATGACTACGGCCTCTGCTTTGCGATAGCTAACTTCCCCCTGCCCGTCTATACCGCAATCGGTCACGACAGGGATTATCACGTTGCCGATATGGTGGCGCACTCGTTCGTGAAGACGCCCACGGCTCTGGCGGACCTGTTCATAGATGCCCTTGCGTCGGAGGATGAAAGGCTGACTTCCTTCGGGAACAGGCTGCGGGTGGCGTTCGTGTCCAGAATCGGAGGGATGGAATCTGCGCTGGAGGTGCTGAGGTCGCGTATCCATGCCGCGGACCCTAGAAATATATTGTCCCGGGGGTATTCGCTGGTGACGGACGGCAAGGGGGTGGTGCTCAAGTCTGCCGCCGGTTTGAAAGCGGGTGACAGCATCCGTGTAGTGTTTGAAGACGGTGCAATTGACGCGTCCGTCCGGGGAGGGGCTGTGTCCCAGCGGGGCACTTCTCATCAGGGTTAATGTGTCCTGCCGGGACACAGACCCTCCCCGGGGGCGACAACGATAATGAATTATGCAGAATTTCGACTACAATGAGGCGCTCGGGCGGCTGGAACGCATTGCCGCTCTCGTGGAGGATCCGCAGACGGGCCTTGACGACATAGACAAATACATAAAGGAAGCTGACGGGCTGATTGACCGGTGCCGCAAATATCTGCGGACGGCAAGGGAAAGGACAGATAAACTCGCTTGATATGAAAGTCAGGAAAATTTACGAAACGGATCCCTGGCTGGAACCGTTCAGGGATGCCATAGAGGCGCGCCATACTGCAATTGCCGACACGCGCAAGAAATTGTTCGGACGCGGAAAGATAAGCGATGCGGTCAACAATCACCTGTTTTACGGACTTCATTTCAAGGACGGTGTCTGGGTGTTTCGTGAATGGGCGCCCAATGCCACCAGAATCTTCCTGCTCGGAGATTTCAACAACTGGAAGAGGACGGATGCCTATGCCCTCAATCCCGTAGGGTCGGGCAACTGGGAGCTGAAGCTGCCGTCTATGTTCCTTCATCACGGAGATCTCTATAAACTGTGGATAGAATGGCCCGGAGGAGGGGCGGAGAGGCTTCCGTCCTATGCGACCAGAGTCGTCCAGGATCCGGAGACCAAGGTTTTCAGCGCCCAGGTGTGGAATCCCGCGCCGTATGAATGGAAGTACCGCAGGCCCGGAAAGCGTCCGCATCCTTTTATTTATGAATGTCACATCGGGATGAGTTCCGAGGAGGAGAAGGTGGCGTCTTTCGAAGATTTCCGCAGGGACGTTCTTCCGAGGGTGAAGGAACTCGGATATGACGTGATTCAGATTATGGCCCTTCAGGAGCATCCGTACTTCGGGTCTTTCGGATATCAGGTGTCCAACTTCTTTGCCCTCAGCTCCCGTTTCGGCACACCGGAAGAGTTCAAGGCACTGGTGGATGACGCTCATTCCAAGGGAATTGCAGTGATTATGGACATCGTCCATTCCCATATGGTGAAGAACGAGAGCGAGGGCCTGAGCCGCTTCGACGGCAGGGAGGACCTCTATTTCTATAACGGTGAGCAGGGGCATCATCCCGCCTGGGACAGCCGCTGCTTCGATTACGGCAAGGACGAGACCAAGTATTTCCTTCTGTCCAACTGCAAGTTCTGGATGGAGGAATACCGTCTGGACGGCTTCCGCTTCGATGGCGTGACCTCTATGCTGTACTGGGATCACGGTCTGGGAAGGGACTTCGGCAACTATGAGCTCTACTTCAATCAGGGTGTTGACGAGAATGCCGTGGCTTATCTGGCCCTTGCCAATATGCTGGTCCACGAGATTGACCCGCACGCCATCGTGATAGCCGAGGATGTGAGCGGTATGCCCGGTCTTGCGGCTCCTTTCGCCGCCGGTGGCGTGGGCTTTGACTTCAGGATGTCGATGGGTATTGCGGATCATTGGATAAAATGGATAAAGGAGAAGTCCGACGAGCAGTGGAGTATGGGCGAAATCTGGTGGGAACTCACCAACAAAAGGGCCGAGGAGAGTACGGTTTCCTATGCGGAATGCCACGACCAGGCGCTGGTGGGGGACAAGACAATCATCTTCCGTCTGATAGACAAGGAGATGTACTGGTCGATGGACAATGGTTCCCGGAATCTGGCAGTGGACCGCGGCATAGCCCTGCACAAACTCATAAGGCTGGTGACCGCGGCGACGGCCGCCGGAGGATATCTCAACTTTATGGGCAACGAATTCGGTCATCCCGAATGGATAGACTTCCCGAGGGAAGGGAACGGCTGGTCGTACAAATATGCACGAAGGCAATGGAGCCTGGCCGACAATGCCCGCTTGCGCTACGGGTCTCTCCTCCGTTTCGACAGGGAGATGGTCCGTTATCTCAAGAAAGAGAAACTGCTCGGTTCCTCCCCGGAACTGCTGCGTGCCGACGAAGAAAAACAGGTCTTGATTTTCCGCAGGGAAAACACTATATTTGCGCTCAATTTCAACCCGGGTGCATCTTTCGACAATTACGGGTTTCCGGCCCCTGAAGGAAGGTACCGGAAAGTGTTTGATTCTGACGAAAAAAAGTTCGGAGGTTTCGGCCGTCTGGGAGTCGGAGAAGAACACGAGACCGTGTCGGACGATCAAATATTGTATCTGTATCTGCCGAGCAGATGCGCTTTGGTGCTGAAAAAAATATGAAACTGTTATGGCTTTTTTGAAATTCAACAAGTCTGAGCTGGTGAACCTGTCCTATTCGCTCAAACGGGAAATCCTCGGAGCGAACAAGACGGGCGCCTATTGTAACACTTCTATCGTGACCTGCAACACAAGACGCTATCACGGCCTTCTTGCCGTGACGCTCGACCGGTTCGGAGGGGACAAGTTCCTCCTCCTTTCCGCCGTTGACGAGACGCTGATTGTGAACGGGAAGCAGTTCAATCTGGGAATCCATTGCTATGGAGACATCTATGAGCCCAGAGGTCACAAGTATGTGGTGGATTTTTCCGCCGATCCGGTCCCTCAGATTACGTACAAGGTCGGGGAGATAGTTTTCAGAAAGAGCATCCTTCTGGCCCAGGACAAGGACCAGGTACTCGTAAAGTACGAACTTCTGGAATCTCCGGCCGATGCCGTGCTCCAGTTGAGACCGTTTCTGGCGTTCCGCAACATTCACGCTCTCACCTGCCGCAATCAGGAGGCGGACACTTCGTATTCTGAGGTGCGGAACGGTGTAGCGTTCAGGATGTATGCCAATTTCCCCAGTCTCAACCTGCAGTTCAGCGACAAGTCCGCTGAGTTCAGATATGACCCCGTGTGGAATCTCAACATTACCTATTCGGACGAGTACCGCCGCGGTTATGACTGCCGTGAGGATTTGTTCGTGCCAGGTTTCTTTGAGATGAAACTCAAGTCCTCGGGCTCCGTTATTTTTTCCGCGTCACTGCTTGAGGAGGACCCCGCGGGGTTCAGAAAGAAGTTTTCTTCATATTTTGCAGGAAAGATGAGCGTCAGCTCGAATCACGAGCAGCTGCTCCGCTGTGCGGATCTTCTGATTACCAATCACAACGGTCGCAAGAAAATCAATGCCGGTTTCTCGTGGATGTACACCGGTCTGTTAAGGGAGACACTGCAGGCTCTGCCCGGGCTCACTCTCTATGGCCTCAAGGATCCTTCGCAGTTTGAGGAGATTCTGGACAATCTGGTGGCCGACGAGCAGGAACGCCTGCTACGCAGGACGACGCAAGTGGAGGCACCTCTTTATCTTGCAAGCGTACTGCAGGCGTACATCGACTTCGGTGCGGACGAGAAGGCTGTGTGGAAAAAGTACGGTGCTCTCATCAAAGGCATAGTGGAGAGTTATCTTCCCGGTGAGCGGCGCGAAGTGTCGATGCATCCCAACGGACTTCTGTGGGCCCAGCTTGACGGAGTTGCGCTTTCCTGGATGAACGCATACATAAACGGCCGCGCCGTTACCGAACGCGCCGGATATCAGGTGGAGACCAATGCTTTCTGGTACAATTCAATATGCTTTGCAATCGATATGGAAAGCAGGTACGGCAACAGGCACGGGGCCTTCATCTCCAAGTGGACGGAGATACGCGACCTTGTGAAGGCAAACTACCAGCCGATGTTCTGGAATGAAAAAAAAGGCTGTCTTGCCGACTATGTGGACAACTCCGGCCGGAACAATGACGTGCGCCCCAATCAATTGTACGCCGTATGGGTCAAGAATTCCCCTGTGGATGAGGAGCTTGCCCCCTCGATTCTGCGGGTGATAGACAACGAACTTCTCACGGCGAGGGGCATCAGGACCCTGTCTCCAAGGGATGTCAAATACAAGGGTGTGTATGAGGGAACCCAGCTTGAGCGCGACCTTGCATATCATCAGGGCTGCACCAGGCCCTTCCTTCTGGAACCCTATGTCGAAGTCTGCTTCCGCGTGAAGGGCCCTGCCTTCTGGAAAAAGGCGGAATGGCTCTGCGAGGGCTTCTACGAAGATCTCGGCAAGCACGGAGTGGGAGCCTTCTCCGAACTTTACGACGGAGACCCTCCTCACGAACCGCACGGTGCCATTTCATCGGCCCTGAGCACCGCCGCATTGCTGTCTGTGGAATATTTAATGGAAAAATACAAAGAGGCGTAGAATTATGAAAGTTCTTATGTTCGGCTGGGAGTTTCCTCCCCATATTGCCGGAGGTCTTGGCACCGCCTGTGAAGGTATAGTGAAAGGCCTTGCCTACAATGGTGTGGAGACTCTTTTCGTGATGCCGTCGGCGAGCGGCGACGAGGATCAGTCAGCCACCACCATCATCAATGCAAGCGACATTGCCGTCAGCAACGTCAGCAGTACCGTTGATGAATTCCTGAACAAGGTGAAGTTCATCAACGTTGACTCCAGTATCGTTCCCTATGTGGATCCGGAGGAGTATTTCGAGGCCATAGAGAAGATGAAGCGCGAGCAGGCCCGCGAGGTGACTGTCGGCTTCGGCCAGAAGTTCAAATTCTCCGGGAAATACGGAGCGAATCTTCTCGAGGAAGTCAGCAGGTACGCCCAGGTGGGAGGTACCATCGCGATGCAGTATGGCGGTCAGTTCGACGTCATACACGCTCACGACTGGCTCACCTATCTGGCCGGTATAGCGGCAAAGGAACTCAGCGGCAAACCGCTCGTCGTGCACGTGCACGCCACTTCCTTCGACCGTGGAACCGACGATATGGTGGATTCCAGGGTTTTTGCAATCGAAAAGCGCGGAATGGAAGCCGCTGACCGTGTGGTCACGGTGTCGGATCTTACGAGAAACATAGTGATAAACAAATACGGCATCGATCCCGCCAAGGTCGTGACGGTCCACAATGCCGTCGATTTCAGCGGCCGCGAGAATCTTCACGTGGAGCGTGGAGTCAAGGACAAGGTTGTCACCTTCCTCGGCAGAATCACCTTCCAGAAGGGCCCCGAGTATTTCATAGAAGCTGCCGCCAAGGTTCTCAAGCGTACGAAGAACGTGCGTTTCGTGATGGCCGGAAGCGGTGATATGATGACACGTTCCATACGTCAGGTGGCCAGACTGGGAATATCCGACCGTTTCCATTTCACGGGCTTCCTGCGCGGGCAGGAGGTGCAGAAGATGTTCGCGTTCTCCGACGTGTACATTATGCCTTCCGTGTCAGAACCGTTCGGCATCTCTCCTCTGGAGGCGATGAGGTCCAACGTGCCTTCCATCATCTCTCATCAGTCCGGAGCCGCCGAGGTGCTGAAATATGCTCTCAAGGTGGATTTCTGGGATGTGGATGCTATGGCGGACGACATTTATGCACTTTTGCAGTATCCCGCCCTGGCTTCGTTCGCCACCAGGCAGGGATTTGATGAGGTGAACGCTCTCAAATGGAACGGTGCCACGGCCAAACTCAAGAAAGTTTACGAATCAGTAGTCAACAAATAATATGAAGAAATCAATCTGTCTCTATTTTCAGGTGCATCAGCCCACGAGACTTCGTCTGTACAGGTTTTTCGACATTGGCAAGGATTCCCATTACTACGATGACTTTGCCAACAGGACAATACTGAAGAGGATAGCCCAGAAGTGCTATCTTCCGATGAATGAACTCCTTCTGCAGGAAATAAGGGAATGGAAGGGAAAGTTCAAACTGGCTTTCTCCATCTCAGGATCCGCCCTTGAGCAGTTCTCCCGCTACGCCCCCGAGGTTCTGGACAGTTTCAAGGCACTGGCCGACACCGGTTGCGTGGAATTCCTGAGCGAGACTTATTATCATTCCCTGGCTTCCCTCGGTTCGTCCGCAGAGTTCGAACATCAGGTGCTCAAGCACAGGGCCGCCATTCAGGAACACTTCGGCGTGATTCCCACGACTTTCCGCAACACTGAGCTGATTTACTCGGACAGCATCGGCAAGCAGGTTTATGATATGGGCTTCAAGGCGATGCTTACCGAGGGCGCCCGCCACATAATGGGTTGGAGAAGTCCCGATTTCGTATATAGTTGTGACTCCCAGCCCGCGCTCAAGCTGCTGCTTCGCAATTATGGCCTCAGCGACGACATCGCCTTCCGTTTCTCCGACAAGGGATGGCAGGGATGGCCTCTCACCGCCGACAAATTCGTTGACTGGCTCGATAGCGGAGACGGGGATGTGGTCAATCTGTTTATGGACTACGAAACCTTCGGTGAGCACCAGGGCGCAGAATGCGGCATCTTCGATTTTATGAAAGCCCTTCCTGCGGCTGCCCTGAAGACAAAGCAATTCGAGTTCGACACTCCTGCAGGGGTTGCGGCGAAGCACAAGGCTGTCTCCGAACTTTCTGTTCCCCAGCCCATTTCCTGGGCGGACGAGGAGCGTGACATCACCGCCTGGCTCGGAAATGAACTCCAGCAGGATGCCTACAACAAGCTTTACGGTCTTCAGGAGAAACTCTCCATCCTCAACGACCCCATCCTGTGGGCGGACTACGGGCATCTCCAGGAGAGCGATCATCTGTACTATATGTGCACCAAATTCTTCTCTGACGGAGAGATTCATCAGAGATTCAATCCATACGATACCCCATACGAGGCGTTCATCAACTATATGAATGTGCTCAGCGATTTCATAATCAGAGTCAACAACGCAATAGCAGAAAAATAGAATATGTACTTCAACGAATCTTCCGCTCCTTCCTGGAGCAGTGTAATGGTGACGCGTCATCTTCCGGAAGAACTCTCCGGACTGGAAAAGCTTTGCAAGAACCTTTGGTGGTGCTGGAACGACAACGCGAAAGCCCTTTTCAAGTCTGTGGATTCGGATTTGTGGCACAGATCGGGCCACAATCCTATGGAAATATTGGACAAGGTGAGTCTCAAGAGGTACAACGTGCTGGCAAAAGACCAGTCTTTCCTCAACGCGCTCTCCTCCGTGATGCAGGAATTCGATTCATATATGGCCCTCAAGGCTGAAAGGACGTCCCCGAGCATCGGATACTTCTGTATGGAGTATGGTCTGGATTCATCGCTGAAGATATATTCCGGAGGCCTTGGAATACTTGCCGGAGATTACCTCAAGGAGTCATCCGATATGAATGTCAACCTCGTGGCCGTGGGTCTGTTCTACAGATACGGCTATTTCACCCAGAGGCTCACGCCCCAGGGGAACCAGGTGGCAGGGTATGATGCACAGGATTTCTTGAAGACGCCCGCCGAGCCGGTCATAGGGCCGGACGGAAACTGGATGACGGTGAAGATGGCAATGCCCGGAAGGGAGATGTATGCCAGAATATGGAAGGTGGCAGTGGGCCGCACGGATCTTTATCTGCTCGACACGGATTTTGAAGCCAACATCCCCGAAGACCGTCAGGTCACACACCAGCTGTACGGAGGGGATTGGGAGAACCGTCTCAAGCAGGAGATTCTTCTCGGTATCGGCGGTATGCGCGCTCTGCGTGCTCTCGGCCTCAATCCGGACATCTACCATTGCAACGAAGGCCACGCGGCGTTCGCCGGTCTGGAAAGGCTTCGTGAATATATGTACAACCGGCATCTTTCCTTCAACGAAGCCATCGAGCTCGTGAGGGTTTCCGGACTCTTTACGACGCATACTCCCGTTCCCGCCGGGCACGATGCTTTCGATGAGAACCTCCTCGGCAAATATCTGGGCCACTACCCCAACCGTTTCGGCATTGACTGGCGCACTATGATGAGCCTTGGCAAGATTAATCCCGACAACCACGACGAGAAATTCTCGATGAGCGTCCTTGCCGCAAACCTCAGCCAGAACGTGAACGGCGTTTCCAAGCTGCACGGTGCCGTGAGTCAGGAGATATTCGCCGATATGTACCCGGGATACCTGCCCGAGGAACTCTATATCAGTTATGTCACCAACGGAGTGCATTATTCCACCTGGGGTTCCAACAGTATGAAGAACCTCCAGGCAAAAGTGTTCGGCGAAAGGTTTCAGACACATCACTACGACAAGTCCTGCTTCGACGGTATCTACAGGGTGCCGAGTCAGGATATCTGGGAGGTGAGGATGCTGGTCAAGAAGGAATTGCTGCGCTATGTGAACGAGAGGCTCAACAATCCGCAGATGAGCGCGCACTACACTCCGCGCCAGGTTGTCACAATCAAGGATACCTTCCGTCCGGAGGTGCTTACCATAGGTTTCGCCCGCCGTTTCGCCACATACAAGAGGGCGATGCTCCTCTTCCGTGACCTCGACAGGCTCGATGCCATCGTCAACAACCCGGAGCGACCGGTCCAGTTCATCTTCGCCGGTAAGGCTCATCCTGCCGACGGAATGGGGCAGGACCTCATAAAGCAGATTGTGGAAATCTCCAAGCAGGAGAGATTCCTGGGCAGGATTATCTTTGTTCCCGGATACGATATCACCCTTGCCAAGAGACTTGTCCAGGGTGTCGATGTGTGGCTCAACAATCCGACCCGTCCCCTTGAGGCTTCCGGCACGTCGGGCGAAAAGGCCGCGATGAACGGCGTAATGCATTTCTCTGTTCTGGACGGATGGTGGGTGGAAGGATACAAGGAAGGCGCCGGTTGGGCTCTGCCTCTCGAGAATACCTACGATGACCAGGAATACCAGAACGAGCTGGATGCCGCGACGATTTATGCTACCATCGAAAACGAGATTGCTCCCGCTTACTATAACATTGAAAAGGGCACCGGCCGTTCCGAGCAGTGGATTGGGTATATAAAGAATACCATAGCCAAGGTGGCCAGCGAGTTTACCACCAACAGGATGCTCACGGATTACTGCGAGAAGTTCTATCTGCCTCAGTTCGAACGCAGCAGGCTTCTTTCCGCAGAAGACAACAAGGTGGCCCGCGAACTCGCCAACTGGAAGGACCTGATTCAAAAGGAATGGAACAATATGCGTATCGTGTCCTATACCAGGCCTGATGCTTCGTATGTGCTCAGCCAGACCAACGAACTGCAGAGCGAGGTTGTGATTGACCTCGGCCGTATCAAGGCGGAAGACATAGGCGTCGAGATGCTGTTCACGTCCACCGACAGGAATGGCAAGCTGCATATCCAGGAGGTGTTCGAACTCAAACTGGTCTCCTGCGATGGCGGAATCGCCACATTCAGAGTATCTGTTCTACCCGAAAGAACGGGTATGTATCAGGTAGGTACTCGCATCTTCCCCAAGCATCCGTTGCTGCCCCATCGGCAGGATTTCCCCCTGGTTAAATGGCTGTAGTCGCCACGGGTTTTTTTGACGGTGTCCATATCGGGCACAGGATGGTGATAGAGACACTCGTCCGGACTGCGCGGGAGCGCGGCGAGGAGAGTGTCATCATCACTTTCTGGCCGCATCCTCGCACAGTGCTTCAGGATGATGCGATGCAGTTGCGGCTTCTGAATTCCCTGGCCGAAAAGAAAGCTCTCCTCGAATCTCTCGATGTCGACAGGGTGGAGGTCATACCCTTCACAAAGGAGTTCAGCCGTATGACAGCCTGTGAGTATTTACGGAACATCGTGATGCGGCAATACGGCGGCACTGCGGTTCTCCTCGGTTACGACAACAGGATAGGCAGTGACGTTGTGTCGCCGGAGCAGGCATCCATCAAGGCGCAGGAACTCGGCCTTGATGTCATCAGGGCGGAAAGGATTTCCACCGTGGGCATTGCAGTGAGCTCCACCAAGATTAGAAAGGCCCTGTCGGACGGAGACGTTGCGCTGGCCTCCCGTTTCCTATGTTATGACTATTCCCTTCAGGGGGTGGTGGTGGCCGGCGAACAGAAAGGACGGACAATAGGTTTTCCCACGGCGAATATGCAATTGTATGAACCTCTCAAACTTGTTCCGGGGGAAGGAGTGTATTTCACCGCCGTTGAAACCCTGGGAGGAAGGTATTATGGGATGACGAACATCGGTCGGCGTATCGAGACACATATTTTCGGTTTTGACGAGATGATTTACGGACAGGACCTCAAACTGCAATTCCTCAAGAGAATCCGGGACGAAAAGAGTTTTTCGAACCTCGATGAACTGAAAATCCAGCTGCAGGAGGACGAAAAAGTTTGCCGTAACTTGTATTAACCGGATTTTTATTCTTATCTTTGCACAAATGATAGCGGGTTCTGTCTTGAGGCGGGACTCCTTTTTAATTGTTAACTTATGGCAGAAGTACATTACATGAGTCAGGAAGGTCTCAACAAGATCAAACAGGAATTGGCGGAAGCTCTGGCTCAAAGACCGGTCATCTCGGCCGCAATCGCCGAGGCAAGGGAGAAGGGTGACCTTTCCGAAAATGCCGAATATGAATCGGCACGTGAGGCCCAGGGCCTTTTGGAGCTCAGGATTGCCAATCTCCAGAATATGGTGGCGAACGCAAAAGTTCTTGACGGCTCACAACTGGGTACGGACAAGGTCCAGATGCTCAATAAGGTTAAGGTGGAGAATCTCGCCAGTCACCAGATTATGGAGTTTACCATAGTAGGGGAGACGGAGGCGGATTTTTCCAAGGGAAGACTTGCGGCCACAACTCCCATCGGCAAGGCCCTCATCGGCCACGGAAAGGGGGAGACAGTGGAAGCGAAGGTTCCTTCAGGCATTTTGAAATTCAAGATTCTGGACATTTCTATCTGATGGCAACGATTTTCACAAAAATAGCGGCAGGGGAAATCCCCTCCTACAAGGTGGCGGAGAGCAAGGATTTCTACGCTTTCCTCGACATCAGCCCCCTCGCTCCCGGTCATACCCTCGTGATTCCCAAGCATACTGAGGATGACTATATCTTCAATCTCGACGCGGCCACTTATGAAGGGCTCTGGGAATTTGCCCGCAAGGTGGCTGTCGCTTTGAAAGCGGCAGTGCCCTGCAAGCGCGTCGGTGTGGCTGTCCTTGGAATGGAAGTTCCTCACACCCACATCCATCTTGTCCCTCTTCAGACTGAAGGGGACCTTGACTTCCGGAAGGAACGCCCCGTCGTTTCAGATGAACAGAAGGCTGCCATTGCAGCATCCATTTTATCAGAATATGAAAAACTTTAGTTTTATTACCATTGCCGCCACGCTTGTCCTTGCCGTCTCTTGCGGCTCGCGGACCACTGTAAGCGGAACTTTGTCCGGGGCGGGTGAGGTGCAGGTCGTGGCCGCGCTGCTGAATGTCAATACCTATGACGTTCTGGATACGCTCACAACAGACAAAAACGGAGATTTCAGATTCTCTGTCCCCGTTAAAGAGGGCGAACCGGAATTCGTGTATCTGTTCTATAAGGACAGGAAGGTGGCTTCGCTTCTTCTTGAAGCCGGTGAGAATGCCGTTGTGGAGGCGGATACTCTCGGGCATTATTGCGTTACGGGCTCCAGGGGCTCCGAAGACTTGCAGAAAGTGGAGGCCAGGTTCTCCCGTTTTCTCAGCGAAATGAACAGCGTGGACAATCCGGGCGAATTCGTGCGCCGGTATATCGCATATTACCGTGAAAGCGTCCGATATATAATGGAGAATCCTCATTCTCTGACAGTCATCCCCGTGCTGTACGAGAAAATCGGGGAATATGCTCCAGTTTTCGCCCAGTCAACGGATGCCCTTCATTTCCGCAGGGCCTGTGATTCGCTGAAGCTGGATTATCCTGAGTCCAGGTATGTCAAGGCTCTTGAGAGCGAGGCTGCCCGTCGCGAGAAGGAACTGAAGGTTGAGATTGACCTGAAGCAGGCCGCGTCCGTGGGCTATCCCGATTTGAAGATGCCCGACATAAACGGCAGGCTGGTTGCCCTGTCTTCCTTGAAATCGAAGGTTGTTCTCGTGCATTTCTGGGATTCATCGGACCCCGTTCAGAGTATGTTCACCAAGGAGGTTCTCACTCCTATCTACAATGACTATCACAAACGTGGCTTCGAGATTTATTCAGTATGCCTGGATACCGACAAGGCCCGCTGGTCGTCTGTCGTGAAGAATCAGGGTCTGGGCTGGGTCAACGTCAATGACGGTCTTGGAGCGGCATCCAAGTCAATATCCATCTATAACCTCAGTTCCGTGCCCGCTTCCATCCTCATTGCAAACGGTGACCTCGTCACTACCGCAATCAAGGGGGAAACCGGTCTGAGGAAGGAACTCGCCAGACTTCTCAAATAGTCGGAGATTTTGTCAGAACATATTTTTGTGGCTGACGGTGGCCACGAATTCCTTGAGATAGAAAGGTTCGAAGTACGCAGTGTTTTCGAACCTTTTTTCATTCCAGGCCTTGAGTGCGGGTTCGAGCATCGCGGAGGCTTTGGGGCATTCCTGAATGAATGTGGCGTTGGGGGACTTGATGACTTCCGCGCATTTTGCGGCGTCGTCGCCGATGAAGAGGACCGGGCCTGCCGCCAGCAGGTCTTCGAAGCTGTCGGTAGCTATAATTAGCGGAGAGATTTCTGTGGTTCTGGTTAATTGCCGGTGCCGTTCAGGTCGGGCAGCGGTTCGTAAGGGCCAATGCTGCCCTCCCTGAAGGCACACGGCAGTTTCCGAAGGGCACTGCGAATCACTCTGTTGGCACTCGGTATCCAATGAATAAACGGCGGAGTAAACCTCCATCCTGCGGGCGTCTATCATCGGGACGATGGTCCGGCATCCTTCGGGGACCAATCCTTCCGAGATGGCCTGATACGCAAGAATGTCAAGCGTGCCTATGGCAATGAGCGGAATGCCTGCGCCGAAGCAAAGCCCCTTGGCCGATGAAGAACCGACCCTCAGACCGGTGTAGGAACCGGGGCCGGAACTGATGCATACAGCATCGCAGTCGGAGACTTTCAGCCCCCTCTCGTCAAGCATTTCCTTTATGAATACTGCTGTCTTGGATGCGTGTTCCCGCTGACCGGTGCTTTCGCGGCAGCAGCTGATTTCCTCTCCCTCGACGAGGGCGGTGGAGCAGAGGGTGGTGGATGTCTCTATCAGTATTAACCTAGGCATTGATTTGCGTAATCAGATTTTTCATAAACGGGAAGAATCTTGCCCCGAAGTCCTTCAGATAGGTGAATACCATTGAGCCGTCCAGTGTCTCGGGTTTGACGAGATTCCATTTGGAGTTGAGGTTGTCGAAGAGCCATACCAGGATGGCAAGGATGAGAGCCGTCTTGAAGATGCTGAATATGATTCCCAGAAGCCTGTTGATCCAGCCCAGGGAGGCGAATTTCAGAATCTTTGTGAGAAGGCTGCCAAGCAGTCCGAAAACCAGCAGCGATGCAAAGAAAATCAGTGCGAAGCTGATGGCGTTCAGGATTTTGGGCTGGCCGTCTTTCAGCAGTCCGGAAAGAAATTCGCTGACGGGAAGGGAGAATCTGTTGGCAATGAATGCTCCCGCAAACACTGCAACAATTGCGACCAATTGTTTTACAAGTCCTTTTGACAGGCCTGACCAAATGGCCGGCAGGAAGCATACAAGGAGAATTATGTCTGTTGTTGTCATCGTCGCTTGTTAAAAAGCCGTGGAATTATTATATTTGTCGGAATACAAAATTAGGCAAAAATTATGACATTCAAAGAATATAAAGGTCTGGATCTGGTGACTGTGGGGAATGGTGTTCTGGCCCGCTGGAAGAAGTCCCGTGCGTTTGAGAAATCGCTGGAAATCCGTGAAGGCGCTCCGGAATTCATATTCTTTGAAGGCCCGCCCTCAGCAAACGGAATGCCGGGCATTCATCACGTGATGGCACGTTCCATAAAGGATGCCATCTGCCGTTACAAGACGCAGACGGGCTTCAAGGTGCGCCGCCGCGCCGGATGGGACACTCACGGTCTTCCCGTCGAGCTCGGAGTGGAAAAGAAGCTGGGGATTACAAAGGAGGACATCGGCTCGAAGATAAGCGTTGAAGAATATAACCGCATCTGCCGCCAGGAAGTGATGAAATACACTGCGGAGTGGCGGACTCTCACGGAGCGCGTCGGCTACTGGGTCAACCTCGACGATCCTTACATCACCTATGACAACAGGTACATAGAGACGCTGTGGTGGCTTCTCAAGGACATTTACGGCAAGGGCCTGCTGTACAAGGGCAAGAGCATCCAGCCATACAGTCCGGCGGCGGGCACGGGACTGAGTTCTCACGAACTGAACCAGCCGGGGTGCTACAGGGACGTGAAGGACACAACCTGCTGTGCGCAGTTCAAGGTCAAGGGGGAGGAAAACCTCTATTTCCTGGCCTGGACCACGACGCCCTGGACCCTCCCCTCCAATACCGCACTATGTGTGGGCCCCAACATCGACTACGTGAAGGTGCGCAGCGTCAATCCGTACAACGGCACTCCTGCCACCTACATTCTAGCCAAGGCCCTTGTGGGAGTCTGGTTCAACGACAAAACGGAATATGAGGTGCTTCCGGGTACGTTCAAGGGAGCGGAACTTGTAGGAATGGAATATGAGCAGCTCATCCCCTGGTTCAATCCGGGAGATGGTGCTTTCAAGGTGATCCCCGGTGACTACGTGACTACCGAGGACGGTACCGGTGTGGTGCATATAGCGCCCACTTTCGGCGCCGACGATGCCAAGGTCGCCAAAGCGTCCGGCGTCCCGGGCCTTTACGTGACGGACAGAGACGGTGCCTTGCAGGCTCAAGTGGATCCCTGCGGACGTTTCTACCGCATCGAAGATCTCGACCCCGCCTATGCCGCCGCCAATGTGTCCGACGATTACAGGGAGTGGGCAGGCCGTTTCGTGAAGAACGCCTACGATTCTTCCCTTCCCGCCGACGCCCCCACGCTCGACATTGATATCTGCGTGATGCTCAAGGCCGCCGGCAAGGCGTTCCGCATCGAGAAACACGTGCACACATATCCCCATTGCTGGCGCACGGACAAGCCTGTGCTTTACTACCCGCTGAATTCCTGGTTCATCAGGGCGAGCGCCGTGCGTGAGCGGATGATGGCTCTGAACGGGCAGATAGTATGGAAGCCGGAGGCTACAGGAACCGGACGTTTCGGAAAATGGCTGGAGAACATCCAGGACTGGAATCTCAGCCGCAGCCGCTATTGGGGCACCCCGTTGCCCATCTGGCGCACCGAGGACGGCAGGGAAGAGAAATGCATAGGCGGCGTCCGTGAACTTTATGATGAGATAGAAAAGGCCGTGTCTGCGGGAGTGATGGAGTCCAACCCGTTCAAGGCGGCCGGATTCGACCCTGACGATATGGGCAAGTCCAACTATGACCGCATAGATCTCCACAGACCCTACGTCGACAATATCTTCCTCGTAAGCGACAGCGGACGCAGGATGGTCAGGGAGCCGGACCTCATCGACGTGTGGTTCGATTCCGGGTCGATGCCCTATGCGCAGACCGGTCTCCGTGGAAAAGACACCCCCGATTTCGGCAGTACGGCGGATTTCATAGCCGAGGGAGTTGACCAGACCCGCGGATGGTTCTACACCCTGCACGCAATCCATACTATGGTGAGCGGTACTCCTGCTTTCAAGAGGGTCATCTCGAACGGACTTGTACTGGACAGGAAGGGAGAGAAGATGAGCAAGCGCCTCGGCAATGCCGTCGATCCGTTCAAGGCCCTCGACACCTACGGTGCCGATGCGCTCCGTTGGTATATGCTGACCAACGCCCAACCTTGGGACAATCTCCGTTTCGATGAGTCCGGAGTGGATGAGGTCAGGCGGAAATTCTTCGGTACGCTGTACAATTCATATTCGCTGTTTGCCGTATATGCGAACATCGACAATTTCGACCCTTCGGCGGAGACCGTTCCGTTCGCGGAACGTCCCGAGTTCGACAAATGGATGGCCAGCAAGCTGAATACCTTGATTTCAAAGGTCGAGGCGGCTTATGAGGATTACGATATCACCAGTGCGGGCCGTCTGATTCAGGATTTCGTCTGCGACGATTTCTCCAACTGGTACATCCGTCTCAACAAGAAACGCATCTGGGTTTCCGGTATGTCGGCGGACAAGTTGTCCGCATACCAGACAATCTACGGGGCTCTCAAGACTGTGGCTCTGCTTGCAGCGCCCATTGCTCCTTTCTATATGGACCAGTTGTATCTTGACCTGACGGCCGGTGAAGGCGAATCCGTTCATTTTCAGATGATGCCTTCCGTTGACACCGCCGTCATTGATACCGGACTGGAAGAGCGCATGGCCCTGGCCCAGAAGAGCTGTTCGATGATTCTGGCTCTCCGGAAGAAGGTCGGCATCAATGTCAAGAAACCACTTCCGCGCATTATGGTTCCTGTGGTATCGGACACAGTGCGTGAGCAGTTGGAGGCGGTCAAGTCCGTGATTCTTTCGGAGGTCAACGTGAAAAACGCCGAATTCATCACCGACACCACCGGGGTCATCACCAAAAAGATAAAGCCCAATTTCAAGACCCTCGGCAAGATTTACGGTCCGAGGATGAAGGAGATTGCCTCCGCTTTCCAGACTGTCTCCCAGCGGCAGATTGCAGAGCTGGAGCGTTGTGAGGGTGACTATACGCTTACACTTCCCGGCGGTGACGTCATTCTCCGCAAGGAGGATTATGAGATTCACTCGGAGGATATGCCCGGCTGGCTTGTGGCGTCGGAGGGAACTCTCACCATCGCTCTCGACATCACACTTACCCCCGAACTGATTGAAGAGGGTACGGCGCGCGAACTCATACGTCCTATCCAGAATCTCCGCAAGGAGTCCGGGCTTGAGGTGACGGACCGTATCAACACCGCTATATATGCGGACGGCGAGGCCGCAAAGGACATCGTGGCCTCCCTCGCCCATTACGAAGATTATGTGGCTTCCCAGACCCTTTCGCTGAAGGTGGAGTTCCACCCTATGGCTGAAGCTCCCGCCGATGCCGCGGACGTGGAATGGGGCGATGAAATTTTGAAAATCAAGATTACCAAAAACTGATAACTATGGCAGAAGAAATCAAAAACCGCTATTCGGATGCGGAATTGGCTGAATTCAAGGTCATTATTGAGGACATGCTTGCAAAGGCGAAAGCGGAGTACAACACTCTTCGCGGAGTTGCGATGCACGGCGGCAACAATGATATTGAGGACACCTCCCCGTCCTTCAAGACAGTCGAAGATGACGGTGCCAACCAATTGTCCAAGGAAGAGGCCAGCCAGATGGCTCAGAGGCAGTACAAGTTCATCAAGAATCTGGAGGCTGCCCTCATCCGCATAGAGAATAAGACCTACGGAGTATGCCGCATCACAGGCAAACTCATTCCGAAGGAGAGACTCCGTCTCGTGCCTCACGCGACCCTTACGGTCGAGGCCAAAGAAATGCTCGCCAAATCCGGAAAGAACTAGAGTATGAAAATCTCAAGAGGGACCAGACTCATTGCTTTGGGCGTGCTCCTCGTTGTCATTGACCAGATAAGCAAATATCTGGTCAAGACAAATATGGACCTCGGGGAGCAGATATTCGTGATAGGGCAGTGGTTTCGCCTGTGCTTTGTGGAAAACGAAGGTATGGCGTTCGGAATGAAGTTCGGCGGGGCGGTGGGGAAGTTTCTGCTGTCGTTTTTCCGCATTGTTCTGTGTGGCGCCCTGGTGTGGTGGATAAGAAGCCTGAACAAAAAGGGAGACACCCCCACCGGAGTTCTGGTGGGTCTCACCCTCATTACGGCGGGGGCCTTCGGCAACATAGTGGACTGCCTTTTCTACGGCCTTATATGGGATTATGCTCCGTTTATGTTCGGGCGCGTTGTGGATATGCTGTATTTCCCCATCATCCGCACTCCGGATTTCGTGTTCTTTTCCCCCGTATTCAATTTCGCCGACAGCTGCGTGACTGTGGGTGCATTTTACCTTGTACTGTTCCAGTGGAAATTCTTCAAACAATGAAAAAATCAATAGCCCTGCTCTTTGCACTCTGTGCACTGGTTCCCGCCTTCGCGGAGGAGTTCCATCCCAAAGCTGATGACGCCGCCGTGGTGGTCAGCGGCAACGCGCGTTTCACCGTCCTCACGGACAGAATCATCAGAATGGAATGGTCTGCGGACGGCGTCTTCGAAGACAACGCCACGCTGGCCATTGTCAACAGAAATCTTCCCGTGCCGGATTTCAAGACCGTCAATACGGGCGGACGCACCGTCATCAACACCGGCAAGGTCAAACTTGTTTACAAGGGTAACGGGAAGTTCACAAAAGATAATCTCAGCGTCAGTTTCAAGATGAACGGAAAGACCGTCAAATGGGTCCCGGGCGCGGATGACTCCGGGAATCTGAAGGGAACGACCAGGACACTGGACGGGTGCCGCGGCTATGACCACGTGTCCCAGGACGGTAACGATCTTGAGAACGGCATCATTTCCCGTGACGGATGGGCCATCGTCGATGAGAGCGAACGCCATCTTCTGGTTCCTGTGGAGTCCGATTGGAAATACTGGGTGGCCGAACGTCCGGAAGGCGAGCGACAGGATATCTACATTTTCGCATACGGACACGACTACACCGGGGCTCTCGGTGACTTCACCAAAGTGGCGGGCAGGATTCCTCTTCCTCCCAGATTTGCTCTTGGATACTGGTGGAGCCGTTATTGGATTTACACGGATGAGGAGGTGCTGGATCTCGGTTCCCAGATGAGGAAGAGGGATATCCCTATGGACGTGTTCATAATCGATATGGACTGGCACGAGACCTGGAAGGATATGGAAAAACGTCTTGGCCGGGATGAAGTCGGAGAAGGCCGCGGATGGACGGGCTATACCTGGAATCACGAACTGTTCCCGGATCCTGAGGGTACCTTGTACGAACTTCATCAGATGGGATACAAGACTGCATTGAACCTTCATCCCGCTTCCGGCATACGTTCATACGAGGACTGCTATCACGATTTTGTGAAGGATTACCTGGGCAGGACCGACAATTACGACGGCCCGAAAGGATATGTCTATCCCGAAGGGGGATACAAATATGCCTGGATGGACAATCCCGTCGGCAAAGCCGGTCACAGGGCAATCGTGCCCTTCCGTCTTGACCAGCAGGAATGGGCCGATGCCTACTTCAACAGCGTACTTCACCCCATCGAGCGTCAGGGCATCGATTTCTGGTGGATTGACTGGCAGCAGTGGCATCTCAGCCGTTATGTGAAGGGCCTGAGCAATACTTTCTGGTGCAATTACGTCTTCTTCAACGACAAGGTCCGCCAGAGCGTCAATCTGGGGTTGGATGCACCGCGGCCCTTCATCTATCACCGATGGGGCGGCTTGGGAAGCCATCGCTATCAGCTGGGCTTCTCCGGCGACACCTGCGACACCTGGGAAGTGCTGGAGTTCATACCTTATTTCACTGCTACTGCGTCCAATGTCGGATATGGCTATTGGGGTCACGATATCGGAGGACATATGCATCCGAGGGGTGTGAAAGGCCCGACTAATCCTGAAGTGTTTACCCGCTGGCTCCAGTATGCCGTGTTCCTGCCCATCTACAAGACCCACTCTACCCAGAGTGCGGAACTTGACAGGCGCATCTGGTCCTATCCGGACCATTACGAGTATATGAGGGCCGCCATCAAACTGCGCTATGCCCTCAGCCCGTACATCTATGATGCGGCAAGATATGCGTATGATACCGGCATTTCAATGTGCCGTCCGCTATACTATTATTATCCTGAAGAGGAGAAGGCGTATAACTCCCCCGAGGAGTATATGTTCGGCGACAATATTCTGGCGACTGCAGTCTGCAAGCCTGCCGGGGCGGACGGAAAGGCCGAGAAGAAGATGTGGTTCCCGGCAGGTGAATGGTACGATATGGCCCATCACGAGATGATAAAGGGCGGCTGCAGCAAGACGCTGTATTATACCATAGACGAGAACCCCTGGTATCTCAAGGCCGCGTCCATAGTGCCTATGACCCACGGCCTCACTACTCTGCAGACCATTACTGACGAACTCGACATTCTCATTGCCCCGGGCAGCGGGAATAGCCGTTACGTGCATTATGAGGATGACGGGTCCACTCAACAGTATGTGAACGAGTATGCCACGACAGTCATCACCAATGAGTGCGACGGCAAGTCGAAGACGGTCACGGTCGCTCCGCGCGAGGGCTCTTACAAGGGTATGCCCCGGACACGCCGGCTGTGCTTCAAGCTGGAAGGAGTGTCTTCAGACGCAAGGGTGCAGGTGATGACGGAAACGGGAGGATGTGAGGCCAGCTGCTCTTATGAGGGCACGTGCCTGAACGTCACGCTCCCCGCGCTTCCTGCCGGCCAGGCCGTCACTTTGAAGTGCGAAAGCCTGTAGTTTTTTTCTGCGGTCAGTTTGACAAGGTGACGATTACCTTCGATTCGGCCGGTGCCAGAGAGAGGGGGACAAGAGTTCTGCCCCCGGATACCCTGGATGCGGCGCGGGAGCAGGCTCCTGTATGCGGGTCGAAAATCCTCACGTCCGCATATTCTCCGCGGAGACAGATTTCCTGACTGCGGGCATCGGAATCAATGTTGCCTATGAGGTAAAGGCCGGTTTCGCCCTCTTCAGTGGATATCAGTTTGTGCAGATAGTTGAAGGGTTGGCCGTCGGAGAGGAATTCTACGTCCCGGTCACTGCCGTTGAGAGCCGCGGCGAGGGAGGATGATGTGGGGGCCGCGACGAATACGGCGCTTCTGCCTCTGCGCCGGCAGGAGAGCATCTGCCCGGTCATCTCCGCTATTACACGGTTGTCCACTCCGTAATCGGCTGATTCACACGGGAGCTGTGTGGTGAACACAATCCTTACACCACGCCTCCACGCCTTCATCACCTGTTTCATATTGCTCAGGCTTATCGCCTTCACGCCCGGAAGGATGAGGACGGAGAAAGCCCCGGCGTTGACTTTGTTGTTCATTCTCAACCTGCTTTCGGACACGGAGCAGCGCTTGTCCAGCACTTCGGGATGGACGTAGGTGAAGTCTATGCCGAGTTCGTCGGTAAGGATGCGGGAGACCTCGGGGTAGTCTGTACCTTCAACCTCCACGCTGCCTCTGACCGGGCCGAGTTCCCCGTCCAGACGGTGTCCGGCATACTGGGTCTGCACGGGGTACAGCATCGCTACGTCCGCCACGTGCCGCCCCGGACGGGCGAACAGGTAGCGCAGTCTTGCCAGAAAGCCGTTGAATGCGGGAAGGTCCTTGTTGTAGAGGGGATTGCGCCACGACAGTTCCGGGGGAAAAGTCACGTTGGAATCGTCATACCATACGGCGTGCGGAATCAGGTTTGTGATGCCTTTCGTATATTGCTCTATTGCGATGCGGTACATTTCTTCGACGGGAATATTTCCCATCGCTCCGAAAGTCTCGGACATCACCCCGGTCTTGTCCCAGTTGTCAGCGGATGAAGACACCACCTTGTAGAACAGCTCTGCGGGTCGGTCTCCGCCTATCTTGTCGATGCCGGGCATTGTCATATATTTGCCGTGGAGCATCAGGTCGCCGGAGACCCCGGTCGTGTTGGCAATCTCCTCCTGGTCCTGATGGCCGGTGGAGGCTATGCCGTGGGATTCTGCCCATTCCGCCACGGTCTTGGTGAATCCTTCCGCATACAGGGCCGAATGCAGCCCGTACATCATATTGCGGACTGCGGCTGTCTGCTCCCCCACGTCATACCACAGTGCGGGATAGAAGGCATCGGGTTCCATTCCGTAGCGGGCCCGGAATTCGTCATTGAAACTTTCCGTCCACATACGCCCCTGCGCATAGTACATAGTAGGCTCGTCAAAGAACGTGGACGTGATTGTGGACGCAAACTTGTCGCCGAAAACAGCGCGGTACTTCTCGTGAGTGTCCCGGATAAAAAGGCCGACTGCCTCCGGGTCAAGATAATCCACCCGGGGCTTCCCGTCTTCGACGCATTCGAAGACCATAACTTTCCAGCAGCCGTCTTCCGGGGCGGTCCATTCAAGCCTTCCGTCGCTGATGAAGCTGCGAAGGCTCTCTGACTTCCGGCTGCAGCTGTCGTATGCCGCCACTGCCATCAACTTGCCGTCGAGTTCCGTCAAATCAAGTTCTATACCTGCACCGCACTCCACTGCTGTCTCGTGCCTGTCCAGCCGCTTGATTGTCTTGTCGGGATGTGCAATCTTGAATCTCGGCACTCCGTCGGCGTTGCTGAATCCCATACTTCCGCTCGGGAAGCCGTATTCGTCGTAAAGTGACATCTGCGCGCCCAGAGAATCGGCAAGTTCCACCGCACGGCTGTAAATCCTGAAATAGTCCTCTCCGAGGTAGTCGGGCCCGAAATTCCGTCCGAACGGGAGTATGGCGCAGCCGCCATATCCGTCCTTTTCAACCATATTGCGCAGCTGGAAGGCCACCTCTTCCGCGCTGACTTCCGTATTGTTCCAGAACCAGAGAGGAACGGGACGGTACTTCATCGGCGGGTTGGTGAACTCTTCTTCCCGGAAACTCTGCGCACCGGGACATCCGCCTCCGCTGCAGGAGGCGAGGATCAGGGCGGCGAGCCCCGTGATTATGGAAAGTCTTTTCATTTTGTCAGGGATATGCATTCCATCTCAACAAGCCAGCCCGGACGGCATACGGGGGCCAGAGTGACGACATAAGGGATGCCTGTGCGGAAACGCTCTTCCAGGGCACTTGAGACTGTCCGGTAGTCTTTCGCGTTCCGAAGATAAACGACAGCCATCTGCACCTCATTCCACGAACTCCCCGCCTCGTCAAGCAGGGCTTCCACGTTTTTCAGCATATGCAGGGTCTGGGCGAGGACGTCGCCGGGGTGCACAATCGCGCCTTTGTTGTCTATCGACGCCGTGCCGGAAATCAGTATATGCGTTTCTCCTCCGTATTCCACTGCAACTCCGCGCTCGAAGGTCACTCCGTATTCGTGGGTGGGGTTGAAATTCTCCGGTGCATACAGGTAATGCTGCCGGAAGTCTCCCTTTATGGCAAGGGCGTCCATCTGGACGATTGCCCCCTCAATGACGCTCCCTCCGCCTATCCCCGTACTGGCAAGGTAATGTGTGTCTTTTGTCATACCCTGCGCTTCGAAGTTCCTCTTCCTGCCGTTCACTACTCCGGCATAGTTGCTGTCGATGTCATCCACGTAGAACCAGGTCCTCACGCAATTGTCCGCTATGCGGAGCCCGGTCTCGGCGAGGGCTTCTTCATAGGTCCGGAGAATTTCTTCGGTCCGCACTTCCGGCTCTCCCGAACCGCTGTACAGATTGGTGTGCCAGATGAGTTTCACCGGATAATCTTTTGTGAGAAACAGCCACACCGCCACCTTGTCCTTCCCCAGGACGGGCTGGATGACGTAGGATACGGCACCGTTCACGGGCCCGATTGCGGCCTTCTGTTCCCTTGATGACAGGAAATACCGCCGGAAGGAAACGGAATAATCGGGATGCGCATCTGTGAACAGGGCTTCTTTTTCAAGCAGGGAGGGTATGTCCGCCGCGCTGATGATGATATGGAGTTCCCTGTCTGATACCGGGTTCATAGTGATACGATTCTAATTGCTTGAAATAGCGTTCGGAAAGGCTCTGGAGACTGGAGCCGTGACGGTGTCTCCCGGACCCTTCCACGCAAATTTACTCCTTAATTGTAAAAATTCCAAAGGGTGACGTATTGGTGCGATTGTTGCATTGCTGTCCGGTATGACAAAAATCTCTCAATGTTTTTTGAGGATGGCTGTGGGGATTGCAACACTCATCGCCGGAATTGAAGTGTCCGCTCAGAGCAGGCAGATATGCGGCAGGGTGCTGCTGAAGGATGGTGAGGAGACTGTGCCGGGTGAGTCTGTGACGGTTTATGCCAGGAAATGCGGATCCGGAACCACCACTGACAATGATGGGAATTTCAGCCTTCCGGTGCCGGATGCCTTTTCTGAAGACAAATTGTCAGTAGAATTTTCGCTTATCGGATATTCCTCCGAGACCGTCGATATCCGCCTTGCCGGAGGGCAGACAACCCGGATTGATTCGATAGTCCTCGGAGTCCAACCGCTTATGCTGGCCGCTGCCTACAAGACAGAAAGCGGGATGCCTGCGGCCGATTTTATCCTTTCTCAAGTCTGGGACAGGGCGGATGCCAACAGGAATGTGATGTCGTCGTACAATGCGGACATAAGATACTCCATCAGAACCCACGATATTCCCACGCTGGCACAGGTTCTTTCCGGATTCGGAAGGGGTGCCGTCAGGTTCGCCGCGGGTTTTACGGATTTCGGGCCACTCGTGAATTACTGTCTCACGCACGATGATGTCTCGGCGACTGTCACTATGGGCAGGGTTGTAGGTTACGGCTCGGTAACAGACTTCAATAAAAAGTTGATCGATGCCGGCACCGGCCTGCCCGACGACGTGGCCGGCTCCATACTTTCACTTCCTGATGATATCGATCTTTTTGAGATGGTGTACGACAGAAAGGCCCTCTGGGGGGAACGCTTCGCCAAGTCTCACACTTTCAATTTGGTAGGAACATACGAATACGGCGACAAACTGATAGATGTGCTATACTGGACTGACCGTAACGGAGTCGTCAGCGTTACCCTTCACGTGGTGGAGGAGGAGTGGGGCATTCTGCGGGCGGAAGTGGGCCGGGAGAAGGAGGTTGTATGCTTCGAATGCCGGGACATAGGGAAAGGCATATATATGCCCGTAAGCCTGACGATGAAACCCTCGATGAGTCTCATACGCAATCGGGAACTCCCTGCCGTGATAAAATACATCAATGACAACCGCCACGTACCCAAAGGCATCAAGATGCGCTCGGAAGCCGTGCTTTCGGAATGTTACCGGAATGGGGAGGACTTCAATCCCTACATCACGCTCGGCTTCAACATCAACTACGCCAATATACGGATTTAGCCAACGTATTATGCGTGGGTCACAAGCAGTTTGAGTCCTTCAGAAGAGGGTGCAATCGTGGGGTTGCCGTCCTTTGATGTGAGGAGGATGGCCTCGCCGGGCTTGACGGACGTGCCGTTGACGCTTCCTTCACCGTTCATACAGATAATGATTGTGAAGTCCCCGTTGCCGCAGGTGTCGAGGGTGAAAGGCTTTGTGAGTTCGAGCAGCGAGGTGGTGAAGAACGGGCATTTCACGATTTCTATGTTTGCATTCTGCCTGGCCACGTAATGAGTGCGGTAATCCCCGGATACGGTGTAGTCGATGGCGTCCTTCGCCTCCTGCGTGTGCAGCTGGCGCGGCTTGCCGTCCAGTCCGGGACGACCGTAGTCGTAGATGCGGTAGGGGATGTCCGAGGTCTGCTGGATTTCGGCTATGTAGCAGCCGCCTCCGATGGCGTGGATTCGTCCTGCAGGCAGGAAGAACACGTCTCCGGCCTTGACGGGATAATCTGCCAGCACTGAGACTATCTTGTTGTTTTCCACCAGCTCCACGTATTTCCCGGGGTCAATCTTCTCTTTGAGACCGCTCAGCAGGTGCGCTCCTTCGGATGCGCCTATGACGTACCACATCTCGGTCTTTCCCTTGCAGTTGTGGCGCTTTGCGGCCAGTTCGTCGTTGGGATGAACCTGGATGCTGAGGTCCTTGCGGGCATCGATGAACTTTATGAGCAGAGGGAACTGTCCGGGCCAGATGTCGGTGATTTTCTTGCCGGCATCTGGCCCCTCGGCCACCACTGATTCATTGCCGGGGACACCGGAAAGCACCCAGCTTTCAGTCCCCCACACCATAGTCTTGAGTATAGGATTGAATTTATACATATTTGATTGTTATTTGAGGTCTTCAACAAGTTCATAGTCCAGCAGGCGCTGTTCCAGATTGGCGCTGAGCACGCGGATGCGGACGGCATCACCCAGTTTGTACACCTTGTGCGTCCTTCTGCCCACAAGCCGGTAGAGTTTCTCGTCGAATTTGAAGAAGTCCGAACGTATCTCGCGCAGCGGCACCATCCCCTCAATCTGAGTCGGCTCTATGGCAACGTACAATCCCCATTCCGTCACGCCGGAAATATGACCGTCGAACTCCTGCCCCGTCTTGTCCATCATATATTCCACGAGCTTGTACTTCACGCTGGTGCGCTCCGCATCAGCCGCCACCTGCTCGCGCTGTGAGGCATATACGCACTCTTCCTCGTATTTGTCCTTGTTCTGGCTTTCCTTGCCGGACAAGTACAAAGACAGCAGCCTGTGCACCATTGTGTCAGGGTACCGGCGGATAGGTGAGGTGAAGTGTGTGTAATACCTGAATGCCAGACCGTAGTGCCCGATGTTGTCGGTGCTGTATTTGGCCTTGGCCATCGAGCGCAGCGCAATGTCCTCGAAGGCCGCGAACTCGGGTTTCCCCTTCGACCTGTCCAGAAGGTCCTGTATGATGCCGGAGGCGGGTTTGCCTTCTCCGAACTTGCTCATCCTGTATCCGAATCCCTTGGAGAAACTTCTCAGATTTTCAAGTTTGGCGAGGTCCGGTTCATCGTGGATACGATAGACGAAGGTCTTTCCCGCCTTCGCCACAAACTCTGCCACCGTCCTGTTGGCCAGCAGCATAAACTCCTCTATGAGCCAGTTGGCCTCTTTGGAGTACTTTTGATACACGTTGACCGGCTTGCCGTTGGCATCCACCTCCACTTTCATCTCGGGGCGGTCAAAGTTGATTGCACCCGCCTTGAATCTTCTCTCCTTCATCTTCTCCGCCATTCCGTTCAGCGTCCTGATGGCTTCAACCAGTTCGGGGAGGCTGTTCCCTTCAGCGACGGGACTGCTGCCCTTGACGACCGGAATATAGGGGTAATGGCCGTCTGCGGGCCCAGTCCCGTCGCTTTCAATAATTTCCTGCGCCTGTTCGTAGTCAAGCCTGAAATCGGACCTTATGGCAGTGCGCCCGATCCAGGACTTTACCACCTTGGCTTCAGGAGTCATTTCAAAGATGGTGGCGAAGGTGAGTTTGTCTTCCCCCGGGCGCAGCGAGCACAGTTTGTTGCACAACTTCTCCGGAAGCATCGGCACCGTCCTGTCCACAAGATAGACGGATGTGCCTCTGGCGCGCGCCTCCTTGTCCACGATGCTTCCCGGCTTCACGTACCACGACACGTCGGCAATGTGGACTCCCACTTCATAGTTGCCGTTGCTCAGTTTCCGGAATGAGAGGGCATCGTCGAAATCCTTGGCATCGGCGGGGTCAATCGTGAAAGTGAACACCTCGCGGTAGTCCTTGCGACCCTTCATATCGCTGTCCGTAATCTCCTCGGATATGCTGTCCGCAGCGTTCTCCACTTCCTTCTCGAAACGATAGGGAAGATTGAATTCCGTGAGTATGGCGTGCATCTCGGTGTCGTTGTCGCCAGGCTTTCCCAGCACATCGACTATGTGCCCCACCGGCGCGGGGTCACGCCTGTCCCATCTGTCAACCACCACCGCCACCTTCATTCCCGTTTCCGCCTTTCTGGCGAGTACGTCTTCTATGTCGAGGGCTATGTCGTAGGGCATCGATTTGCTCTGCATCAGCGCCCAGGCCTGGGCTCCGACGAGGTGAAGAATTCCCACGAACGGCCTTCCGGAACGTTCCACTATCTCTACGACCTCACCTTCGCGCCTCCTGTTCCTGCCCTCCTCTCTGGTTACGGCCACACGTACCGTGTCGCCGTCAAGGGCATTCCGCGTCTTGGACGCCTTTACGAAAATATCCTCGTCCTGACCTTCCACAATCACGAAAATAAAACCGTCCCGGGTCATCTGGACCCGTCCTACATATTGTTGCAGTATTTTCTTTCCATTGCCGCGCCTGCGTCTCTGTGACGGGGCTCTGTTATTTCTTTTCTTCATATTCTATCTGAATTTCTGATCCTCCTCGAGCATTCCGAGGTAGGAATAATAACGCTCCGGACTCACTTCGCCGCTTTCTATTGCGGCCTTGACGGCGCAGCCGGGTTCGTGAGTGTGCGTGCAGGGGGTGAAACGGCATCCGGCCGAGGCCCTGAGCATTTCCGGAAAATATTTGTAAATCTCCTCCTTTTCGAGGTCAACCAGCCCGAAGCCGCGGAGCCCCGGAGTGTCGATGATGTAACCGCCGGAGGAAAGACGGTACATCTCATACAACGATGTGGTGTGCCTGCCCTGAAGGTGAGCTTCGGAAATGGCCCCCGTCCTGGGGCTCAGGCCCGGGTCAAGCGCCTTGATGATGGAGGACTTGCCGACTCCCGATTCTCCCGACAGCAGGTTCACGCCTCCCCTGCACAGTCCCCTCAGTTCATCAATTCCCTCACCCGTTACGGCAGATGTCTCCAGCACCCTGTAACCCGCGCCGCGATATACCGAGAGAAAGTGCTCCACGTTCTCCGGGGCCTCCGCCTTGTACATATCGAGCTTGTTGAGTATGATGACGGGCTCCACGCCATACACTCCGCAGGTCACGAGAAGACGGTCCAGAAACGGCAGCTTTATTTCCGGGAAGAAGAGGGTGACCACCAGAAGCGCCCTGTCCAGATTGGCCGCAATCACGTGGGACTGGCGGCTCAGATTGGTGGAACGGCGGATAAGGTAATTGCGGCGCTCCAGAATGTCTGTGATGACGGCGGTCTTCCCGTCATCGCGGATTTCGAAGCGCACCCTGTCTCCCACGGCCACGGGATTGGTGGCTGTGCCCGCCTCAAGCCTTGTCCTCCCCCTGAGGACGGCCGGGAACGGCCTCCATTCCGGCAGTTCGCTCAGCAGGAAATGGCTGCCCGCGTTCTTTACCACTGTTGCTTCTCCTGTCATTGCTACAAAGATAAGTTTTTATGACTATATTTGTAAGACCGGTAAAGTGTTTTTTTTGATATGATGACAGAAGCAAAGATAGATGCCGTTGTTGCAAGTCTGTTCGAAGAGATAAAGTTCCCTTCCGAGCCTGCGGGCCTGTACGAGCCCTTGCGCTATATGATACGGATTGGCGGCAAGCATATCAGACCGAGGCTGTGCCTGACCGCATATTCCCTGTACAGGGACGACATTTCCGAAGAGATTCTGGAACCTGCCGCCGGGCTTGAAGTGTTCCACACTTTCACGCTGATGCACGACGACATTATGGACTGCTCGCCGCTTCGCCGGGGAATGCCCACGGTATGGAAGAAGTGGAACAAAGATACGGCAATCCTGTCCGGAGACGTGATGCTGATAGATGCGTACAAGAGGATGGGGAAGGCTCCGGCCGGCGTGGCCGATGCGGTTATGGACCTGTTTTCGAGAACTGCCGCAGAGGTTTGCGAGGGCCAGCAGTACGATATGGAATTCGAAAACGTGCCCGAGGTGCCGATGCGGGAATATGAAAAGATGATAGGGCTCAAGACGGCAGTCCTTCTGGCCTGTTCGGCCGGGATAGGAGCCATTATCGGAGGTGCACGGGAAGAGGATTGCAAGACTCTGTACCGTTACGGCTACGAACTCGGAATGGCGTTCCAGGTGGCCGACGACTATCTCGATGCGTTCGGCGACAGCCAGGTGTTCGGCAAGCCGATAGGCGGCGACATAGTTGAGAACAAGAAGAGCTGGCTGATGCTCAGGGCTCTGGAGAAGATTGACGACAGGAAGAGGCTTTTCGGCCTTATGGCGCTTCCCGTTGACACACAGGAGCATCGTGACGAAAAAATAGCGAAGGTCAAGGAGGTTTATGAGGAACTCGGCGTTGCTGAAGATGCAAGGGCGGAGGTGGTGAGATTCTCATCCCTCGCCACGGATGCCATTAAGGACCTGCATCTCGGGCAGTTGCGCGGGGAAATGCTGTTCCGCTTTGCAGACAAGTTGGTGGGCCGTGCAAAATAAGGAATTGGAAATAATGGCACCGGCAGGCAATTTCGAATGTCTGCGGGCCGCAATACAGGGAGGTGCCGATTCCGTCTATTTCGGAGTCGGGCGTCTCAATATGAGAAGCCATTCGGCGAACAACTTCCAGCCGGAGGATCTTGCCGAGGTCGTGAGAATCTGCCGTGAGCACGGAGTCAAAAGTTACCTCACTCTCAACATAGTGCTCTACCAGCAGGACCTCGCTCCGATGCGGGAAGCCCTCGATGCCGCAAAGGCCGCGGGCGTGACTGCCATCATCGCCTCCGACATCGCGGCCATCCGCTACTGCCGCAGCATAGGCCTGGAGGTGCACATCTCCACCCAGCTCAGCATTTCCAACATTGAGGCCCTGCGTTTCTATGCGCAGTTCGCGGATGTGGTGGTGCTTGCGAGGGAACTCACCCTCGACCAGGTGCGTGAGATTTACGAAGCCATTGAAAAGGAGAGGATTACAGGCCCTTCCGGCGAATTGGTGAGGATAGAGATGTTCGCCCACGGGGCGCTCTGTATGGCCGTCAGCGGCAAGTGCTACCTGAGCCTCCACGCCTACGGTTCTTCGGCCAACAGGGGCGAATGCTACCAGATATGCAGGCGCGGATATGAAGTGACCGACCTTGAAACCGGTTACAAACTGGAAGTGGACAACAAATACATAATGTCCCCCAAAGACTTGTGTACCATAGAGTTTATGGACAGGATAATTGATGCCGGAGTAAGGGTGTTCAAGATTGAGGGACGTGCCAGAAGCGCCGAATACGTCAAGCGCTGCGCTTCGTGTTACCGCCGGGCCGCGGATGCCGTGTGTGCGGGGACCTACACGCCCGAACTGGCGGCATCGCTGAAATCGGAACTCGCCGAAGTATTCAACAGGGGCTTCTGGGATGGATATTACCAGGGGGCGTATCTCGGGCAGTGGAGCGACGTTTACGGCTCCCAGGCCACACGCCGGAAGGTTTATTGCGGCAAGGTGAGCAACTGGTTTGACAGGATAGGCGTTGCGGAAATCACTGTGGAAGCCACGGATCTGCAGCTCGGTGATGAACTTATGGCCATAGGCTCCACCACGGGCGTTGTGGAATTCAAGGTTGAGGATTTGCGTGTCAACTTTCAGCCGGCCGGGAGGGCCGGAAAGGGCGTGAGGTGCTCTGTCGCGGTGCCTCAGCGCCTCCGCAGGGGCGACAAGGTCTTCATTTGGAAAGAAGTATGAAAAAGATTCTGACAATATTGGCGCTGAGCCTTCTTGCCGTATGCGCTGCGGCTCAGTCGAAAAGTTACAATCTGGCGAGGTGGATTGAGATTCACAGTGCCGTCCTGAAGGAATTGAACCGTTCCTACGTGGATTCGCTTCCCGTGGACAGGATGGAGAGGGCGGGTCTGGATGCGATGCTTGCCAAACTGGATCCCTATACCGTTTATATCCCGCAGGAGGAGAACGAGGATTTGCAGATGATGATAAGCAAGACATACGGGGGAATCGGGGCGCTCATATACAAGACCGGCAAGGATGCCGACCTGTTCATCAATGAGCCTTATGCCGGCTCGCCCGCCGCGAGGAACGGCCTTCAGTGCGGAGACAGGATACTTGAGATAGACGGGATGTCCGTCTATGGACTTGATTCCAAGGGATGCAGCGACAGAATGAAAGGCAAGCCCGGGACGGAACTCTCGCTCAAGGTCAAGAAGGTCCGCAGCGATGAAGTGAAGGATATCAGGATTGTCCGGGAGCGCATCAGGATTCCCGACGTCGAATATTACGGAATGCTGGACGACACTACCGGCTATCTTGTGCTCGGCGGTTTTACCGATGGGGTGGCCTCGGAGATCCGCTCCGCTGTGCAGAAGTTGAAGAGTGAAAACGGAATGAAGCGTTTCGTGCTCGATTTGCGCGGCAACGGCGGAGGTCTTATGAACGAGGCCGTCGATCTGGTGTCCATCTTCGTGCCCAAAGGCTCGCTCGTGGTTTCATCCAAAGGAAACGAAGCGGGCGAAAATCGGGAATACAGGACTGCGAAAGAGCCCGTTGACCTCACCATCCCCGTGATTGTGCTTGTCGATTCGGGCTCCGCATCCGCATCGGAGATAGTGTCGGGAGCTCTGCAGGACCTTGACAGGGCCACGATTATGGGAGGCAGGACCTACGGAAAAGGTCTGGTCCAGAATATCAGGCCATTGCCTTACGGCGGCCAGATGAAGGTCACGGTCGCCAAATACTACACTCCCAGCGGGCGTTGCGTGCAGGCCATAGATTATGCCCACAGGAACGAGGACGGGAGCGTCGGCAACATCCCCGACAGCCTCAAGCACGAATTCCGGACTGCTCACGGCCGCATAGTCAAGGACGGTGGAGGTGTGACGCCCGACGTGGAACTGGAGTTCAAGGACTACAGCCGTCTGACATATTCCGTCGTTCTGGGAGGAATAGTTGAGCAGTATGTGATGGACTATGTGAGCCGGCACGAATCCATTCCGGATGTCGATGATTTCCACTTCACCGAATATGAGGATTTCATAGAGTTTGCCAGGACCAAGGACTTCGACTACCGTTCTTCCGCCATGACCTATTTCGACCAGATGAAGAAGGAACTACGGAAAGACGGCATAGACAGCACTATGTCGGAGGAACTCGATGCCCTGGAAAAGGCGATGAATATGGATAAGGAGAAGGTGCTGCGCCTGAAGCGTGACGAGATTGTTCCTTTCATAGAAGAGGAGATAGCCGTGCGCTATTACTTCCAGCAGGCCGGCATCAGAATACGCATCCGTTATGACGAACAGCTGAAGAAGGCGTTGGAGAGCCCTATGGTTAATTTATGAAGATAGTTTTTGCTACAGCAAACGAGGGGAAGATCCGTGAAGCCTCGGAGATACTCGGACCGGGCTTCGAAGTGGTGAGCCCGGCAGACCTCGGCATTTTCGATGATATCGAGGAAACCGGCTCCACTTTCAGGGAAAACTCTCTTATAAAGGCCGAATACATC
This sequence comes from Candidatus Cryptobacteroides sp., assembly GCA_045641985.1. Lineage (GTDB taxonomy): Bacteria > Bacteroidota > Bacteroidia > Bacteroidales > UBA932 > Cryptobacteroides. The sequence goes on from JAZUHY010000009.1 coordinate 55,236, forward strand.
TGCCGGAAGACGGGGCTTGACTGCTTCGCGGATGACAGCGGTCTGTGCGTGGATGCACTTGGAGGCGCTCCCGGAGTACACTCGGCCAGGTATGCCACCGACGGCCACGACTTCGAGGCCAACATCGCCAAACTGCTTGCTGAACTCGGTGACAATCCGCAGCGCAAGGCCCGCTTCCGTTGCGTGGTCACGCTGCTTGTTGCAGGTGTCCCCCATTTTTTTGAAGGGACTTGCGAGGGAAGCATCGCCTTTTCGAAGGCCGGCTGCGGAGGTTTCGGATACGATCCGGTATTCATCCCCGATGCCTGGCCGGACAGAACTCTCGCCGAACTGTCCCCCGACGACAAGAATGCAATTTCCCACAGGGGGCAGGCGCTCAGGCTTATGTCCGCGTGGCTTAGCGACAAATCAAGATGAACTTCTCTTCACGGCTGATAATCCTCAATGCGACCAAGGTCGGCGAGAACTCGCTGGTCATCCATACCCTTGGCCCGGTGTTCGGCCGGCGCAGTTTCATCACGGCCGTGGGCCGGAAGACTTCGATGGCGCTTTTCCTGCCGCTGAACGTACTGGATGCCGAGGTTGTGGAGAATCCCAAGTCGGACCTCTGGCGCGTGAGGAATCTGAAGGCTCTGTATCCTCTGAACGGCATCCGGGGCAATGTGTACAAGAACAGTATGACGCTTTTTATGAGCGAGGTGCTGTACCGGGCGGTAAAAGACGGATGCGACGAAGACGGGCTCTATGAGTGGTGCGAGAAGAGCATCCTGACCCTCGACTCGCTTGAAGGGGACTTTGCCAACTATCACCTGAGATTTCTTATGGAATTCGCTTCCGTACTGGGCTTCTCTCCCGCCGTCGGGAATCTCCTGCCTTTTGCGGACGGCTGTCTGAAAGAACTCACGGACCTTCTGTCAGCCGACTTCCCCCGCTTTATGCTGTATCCGTTGAACGGGGAGGCGCGCAACGCCATAGCGGCCAGCCTCCTGAAATACATCGGCTATCACGCCGAGTCGTCCATGGATGTCCGTTCCCTGTCTGTACTTCGTGAATTGTATAAAAACTGATAACTTATGAAACTTAAACCGGTTCTGACGTTTTTTGCGGCGGCCGTGCTGGCCTCCTGTTCCGATGAGTTGGAGTCCCGCGTTGAAAAGACGCTCCGCCGTATGACTCTGGAAGAAAAGATTGGCCAGATGATGCAGATAACCGTGGGCGTGATTACCTCCCCTGACGGGACGGAACTTACTCCTATGGCGGATACCGTGCTCTCCGTGTATAAGGTCGGTTCAATCCTGAACGTGCCGGGAGGGGAAGCCGTAACGCCGGAGGCGTACCGTTCCCTGATGAGAAAGATACAGGAAAAGTCACTTGCCGCCACGGGAATCCCCTGTCTGTACGGTCTGGACCAGATTCACGGGGCTTCCTATACAGTCGGAGCGACGTTCTTCCCTCAAGAGATAGGTCTGGGCGCCACCTTCAATGATGAATATGCCTATGCTATGGGCGACATCATGGCGTACGAGACCAGGGCCTGCAACGTGCCCTGGGTATTCTCTCCGGTGATGGATTTGGGCCGCAACCCCCTGTGGCCCCGTATGTGGGAGAGTTTCGGTGAGGATGTGCTGGTCAACAAAAGAATGGCGACGGCGGAAGTGCTCGGCCAGCAGGGCGACAATCCTGATGCCGTCGATGAATACCACGTGGGCTCCAGTCTGAAGCATTATATGGCATACGGCGTGCCCGTTTCCGGGCAGGACCGCACCCCTTCATCCGTGAGCGACAGGGAGATGATGGAAAAGTATTTCCAACCTTTCAAATCCTGCGTTGAGGCCGGTGCTTTGAGCATTATGGTCAATTCTTCCATTAATGACGGCATACCTTTCCACGCCAACGGAAAATTCCTCACAGGCTGGGTGAAGGAAGGCCTTGGATGGGACGGCTTCTTCGTGACGGACTGGGCAGATGTGAGGAACCTTTTCGAGCGCGACCATATTGCCGCCAGCAACAAGGAGGCTGTATGCATCGCTGTGAATGCAGGCATCGATATGATTATGGAACCTTATGACGTGACTGTCTGCGACGAGATAAGGGAACTTGTAAACGAAGGCAAGATAAAGAAGTCAAGGATAAATGATGCCGTCAGGCGCATCCTCCGGGCAAAATATCGCCTCGGCCTGTTCGACGATCCCTACGGTGAGAAAGGCGATTACGGCAGGTTTGCCTGTGACGGGTTCCGGACTGCGGCCTACAATGCGGCCCTGGAAAGCGAGGTGCTGCTCAAGAATGACGGCGGCCTTCTTCCGTTGAAGAAATCGGACCGCATTCTTCTGGTGGGGCCGAATGCAAACTCGATGCGTACTCTCAACGGCGGATGGTCCTATACCTGGCAGGGAGACCTGACGGACGACGCCCGTTTCACTGCGCAGTACAATACAATCTATGAGGCTCTCTGCACAAAGTTCGACAATGTGACCTGGCTTCCCGTGCTTGAGTATGCCGGTGGCAGGGAGTGGCAGAAAGAGGAGAAGGCTGAAATAGGCAGGGCGATGATTGCGGCCGCCGTTTCTGACGTTGTGGTGATTTGCGTCGGGGAAAACACATATTGCGAGACTCCGGGCAACATCACCGACCTGAATCTCTCCGAGCAGCAGAAGAAACTCGTGAAATTCATGAAGGCGACGGGAAAGCCCGTGGTTCTTGTGCTCAACGAGGGACGTCCCCGTCTCGTGGGCGACATCGAGCCTCTTGCGGATGCCATCGTTGACATTCTTCTTCCCGGCAATTACGGTGGAGATGCTCTGGCGGCCCTGCTCTGCGGCGAAGAGAACTTCAGCGGCAGGCTTCCTTTCACCTATCCCGAATTTTCCGGCCGGTTCTCCACCTATGACTACAAGCTCTGCGAGAACAGGGCGACTATGGCCGGTGAGTATGACTACAATGCCGTTATGGACGTGCAGTGGCCTTTCGGTCACGGTCTGAGCTACACGCGTTTCGAGTATTCGGATATGAGGGTGGACAGGACCTCGTTCTCCCGCGGCGACGTGATAAATGTGAGTGTGGATGTGAAAAACTGCGGAAACGTTGCCGGAAAGGAGTCCGTGCTTCTTTTCAGCAGCGACGTCTATGCTTCCGTCACTCCCGAGGTGCGCCGCCTGAGGGATTATGCCAAAGTGGAGATTGAACCCGGCCGGACTGCCACTGTGACCTTCGCCCTCCGCGCGGAAGACCTTGCCTTCGTCGGACACGACCTCAAATGGCATCTGGAGGAAGGTGAGTTTCTTTTGTCAGCCGGCAATTGCAGCGTCACCATAAATTGTACGGAAACGGAGGTCTTTTAGGGTATGTGGATTTGGATGGCTCTTGGCTCGGCCGTACTGCTCGGCCTGTACGACGTTTCGAAGAAGATTGCTCTTTCGAAGAATACCGTGCTGAACGTACTTCTGGTGGCTACGGGCCTGTCGGCATTGTTCCTGTCTCCGTTGCTGTTCGTGTATAGGGGCGGCACGGAAGACCATCTCCGCCTGCTTCTGAAGGCTGTGCTGGTGTCATCTTCCTGGATATCCGGAATGATGGCGCTCAGGAAGCTGCCGCTCACCGTTGTCAGCACCCTCAAGGCTTCCAGACCTTTCTTCGTGGTACTGTTCTCCATTCTCCTTTTCGGCGAGCAGCTTAACTTGTGGCAATGGGGAGGCGTTGTATTCGCGCTCACCGCCGTCGTGCTGTTGTCCCGCACCGGAGAGTCCGAGGGTATAGATTTTTTGAGGAACAGGGGAATCTGGGCAATGGCCGTGTCGATTCTGACCGGAGTCGCCAGCGCTTTGTACGACAAACACATATTGCAGGATATGGAGCCCCTTTTCGTGCAGAGTTGGACGAACGTCTATATCACGGCCATCCTGGCCCTGTGCGTGGCCTTCGGCAGCCGTGTGGCTCCGGATGATGCTCGACCGTTCAGATGGGATTGGATGATGGTTGTGATTGCGCTGCTCATCACTGCGGCGGACGCTCTGTACTTTTTTGCCGTCAAGCAGGACGGGGCGCTGCTGTCCGTCATTTCACTTGCCAGGCGCAGTTCCGTGGTTGTGACTTTTGCAATCGGCGCCATCTTTTTCAAGGAGAAAAACATACGTTCCAAGGCCGTGGCCCTTTCCGTCCTGATGGTCGGGATGGTGCTGCTCCTGATAGGTTCCTGATACTATGGATGAATTCATAAGAATACGCGGAGCCGGCGCTCACAATCTCCGGAATGTGGATGTGGACATTCCGAGGGGCAGATTCACCGTCATCACCGGAGTGAGCGGCAGCGGCAAGTCCTCGCTGGCTTTCGACACCATTTATGCCGAGGGGCAGAGGCGCTATATGAACACTCTGTCGCCCTACGCCAAACATTTTATGGGGGTTCTGGAGAAGCCGGAAGTTGAGAAAATAGACGGACTGAGCCCCATAATAGCCATACAGCAGAAGACCACGGGCGGCAACCCGCGCTCGACGGTGGGCACCATCACGGAGATTTCGGATTTTCTCAGACTCCTGTACTCACGTGCCTCCACTGCCTATTCGCCCGTTTCCGGGAAGGAGATGATACGCTACACCGATGCGCAGATTGTGAATCTCATAATGAAGGAATACTCCGGGCAGAAATGCATTCTGCTTTCACCTCTGGTGCGGGGACGCAAGGGTCATTACCGCGAACTTTTCGACTCCCTTCGCAGGAAAGGGTACGTGCAGGTGCGCATAGACGGTGAGATTCAGGACCTCAATGACGTTGAGGCCGTGGACCGTTACAAAGCGCATTTCATAGAACTCGTGGTGGACAAGCTGAAACCGGAGGAGGGCGACGAAAAGCGTATCGGCAGTTCCGTGATGACGGCTCTGGGGATAGGGAAGGGCTCCGTGGCCATACTGCTCGACGGGAAGGTCCGGCATTTCTCGAAGCATCTCATAGATCCCGAGAGCGGTGTGTCGCTTCAGGAACCGGCACCCCATACTTTCTCTTTCAATTCTCCGGAAGGGTACTGCCCTCATTGCAAGGGACTCGGAACCATCGTGGACGTCAACATTGAAACAATCATCCCGGACCGTTCCGTCTCCGTGGCGGACGGCGGAATCGTGCCACTCGGCAAGGCGCGGGACAACCGCAAGTTCGAGACGGTGCGTTCAATGGCCCGCAAGCACGGTTTTTCCCTGTACGACCCCATCGATGCTCTCCCGGACGAGGCGGTGACTCTGCTCGTCTATGGTTCCGACGAATTCTTCCGTGTCGGGGAGGGGAACCTTTCCGAGATGGTCAACTGGCCCGGCGTTGTGGACGACATAGAAGACAAGATTGTGTGCCCCGTGTGCCACGGCACCCGATTGAAGGAAGAGACCAACTGCTTCAGGATAGACGGACGGACGATAGCAGAGGTGTCCTCGATGGAACTCTCCGAACTCAAGCTTTGGCTGGATTCCCTTCCTCCCAAACTAAAGGGCCGGGCCTCCGCCGTAGCGGGGGACATTCTCAAGGAACTGTCCGACAGGGTACAGTTTCTCCTCGACGTGGGACTCGACTATCTGTCCCTGGACAGGGCGACGTCCAGCCTTTCCGGAGGGGAGAGCCAGCGGATCCGTCTGGCCACTCAGATCGGCTCCAAACTCGTGAATGTGATATATATTCTGGACGAGCCCAGCATCGGCCTTCATCAGAGGGACAACAGGAAGCTTCTGGCATCCCTGAAGAAGTTGCGTGACGAAGGCAATACGGTGGTGGTCGTGGAGCACGATACGGAGACGATGAAGGCGGCGGACTGGATTGTGGACGTGGGGCCCGGAGCCGGCGAGCTCGGCGGCCGTATCTGCTATTCCGGTCCGGCAGACAAGTTCTGGAAGGATGGGTTGTTCGGACAGGGGACGTCGGCACCGGCCACAACCACTCTTCGCCGGTCCGGTAACGGGAAATTCCTCCGGCTGAGCGGCGCGTCGGGCAACAATCTGCGGAACGTTGACGTCGAATTTCCTCTGGGCTGTATGATTGGTATCAGCGGGGTGAGCGGCAGCGGCAAGTCCAGCCTCATCAACGAGACCCTGATGCCCATTCTGAAGGGGCAGTTCTACCATATGAAGCAGAAGCCCCTGCCATACGGGGGAACAGCCGGCCTGCAGAACATAGATAAAGTCATAGAGATAGACCAGAGTCCGATAGGACGCAGCCCGAGGTCCAACCCCGCCACTTTTACCGGAGTGTTCAACGACATCCGTACCCTGTTCGAAGAGACTCCGGACGCCAAGGTGCGCGGATTCAAGGCGGGACGCTTCTCCTTCAACGTGGCCGGAGGCCGCTGTGAAGAATGCAAGGGAGCGGGAATAAAGGTGATAGAGATGAACTTTCTGCCTTCCGTCAACGTGGTCTGCGATCAGTGCGGAGGGAAGCGCTACAAGGAAGATACCCTTGCCGTCAGGTACAGGGGCAAAAATATAAACGACGTGCTCGAGATGTCGGTGGCCGAGGCGTATGAGTTCTTCAGAAGCCACCCCGGAATTGCGCCCAAACTGAAGGCGATGGTGGACGTGGGGCTCGGTTACATACACCTGGGGCAGTCCTCGGTCACTTTGTCGGGAGGAGAGAGCCAGCGGATGAAACTGGCGGCGGAACTCTCCAAGAAAGCCACCGGAAGCACTCTTTATATGCTGGACGAGCCCACTACGGGACTTCATCTGAAAGACATCAGAGCCCTTATGGACGTGTTGCACAAACTTGTCGATCAGGGCAATACCGTCATCATCATAGAACACAATCTGGACGTTCTAAAGGAGGTGGACTATCTGATTGATATGGGCCCTGACGGCGGCAGGCGCGGCGGTATGGTAATTGCAACGGGTACACCGGAGGAAGTGGCGGACAATCCGGATTCGGTAACGGGAAAATTTTTAAAGGAAATACTATGACAAAGATTGAAGCCGCGAGGCAGGAATACAGGGATTGGTGCTGTGCAATCGGTATCGATTCTATGGAAAAGGTGAATGAGGTTCTGGAGACGGGTTTCGGAATTAAACTTATCAACATCTGCGAGGCGCGGCAGGAGAGAAAATATGCCGGGGTGGCAGACCAGATTTTCTGGAACCACGGCAGGAAGAGAATCGTGATGATGTCCGGGCCTTCCTCAAGCGGGAAGACCTCATCTTCCCACCGCATAGCCCAGCAGTGTGTGGCCGTAGGTCTCATCCCCAAGGTCATAGAACTTGACAACTATTTCGTGCCCAGAGAGAAGACTCCCCGCGACGAGAACGGAGAATTCGATTTCGAGGCACTGGAAGCGATGGATGTAGAACTCCTTGGCAATCAGTTGAATGACCTTCTGGCGGGCAGGGAAGTGGAACTCCCCGGATTCGATTTCATAGAGGGACGTCAGGTGTTCGAAGGCAGGAAAATGAAGCTGGAGGACGGTGACGTGCTTTTTATGGAAGGCATCCACGCTCTCAATCCGGCTCTCACCCCGTCCGTGGATCAGGACAGGATATTCAAGGTGTATATCTCCGCTCTCACTGCGCTTCCCGGAGGGGAGAAGGTGCATTATTCCACAACCGACAAGAGGCTGCTCCGCCGTATTGTCAGGGATAACCGCACCAGAGGCATCAGTCCGGAGGACAACATCCTCCGCTGGCCGTCGGTGCGTCGCGGCGAGACCCGCAACATTTTCCCTTATGAGGAGAACGCCGACATAGTGTTCAATTCCTCGACCCTCTACGATATGCCTTTGCTCAAGTATTATGCCGAGCCTCTGTTGTACGGCGTGTCCGAGGCTTCTCCGGCACACGGAAAGGCTGTGGAACTGATAGACCTGCTCTCGCACGTCACGGCGCTGAAGCCGGCGGAAATCGCCGCGATTCCGCCGACATCGATAATGCGCGAGTTCATAGGAGGTCAGACGCTTTAGAACAGCATAGGAACGTTAAGTGCTGCACGCACCACGAAGATGAAGAATGCCAGCATCGACAGCAGGAACGTCAGAATAAGAATCAGTCCGGGACGCCATTTCGGTGAGTTGAGGTTGAATATCAGCAGCACTCCGGAATAGATGTTCCACAGCGCGAGCAGTATCGTCGAAATTGTGAGAGACACAGTGACGCTTGTGGAGAATATTGTATCGATGATAGTTAATGCTTCAATATCATCCACAAAATTGTGCACAATGCCCGGAATCATATCGAAGGCCGCACAACCGATAATCATACCCGATCCGGTAAACAGCATCAGCACTCCGAGGACAATGAGGCAGATGCGTCCGGCCATACTGACGGCTGGAGCAGGCCTCCTGCCGGATGAACCGCTGTTATTGCAGGTCTGGGCTACATCCCGGCTGAAGTCATTCACGGAAATGGGTTTGCCGTGAAGCTGGCATTTCTGCTCCACCGTCTTCGCGGCGGGTACGCATATCCACATAACCAGATACCCCAACAGAAGCAGCCCCATAACGGTGTCGCTCCAGTCTTTGTCCAGAATGATTCCGGCGAGGCAGAGGACGGCAAACGTGATTCTGAATATGACCACATCCACGTCCGTGTAGGCCGACAGCCCGCTGAACACACCCCCGAGGAATCTGGAATCAAGATCCCTGAAAAGCCGGCGCTTCGCCGCCTGCCGCGTTTCCGGCCCGGATGCTCCGCCCGGTGCTCCGAATTCTCCCATCACCGATTTGGCGTAGTTAACCATTTCCACCGTCACAATCCGTTCTCTCGGGCTTTTCTCGGCAAGCAGTTCTCCGATTCTTTCCTCGATGTCGGAGCATATCTCATCTCTGGACGGTTCCGAATCATATTCTTTCCGAATCGAATCAAGATATCCTTCCAGCATTTCTGCGGCATCCTCTTCCACGTAGAAGGCGAAGCCGCCTATATTCATTTTTTCAGTCTTTTTCATATTATGTCAACGTAATAACCAGATGATTCTCTCAGTATTCCTATGGAAGATGCCAGTTCATCCCAGACCGCATCCAGTCCGTTCAACTGCTCCCTGCCCTTTTCCGTGATGGAATAGTATTTTCTTGGAGGCCCCTGTGTGGATTCCTCCCATCTGTATGTCAGGAGTCCGAGATTCTTGAGCCTGATGAGCAGAGGATACAGAGTGCCTTCCACGACTATCAGGTCCACGTCCTTGAGTTTCTGGATGATGGAGGACGGGTATTCGTCGCCGTGCTGTAGTATGAGGAGTATGCTGTATTCCAGCACTCCGCGCCTCATCTGGGTTTTACTGTTTTCTACGGCAGACTCCATAATCAGACATATTTCGCAATGTTGTCCGGTGTTGCGGGCTCTCCGTTCATTTCGCATTTCTCAACGGGAGTAAGCGCTTCGGGTACAATAATCCAGAACACCAGATAAATCCAGAAACCGGCCAGGCCGCAGATGAGAGCGATGGCAAAAATGACTCTCATCACCACCACGTCTATGTCGAGATGGCGGGCAAGTCCGGCGCAGACTCCGCCTATCACCCTGTGGTCCTTGTCGCGGTACAGTTTCCTGGCACCGCGGTATCCGCCCTTGAACCTTTCATTGGAAAAGGTTTCCGAGGGGGAGTCGGGCACTTTGAATCCCATCTCCTTTATTATGGCAGTGACGCTGTCCTTGTCCACCACCTCACGGCCTTTCATTCTTGCGTGCAGAAGGTCGGAGATTCTCATCTCCACTTCTTCGGTTATCTCGTCCGCCGATGCGGCGCCTTCCCTGCCGCAGAGATTTTTCCTGTATTCCTCAAGGAAAATCCTGAGCAGTTCGTAGGCGTCTTCGTCAATGATGAAATTGCTTCCTCCCAGGGAAACGTTCGTAGTCTTTTTCATTTTTATGCTGTTTTTATTCAATAACGTTGATTTTGGAGGCTCCGCTGCATCTGATAGCAGAAACGTCGCTCCCCCTCAGTGCCGTCAGTTTTGATGCGCCGGACAGGCTGCCGCTGATCCGACCACCTTGCAGGCCCCTGATACTTCCGGCCCCGGAAACGTCTATATGTGCTTTATCTACGGTTAGGCAGTTGCCTCTATATCCCTTTATTTTTGATGCTCCGGAACTATCCAACTCCGCATTACGGGCATTTCCGGAGATGCAGGCGGCACTGGCTCCGCTAAGGTCTATTTCAAGATTCTTTACATCCACATCCAGTTCCGCTTTTGATGCGCCGGACAAATCCAGCGACAAATCCTTCCCGGAGACGGTGATTTCGGAAGAAAAGGAACAGGCCCCGCTGAGGTCAACGGCCGTCAGGTTGCGGGAAGAAACAGGTACGCAGACCTCTGCTCTTTTTATTCCGTTGAATGAAATGCCGCTCAATCCGATTTCCAGCTCGTTATCCGAATTCCTTACTTTGAGGTAAGGGATAAGATTCACGTCAGCGATTACCGTCACTTCCTTGACGGAGGCTGAATAATGCACGTAAAAAGCTCCGGAAACGTTTATTTCGCTATAGTTCGTGCGTACGTCGGAATAAACCACGGTGGTGTCCATGCCACTGGGCACAATCGTCTGTTTTCTGAAGAATTTGAAAAAATCAGAAGAATATGCCGCATCTGTGTGCGCCAAGGCCAGAATCACGAGAGATAGGACAATGAAGATTTTCGATATCTTTTTCATAACATTTAAATTTTGTTATGCAAAGATATGTAAAAAATTTAGTACTTTGCAACACAAGGTACTAAAAATTTCAAATTATTCTTCGTCCTGCTTTTCGTTGAACGGCTCCAGAAAGGGATTGCCAGTTCTTTCAACCCCTATTGTGCTGGAAGGCCCGTGACCGGGGTAGATTACGATGTCGGGGTCAAGCCATATCAGTTTTTCCATCACGGACCTGATAAGGTCGTCGTATTCCCCGAACAGAAGGTCTGTCCTTCCTATCGTTCCGGCGAAAAGAGTGTCGCCGGTGAACATTATTTTCTCTGTTTCTTCAAGATAGCACACTCCTCCCGGAGAATGTCCGGGCGTGGTTATCACCTTGAATCTGAAGCCTCCTGCATCGATTGTGTCGTTGTCTCCGACCTCGGTGACACTGAAACTGTAATCGGGAGCGGTGATACCCATCCTTGAAGACATCCTGTCGAAGCTTTTGAACTGTTCCCTGTTCTCGGGCCCCATATACAGGGGAATCCCGAAAGTGTCCTGAACCTCCTTCGCCCCCCAGATATGGTCTATGTGGCAGTGGGTGAGAAGAATGGCTTCGGGTTTGAGCCCTTCGGCTCCGATATGGTCGAAGAACTCTTTCCTTTCATTAGCCTCGCAGAAACCAGGATCGATGATGACGCAGGAACGTCCCGGCGAGGACAGAATCATCGTGTGCTCCCGGAACAGATTGAATGAGAATATCTTGAGATTGTGCATTCCAATAGATGTGAAAACCACGCAAAAATACGAAAGAAATGTTAATTTTGTAGAAAAAAGAAAAGGTATGCACATCGGGATAGCGGGGAACATAGGGAGCGGCAAGACCACTCTGACACGGATGCTGTCGGAGCATTACGGTTGGGTCCCGAGGTACGAGTCCGTGGACGTCAATCCTTATCTGGAAGATTATTACAAGGATATACAGAGGTGGTCATACAACCTCGAGACGTATTTTCTGGCAAGGAGGTTCAGGGATGTCCTGGAAATTTCCAAATCTTCCGACGTCATAGTACAGGACCGCACTCTGATGGAGGGTGTCAACATATTCGTTGCCAACAACCACGAACTCGGCAATCTGTCGGACAGGGACTACGACACCTATATGCAGCTTTATAACCTGATGATGAGTATGGCCGGCACTCCCGACCTGCTCATCTATCTGAAGGCTTCGGTGCCGCATCTGGTTGACAACATACGCCGTCGCGGGAGGGAGTACGAGCAGGGAATCACGCTTGATTACCTTCAGGGTCTCAATGACCATTATGAAGAGTGGATATCTTCATACAGTGGGAAACTTCTTGTAATTGAGGTGGACAAGCTCGATTTTGAGAACAATCCGTCCGATTTTGCATTCGTTACGGACAAGATAGACGCGCAACTGTTCGGTTTGTTCAAATAATTGTTATATTTGTAGGTTACAAGTTTATTAAGGACAATGCACATCGCCATCGCAGGAAACATCGGCAGCGGCAAGACCACACTGACAAGGATGCTTGCCTCCCACTATGGTTGGATTCCCAAGTATGAGTCGGTTGATTTCAACCCGTACCTGTCGGATTTCTACGAGGATATGGAGAGGTGGTCTTTCAATCTGCAGATATACTTCCTGAACAAGCGCTTCAAGGATGTGGTGGATATCGCCAGGACCGATGACGTCATAGTTCAGGACAGGACAATATACGAGGACGCAAGGATTTTCGCTCCGAATCTCCACGATATGGGCCTTATGAGTACCAGGGATTTCGAGAATTATTCTGACCTCTTCGAGCTGATGATGTCGCTTGTCGGGATGCCGGACCTGCTCATTTATCTTCGTTCTTCCCTGCCCAACCTCATTCTGCAGATACAGAAACGCGGGAGGGAATACGAGCAGAGCATAAGCATCGACTATCTTGCCGGTCTCAATGAAAAATACGAGAATTGGATAAAGGGTTATAAGGGCAATTTGCTGATTGTGGATGCCGACAAATTCAAGTTCGGCAACCGGCCGGAGGATTTTGAATCGGTGACCGATATGATAGACGCACATCTTTTCGGACTTTTCCATCAGACAGATTAATCATTGCAGCATATGACGACAGAGAGACCAACAATAATCGGGTTTGTTGAAAAATATGTCGGAATGTACCCCGACAAGACTTTCCTGCGCGAGAAGGTGGCGGGGAGATGGGAAGAGACTTCCTATGCAGACACCCACAGGGAGGGAATGATTCTGGGAGCAGGACTTATGTCGCTCGGACTCGTGAAAGGAGACAAGGTATCACTGATATCCGAAGGTCGCAACCAGTGGATTTTCTCCGAGCTCGGAATCCTGTATGCCGGGGGCGTCAATGTGCCCCTTTCCTTCAAGCTGGAGTCCGACAATGACCTTGCGTTCAGGATAAGGCATTCCGATTCGCGCTTCGTTATGGCATCGGAAAGTCAGATTGAAAAGGTCCGTCGTGTGATCGGGGACTGTCCTGCCGTGGAGAAAGTCATTGTGTTTGATGACATTCCCCTCAAAGAGAATGAAGTACACGTCAACACCGTCAGGGAAGCCGGACCGAAATATATGCAGGAACACCCGGGTGCCATAGAAGCCAGAATGAAAGAGGTCGGACCGGACGATTATGCCAACATAAGCTACACCTCCGGCACCACGGCAGATCCCAAGGGCATTCTGCTTACGCATCGCAATTACACTGCCAACATCGAGCAATGTCATTCGGTGGTGTATATGGCTCCCAACTCCGTAATGCTCATAATTCTGCCTCTTGACCATTGTTTCGCCCACGTTGCCGGCTTTTATTTTATGATGAGTTCCGGAGGCAGTATCGCCACCGTTCCCGGAGGGAAGAATGCGCTTGCCATGCTCAAGAATATCCCGATAGCCATCAGGGAGACCAGGCCGCACGTGATGCTCTCCGTTCCTGCAATCTCACGCAATTTCCGCAAGAATATAGAGGACGGCATCAGGAAGAAAGGGCCTGTGGTGGAGAAACTGTACAACTTTGCCCTGTCCAATGCAATCCGATACAACAGAGAGTACTACAATATGGGCAAGCCCTGCATCTGCCTTTGGTGGAGAGGGATTCTCAAGGCTGTTTTCGACAAGTTGGTGTTCAAGAGCATACGCGGGAATTTCGGTGGCCGTATGCAGTTCTTCATAGGTGGTGGAGCTTTGCTCGACATTGAGCTGCAACGCTACTTCTGTGCCATCGGAATGCCGATTTTCCAGGGCTACGGTCTTTCTGAGGCCACTCCTGTCATCTGCTCGAATTCATCGGGAAAGGGGAACGCCCGTTTCGGTTCTTCCGGACGCACCGTAGAGCCTATGGACATTAAGATATGCGATGAGGCCGGCAATGAACTTCCTCACGGAGAGACCGGTGAGATTGTAATCCGGGGAGAAAACGTGATGGCCGGTTATTGGAAGAATCCCGAGGCAACGGCGAAGACAATCGTTGACGGATGGCTCCATACCGGAGACCGCGGCTACATATGTGTGGAAAATCCCCGCTTCCTGTATGTGACGGGCCGGTTCAAGAGCCTGCTCATATCTTCTGACGGAGAGAAGTACTCTCCCGAAGGTTTTGAGGACAGCCTTGCCGACGGCTCCAAGTATATAGACGCATCCGTCCTGTACAACAATCAGAGTCCTTATACAGTAGTCATCATTGTGCCCAACAAGCCTGCACTTTACGAATCGGTCAAGGCTTCAGGATTGAATCCTTCTTCCGAGCAGGGATGTAAGGCTATGCTCGACATAATCCAGGGAGAGATTGATTCCTATCGCAAGGGAGGGCGCCACGAAGGGATGTTCCCCGAAAAATGGCTGCCGGCCGCCGTCATCGTGGCGGACGAGCCTTTCACGGAGCAGAACGGAATGCTCAACACAACGGCCAAGATGGTACGCCGCAAGGTTGAAAACCATTATGCCGGCAGGCTTGAATATGCGATGACCCCGGAAGGGAAAGCCCTGTATAATGACAGGAACATACAGTCACTGAAACAGTAAAACCATTATCAATAAAAATCAGTATGGAAACAACAAAAAAACAGAACTACACACCCGCTATCGTGGTGATGTTTGCTCTCTTCTTTATGATTGCATTTGTCACGAACTTTGCGGGCTCGATGGGCGTGATTGTATCGAATCAGTTCGGTGCAAGTCCGGCACTCAGCCAGCTTGGGACACTCGCGAACTTCATTGCATATCTTTGCATGGGTATTCCTGCGGGAATCATCCTCAAGAGAAAAGGCTATAAATTTACGGCTCTCCTGGCAGTTATCGTAGGTTTCATCGGTGTGGGAGTCCAGTGGATTGCGGGTCCGGTCCAGTCATTCCTTGTTTACGTTGTTGGAGCGTTCATCGCCGGATTTTCAATGTGTCTTCTCAACATCGTAGTCAATCCTATGCTCAATACACTTGGCGGCGGTGGCAACAAGGGTAACCGTCTCATCCAGCTGGGAGGCTCCTGCAATTCCGTCGGAGGCACCCTGGCTCCTGTCCTCCTGGGTTTCCTCATCGGGGGAGAGGCCTCAAAGGCAAACGTGTCTGACGCAGCCCCCGCTATGCTCATAGCAATGCTTATCTTTGTGCTCGCCGCAGTCATCATTGCTTTTACAAATATCCCGGAGCCTCATATGGAGACAGCTGAAGAGAAAGCCGCCCGTAAGGCCGGCAATGTCAAGAAAGACAAATATGGCCCGCTCTCATTCCGTCATTTCGTGCTCGGCGCAGTTGCAATCTTCTTCTATGTGGGCATTGAGGTCGGCATTCCGAATATGGCCAACCTTTATATGTCGAACGATCTCAATATGCCCGCAGTAGCAGGTGCCATCGTTGGCTTCTACTGGTTCTGTATGCTTATCGGCCGTCTTATCGGAAGCGCTGTCGGCGGAAAGGTTTCATCCAAGACAATGCTTGCAGTCACTTCGACTGTTGCAATAGTTTTCCTTCTTCTTGTGATGTTCCTCCCTGCAGATATTCAGGTTACAGTATTCGGCAAAGTTATTCCCATTTCAATGCTGTTTATGTTCCTTTGCGGTCTCTGCACTTCGGTGATGTGGGGTTCAATATTCAATCTTGCTGCAGAGGGTCTTGGAAAATATACTGCCCCGGCATCCGGAATATTCATGACTCTGGTTTGCGGCGGAGGCATTATTCCGTTCTTCTGTGGTTTGCTTGCCAAGTCTGCCGGTTATCTTCAAAGTTATTGGATACTGGTCGCTTGTCTGGTTTTCCTTATTTTCTATGCGCTTGTGGGCAGCAAGAACGTCAATAAAGATATTCCTGTGGAATAATTAATGACCTGATAAGATATGGCTAAAGATTTTGTTGTCGGTATCGACGTGGGAGGACAGACCTCCAAGATAGGCGTTGTTGACGCCCGTGGTACTGTGATTGCACAGACAGTTATTCGCTCGGACACTTACGGCTCCGACGCAGATGCATTCATCGATGCTCTTGCCACAGCCGTGAAGGGATGCATTAAGGAAGCCGGGAAGGAAGGCGAAATCCGCGGTGTCGGAGTCGGCGCTCCCAACGGAAACTACTATACCGGGGAGGTGGCTTTTGCACCGAACCTTGCCTGGGCCGCAAAGCAGGCGGTCAAGTTTGCGGACAAACTCACGAAGAAACTCGACGGAATCCCCGTCAGTCTGACCAATGACGCCAATGCTGCGGCTGTGGGTGAAATGACCTACGGCGTGGCCAGGGGAATGAAAAACTTCATAATGATAACTCTCGGCACCGGTGTCGGCAGCGGTATCGTGGTGGACGGAAAAGTGGTTTACGGCCACGACGGCTTCGCCGGCGAACTGGGGCACACCAATGTGGTCCGTCACAACGGACGCGCCTGCGGATGCGGGCGTAACGGATGTCTTGAGGCATATTGTTCCGCAATGGGTGTGGCTCGTACCGCCCGCGAGTGGCTTGAGCACTCAAAGGAACCCTCTCTTCTGCGTGAAATAGAGAATATCAGTTCGAAGGATGTATATGAAGCGGCGAAGGAGGGAGACAAGGTGGCTCTCGCCATCTTTGAGTATACCGGCACCCTTCTCGGAACGGCATTCTCCGATTTCATCGCTTTCAGCGCTCCCGAGGCCATTGTGCTTTTCGGCGGACTTGCGCGTTCCAAGGAATTCCTCTATGAACCTATGATGAAGGCTATGAACGACAATGTCCTCCAGATTTGGAAGAATAAGGTCCAGATAGTTTTCTCCAGCCTCAAGGAGTCGGATGCGGCCATCCTCGGGGCATCGGCGCTTGCCTGGGAACTGTAGAAACATCAATAATTCTTATATCAATAAAATGAAAACAAAATTTATTTTTGCGGCCCTTATGATGGGCGCAACACTGGTGGCTTGCTCACCTAAGGCAGAAGCTCCCGCAGAAGGTGCGGAGCCTGCAGAAGAAACCGTAGAAAAAGTTAAGACTGCCAAGGATTATATCCCCAGCAAGGCTGTCGTGGATTCCGTGAGCTACCTCATCGGTATCAACTTCGGTTCATTCATCAAGGGATATGACTTCGGTGACGTCAACTATTCCCAGGTTGTAAAGGGTATCAAGGATTTCGTCAATGCAAAGGGCAATATGCGCGATCCCGGCTTCAACGAACAGTTCAAAATCAATCCCGAGAAGATCAACGAACTCTTCAACAGCTATCTTGAGAACCGCCACAACTACAAACTCCTTGTGAACAAGGAAGCCGGCGAGAAATTCCTTGCCGCCAACAAGAAGAATGACGGAGTGGTGGAGACAGCGAGCGGCCTTCAGTACCGCATAATGAATGACGGCAACAACGTTCATCCTGCAGCCACCGATACGGTATGGGTGCGCTATCAGGGCAAGACTCTTGACGGAAACGTATTTGACGAGGTCAAGGCGGATGCCGATTCAGTAAGGTTCACTCTCAACCGCGTGATTTCCGGATGGACCGAGGGTCTTCAGCTCATCGGAGAGGGTGGAGAGATCGACCTCTACATTCCTGCCAATCTTGCATACGGCGAGCGCGGCAATCAGGGAATCGAACCCAACTCGACCCTTGTATTCAACATCAAGTTGACAAAGGTCGGCAAGTTCGTTGAGACTGCAGCGGAGGAGAAGAAGTAATCTATCCTACAACAGCACCATTGGCGACGGCATCCTGCGGGGTTATGAACCGCATCGTGCCGTCGCTTTGTTTTGCCATCAGTATCATACCGTGGCTTTCGATGCCGCGTATGGTGCGTGGCTTGAGGTTGGCCAGGATGCAGATTTGTTTGCCGACCATATCCTCAGGAGAGTAGAATTCGGCTATTCCGGAAACGATGACACGCTTGTCCAGCCCGGTGTCGATTGTGAGTTTGAGGAGTTTGTCGGTCTTGGGTACCCGCTCCGCTTCCAGAACGGTGGCGGTGCGGATGTCCATCTTCTCGAAGTCCTCGAAACTGCATTCCTCTTTCTGAGGCGTCACCTGTTTCGCCGCTTCAAGCTTTGCTTCAGCTTCGTGTTCGGCACGTATCCTGTCGAGCCTGTCCAGCTGAATCTGAATCTGCTCGTCCTCGACCTTTGTGAAAAGGAGTTCCGCTTCACCGATGGTATGACCTGCAGGAATGATGGAACCGGAGCCGAA
This sequence comes from Candidatus Cryptobacteroides sp., assembly GCA_045641985.1. Lineage (GTDB taxonomy): Bacteria > Bacteroidota > Bacteroidia > Bacteroidales > UBA932 > Cryptobacteroides. The sequence goes on from JAZUHY010000009.1 coordinate 73,460, forward strand.
CATATCCCAGTCGAGTTTCAGCCCGAGCATCTCTCTAAGGCGTGCGGCCGCGAACGGGGTGAACGGTTCGAATGCGATGGCCAGGTCTGCGCACAGCTGGAGTGAGACATTCAGGATAGTGGCGCATCTTGCCATATCGGTCTTGGCCACTTTCCAAGGTTCCGTATCTGATATGTACTTGTTGCCGAGACGGGCTATTCCCATAGCATCCTTGAGGGCTTCGCGGAATTTGTAGCTTTCGATATTCTTCTCAAGGGACGCTTTCAGTTCCGGAACACCGGCAAGCACCTCCCGGTCAATGTCCAGAAGCTCGCTGCAGACGGGAACCTTCCCCCCGAAGTATTTGTGGGTGAGCACTACGGCTCTGTTCACGAAGTTGCCGAAAATGGCCACAAGCTCGCTGTTGTTGCGGGTCTGGAAATCCTTCCAGCTGAAGTCATTGTCCTTGGTCTCCGGCGCGTTGGCCGTCAGTACATAGCGCAGCGCATCCTCCTTGCCCGGGAAATCCTTCACATACTCGTGAGCCCATACCGCCCAGTTCCTGGACGTCGAAATCTTGTCGCCTTCGAGGTTTAGGAACTCGTTCGCAGGGACATTCTCCGGCAGCACGTAACCGCCGTAGGCCTTGAGCATAGAGGGGAACACTATGCAATGGAACACGATATTGTCCTTGCCGATGAAATGGACCAGTTTCGTATCTTCCGATTTCCACCATTTCTCCCAGCCGTCGGGGAGGAGTTCGATAGTGTTGGAAATGTAGCCTATGGGAGCGTCGAACCAGACGTAGAGAACCTTCCCTTCCGCCCCTTCTATGGGTACGGGTACGCCCCAGTCCAGGTCTCTGGTGACGGCGCGGGGCTGCAACCCTCCGTCCAGCCAGCTCTTGACCTGCCCGTAAACGTTGGGCCTCCATTCCTTGTGGCCTTCCAGTATCCATTCCCTCAGCCAGGATTCGTATCGGTCAAGAGGGAGATACCAGTGCGTGGTTTTCTTTTTGACAGGCTCTGCGCCGCTCAGTTTTGATTTGGGGTTGATGAGCTCCTCGGGACTGAGCGTCGCGCCGCATTTCTCACACTGGTCTCCGTAGGCTCCCTCTGCTCCGCACCGCGGGCAGGTCCCCACGATGTACCTGTCTGCCAGGAAGGTCCCGGCTTCCGTGTCATAATACTGCTCGCTTTCCCTTGAGATGAACTTGCCGTCATCGTAGAGTTTTTTGAAGAACCGGGAAGCGTTGGCCTCGTGCACCTTGGAAGATGTGCGTCCGTAGATGTCGAAATTTATGCCCAGGGCTTTGAATGAACTGTCTATGATGCTGTGGTATCTGTCCACTATGTCCTGCGGGCTGCAACCCTGCTGGCGTGCCTTTATCGTAATGGGTACACCGTGCTCGTCGGAACCGCAGACGTAAAGAACATCCTCTCCACGCATTCGGAGGTAACGCACATAAATGTCGGCGGGGACATAAACTCCGGCAAGGTGTCCGATATGTACTGGACCGTTGGCGTAGGGAAGCGCGCAGGTCACGAGGGTTCTTTTGAATTTCTTGTCCATAACTGTTTTCTTATTTTTCTCTTCCAATCTTTGCGTTGATGCTGCGCTGTGCAGCCTTAAGACCGACCATCTGTTTCATTATAGGTTCCAGCTCTTCCGGGGACGCGCTTTGCATCGAACGGCGAAGATAATCAATTTTATCCTGAACACGGCGCTCGGCATAGCACAAAATCGCCTTGGGGACGAAAGAAACCAGCCAGGACGAGGTTGCCGTCATGGAATTCCTGAATTTTTCCACGGACAGAGGATATTTTTCCGTGGCCAGGACCCCGGTGACGCGGGCAATCGTCCTGTCGGTGGAATCGTACAGCCTGCGCAGAATCCGGGCCTGCGTCAACCCCTCGTCGTATCCCTTGAAATATGCATCGTAAACGGCCCTGTATGCGCTGTTTGCGAAACTTGAGCCGTCGGCATCGAGCGAGGCGCGGATGAAGTCCGCCACCGTAGTCTTGTCTTCCTCGCTGCCGGAGTAGTATTCGGAGTCGCTCTCGAAGTCGAGCTGGTCTGTGCCGTGGGTCAGCAGGAAATACAGAAGGTCCTTTTCCGTCTTGGCCAGAGTCCTGTTCTCTTCCGGAATCCCGTCCTGCCCGGCAGGGGAGCTCTGCTCAGGTCCGGCCTGCGCCGCTGCGCGCTCCTGCCTTTGGGCCTGCCTCTGTCCGGCCTGCCTCTCCTCCATCAGCCTGTTCTGCCTGGTGCGGTTTATTCTGTCGAACAGAATCGCCGATTCAATGCTGAAGCCTGCAGCAGTTGTGTCCACATATACCGAACGTTTCACAGCGTCGGGAATCTCGGCGATGGTGTCCGCAATATCGTTTATGAGATTGGCTTTTTTGAGCGGGTCGCCACCGGCTTCTGTCAGAAGCAGCTTTGTCTTGAATGCAATGAAATCCTGTTCGTTGGCTGCAATGTAACTTTCAACCTCCCCGCGGCTGTGGCTGCGACCGAACGAGTCGGGGTCTTCCCCTTCAGGCAACAGCACAATCCTGACGTTGAGTCCCTCGGCCAGCACCAGATTTATGCCGCGCAGTGCGGCGTGTATTCCGGCGGAATCCCCGTCATACATTATTGTCACGTTCTCCGTGAACTTTCGTATGAGCCTTATCTGCTCTATTGTAAGGGATGTGCCGCAGGAAGCCACCACATTGGTGATACCCAACTGGTGCATCGTGACCATATCCACGTTGCCCTCGACGAGTATGCACTTGTCCTGCCTGGAAATCTCCGATTTGGCAAAATATATTCCCAGCAGTATTTTGCTCTTCGTGTAAATTTCCGTTTCCGGGGAGTTTACATATTTTGCGGGATTGTCGGAACGCAATGTCCTGCCGCTGAACGCAATGACCCTTCCGCTTACGGAGTGGATGGGGAACATTGCCCTTTCGTGGAACTTGTCCGCTATCGTGCCGTCCTCGCGCTGTACTGCCAGCCCGGCATCCAGCAGGTATTCCTGTTTGTACCCGGCCGCCCTTGCGGCATCAAGAAGTGCGGTTCTGCCGGACGGAGCCCAGCCCAGTCCGAATTCCGCTATGGTGTCATCTTCCAGGCCTCTGGAACGGAAATAATTGTAGCCCACGGCTTTGCCTTCACCGTCCTTCAATTGCCCGGCATAGAACTTCTGCGCGAACTCCGACACCAGCAACAGGCTTTCCCGGTGTTGCTTGAGAGCGAGTTCCTCGGCAGATTCCTCCTTCTCCACGATTTCTATGTGGTATTTTGAGGCGAGGTAGCGCAGGGCTTCGGTATAGGAGAAATGCTCGTGCTCCATAACGAATCCCACTGCCGATCCGGCCTTGCCGCAGCCGAAGCACTTGTATATCCCTTTGGACGGAGATACGTAGAAGGATGGGGTTTTCTCGTTATGGAAGGGACAGCAAGCCACGAAATTGGCTCCGCGGCGCTTCAGCGTCACGAAATCGCTCACAACATCTTCGATGCGGGCACTGTCAAGAATCAAATCGACTGTATCCTGCGGAATCACGATGCCACCTCACATAAGAATTTAAGCCGGACCAGACGGATTTCCATCTCGTCATAGTCGTTGCCCAGATTTTCAATTGCGTCTGCCAGAGAGTCGGATTCGGCCTGTGTGCGGAAATATTCGAGAAGTTCGTTCACGATTTCCGGGTCAAGATTCTCGTTGATGTAATATCCGAGATTCAGTTTGGTGCCGGTGGCCACAATCGCTTCTATCTCGGTCATAAGGTCTCCGAGTTCCATACTCCTGGCCGAGGCGATGGATGCCAGATCAACCCTCCGGTCGATATTCTGTATAATGTATATCTTGCCCTCGGACTTGGCCGGTGAGGACTTCATCACAAAGTCGTTGGGACGTGATATTTCGTTCTCTTCAACGTACTTCCTTATGAGTTTGATGAATTCCTCACCGAACTTGCGGGCCTTTCCGTCACCTACGCCCTGACAGGCTTTCAGCTCTTCAAAGGTCTCGGGATAAAGGATGGACATATCCTCCAGGGCCGGGTCGGAGAACAGAATCCAAGGTTGGAGTTTCAACTTCCGGGCAAGATCCTTGCGGAGGTCCTTGAGCATTGCCAGAAGTGTGGCATCCCCTCCGCCGCCGTTCTGCATTGCCGCCGCTTCCATAACATCCTCTTCGTTGTCCTCATCCTCTCCCGTAGAGAAGACTCTGTCCTCCACAAGAGGAAGTTCGAAAGGAGCGTCAAGGAATTCGCGTCCTTCATCCGTGACGTGGATGAGCCCGAATGTTTCTATTTCCTTTTCCAGCAGATGGCGCATCAGCCCCTGGTGAATCACCGTGCACCAGAATTTGTCGGAATGGTCCTTGCCTGCACCGAAATACTTGCACCTGTCGTGATTGTAGGATTTTATGAGAGCGGTCTCATTGCCTGCAAGGATATTGGCCAGATGGTCCACCTTGAAATGCTCCGGGAGGCTGAGGATGAGCCTTATCACGGTGCTCATTTCCACCCTGCCGTCGAAGGTCTGCCTGGGATGCAGGCAGTTGTCGCAGGAACAGCAGTTGTCCGGCAGATAGTCCTCGCTGAAATAGTTCAGCAGCAGCTTTCTCCTGCATTGGCTGGACTCTGCATAATATACTACCTCGGAAAGCAGTTGGCGTGCGATTTCCTGCTCCGTAACGGGCTTCCCGACCATAAATTTCTCGAACTTGCGTATGTCTTTGTAGCTGTAGTAGGCTATGCAGCGGCCTTCCTGTCCGTCGCGTCCGGCCCGCCCGGTTTCCTGATAGTAGCTCTCGATGCTCTTGGGAATGTCATAGTGAATGACGAAGCGTACGTCCGGTTTGTCTATGCCCATTCCGAAGGCGATGGTTGCGACTATCACCTTCACCTCTTCCATCAGGAACTTGTCCTGATTCTCCGCCCTAACCTTCGAATCCAGCCCCGCGTGATAGGGAAGGGCCCTGATGCCGTTGATGCACAGCAATTCCGCCATCTCCTCAACCTTCCGCCGGCTCAGGCAATAAATGATTCCGGACTTGCCGGGATTGTTCCGTATATATCTGATGATGTCCTTTTCCGCGTCCACCTTGTCTCTGACTTCATAGTAGAGGTTGGGCCTGTTGAACGAAGATTTGAAAATGGCGGCGTCCGGTATCCCGAGGTTCTTCAGAATGTCGCTCTGCACCTTGTAGGTGGCGGTTGCCGTCAGGGCTATGATGGGGGCACGCCCGATTTCGTCGACCAAATCCCTGATTCTCCTGTATTCCGGACGGAAATCGTGGCCCCATTCGGAGATGCAGTGAGCTTCATCCACGGCATAGAAAGATATTTTGATTTCCCTCAGGAGGGAGATGTTTTCCTCCTTGGTGAGAGATTCGGGGGCAACGTACAGGATTTTCGTCTTGCCGGAGATAAGGTCTTCGCGCACTTCGTCAATCTGCTGCCTTGTGAGTGAAGAGTTGAGGAAGTGGGCTATGCTTTCGTTCCCGGACACGAATCCTCTGATGGCGTCAACCTGATTCTTCATCAGCGCAATGAGTGGGGATATGACGATGGCGGTGCCCTCAAGCACCATTGCCGGGAGCTGGTAGCAAAGCGACTTGCCGCCTCCGGTAGGCATCAGTACGAAGGCATCGCCACCTTCCACCAGATGATTGATAATCTGTTCCTGATCGCCTTTGAAGCCGTCATATCCGAAGAATTCCTTCAGAGTCCTGTGAATTTGTGCCGAGTCCGCTTTCATAGGTTTCAGAATGTGTGAATGGCAAGCCCCGAGCGTAGTTTGGGCTCAAACCAGGTAGTCTTCGGCGGCATTATCATACCGCTGTCGGCTATGGCGGTGAGCTGGCTCATCGATACGGGGTAGAGCGCGAATGCCACTTTCATCTCTCCGCTGTCAACCCTTCTCTGCAGCTCTCCCAGACCGCGTATTCCTCCCACAAAATCTATACGTTTGTCTGTCCTGAGATCTTTGATGCCCAGAATCCTGTCCAGAACGAGATTGGAGAGTATTGTGACGTCAAGAACTCCGATGGGGTCACTGTCGTCGTAGCGTCCCTCCCTGGCATTGAGGCTGTACCATTTGCCTTCAAGATACATCGAGAAATTGTGGAGACCCGTGGGGCTTGCCGGCCTGGCGGGACGCCCGCAGCGCGGTTTTGAACTGACGGATACCTCGAAGTCCTCTTCCAGGGCATTCAGGAATGCCTCTTCGGAGAGACCGTTCAGGTCTTTTACCACGCGGTTGTAGTCGATTATGCGGAGTTGGCTTTCGGGGAAGCATACGGCCATGAACCAGTTGTATTCCTCTTCTCCCGTATGGTTCGGATTGGCGGCTTTCCTCTCTGCCCCGACGCGTGCCGCCGCGGCGGTGCGGTGATGCCCGTCCGCTACGTAGAAAGCTTCCACTTCGTCGGTGAACAGACCGGTGATGCGGGATACGGCATCGCCGTCATCTATCACCCATAGTTCGTGGCCGAAGCCGTTCTCGTCGGTGAATCTGTACTCGGACTTCTGCCTGACCTTCGCTTCCACGATGGAGGCGATTCCGGCGTTGTCCTTATAGGCGAAGAATACGGGCTCGATGTTGGCACTCTGGATGCGGACGTGTATCATTCTGTCATCCTCCTTGTCCTTGCGGGTGAGCTCGTGCTTCTTGATGATGCCGTTCGCGTAGTCATCGGTGTGGGCACAGAGCACGAGTCCGTACTGCGTTCTGCCTCCCATCGTCTGGGAATACACGTAGTAACAGGGCTTGGTGTCGCGCACAAGCCATCCCTTTTCCTGCCAGGCCTTGAAGTTTTCCACGGCCTTGTCGTAACTGCGCTGTTCGTGTTCTCCGGCAATGGGGTCGAAATCGATTTCCGGTTTCGTGATGTGCAGAAGGGATTTGGGACCTGCCATCGCCTTCGCTTCCTCGGAGTTGAGGACGTCATAAGGCGGAGCGGCCACTTCTGTTATTATGTCTTTGGGCGGCCTGAGTGCCGCGAAAGGTTTTACTTTTACCATAATCAGTTGAGTTTGAATCTAGTGCAGCCGGTGGCGAAGAAATCACAGATCTGTCGGGCGGCGGCGAGACCCGCATTCACGTTGGCTTCAGCGGTCTGTGCTCCCATCTTCTTGGGAGTCGAGAAGACGCGCAGACCGAATTTTTCCTGTAGCGCGGCAAGATTGTCGGGAGCCACGTCGGTCACATATTTAAGGTCGGGGCGCTCTTCCAGAGCCTTCTCAAGACCGGCCTCGTCAATGACTTCCTTGCGGGCGGTATTCACGAGAGTCCCTCCCTTGGGCATCCTGCTTATCAGCTCGTAGCCGATGCTGCCGATGGTCTGCGGCGTTGCGGGGATGTGAACGGATACATAGTCCGATGTGGAGTAAAGTTCTTCAAGGCTTGATGCCGGCTCTGCTCCCCCTTCCACAATCTTTTCCGCGGGGAGGAACGGATCAATGGCCTTGACCTTCATCCCCAGTGCTTTCGCTTTTGCACCAACCAGTCTGCCGACGTTGCCGAAGGCCTGGATGCCGAGTGTCTTCCCCTGTACTTCGCTCCCCGTCGCCGGAGTGAACTGGGTGCGTGCCATAAAAATCATCATCGCGACGGCGAGCTCCGCCACGGCGTTGGAGTTCTGGCCGGGAGTGTTCATCGCCACCACGTTGTGCGCCGTGCAGGCTTCAAGGTCCAGATTGTCGAATCCGGCACCGGCCCTGATGACGATTTTCAGCTTCGTGGCGGCTTCCACCACCTCGGCCGTCACTTTGTCCGAACGGACGATGATGGCGTCTGCGTCTGCCGCCGCTGTCACGAAATCGGACTGGCTTTCATATTTCTCGAGCAGCGCGAGCTCGTGACCCGCGGCTTCAACTATTTCTCTGATGCCTTTGACTGCGGCTGCCGCAAAAGGCTTCTGCGTCGCAAGAAGGATTTTCATTATTCGTGCAATTTTTCAAATTCTTTCATACAGTCGATGAGCGCCTGGACGTCTTCCATCTTGCAGGCGTTGTAAGTGGAAGCCCGGAAGCCTCCCACGCTGCGGTGCCCTTTTATGCCTACGATATCGTGCGCTTTCGCGAAGGCAAGGAATTCGTCCTGGAGATTCTCCTTGCCGGGAGCCATCACGAAGCAGATGTTCATAATGGAGCGGTCCTCCTTTGCCGCGGTGCCGGTGAAGAGTGAATTGCGGTCGATTTCGGCATAGAGGGCATCGGCCTTGGCCTGGTCAATCTTGTGCACGGCCTCCACGCCGCCCTGAGCCTTGACCCACTTGAGAGTCTCGTGCATCACGAAGATGGAGAATACGGGAGGTGTGTTGAACATCGAGAGTTTGTCGATGTGAATGCGGTAGTCAAGCATTGTGGGCAGATATCTGCTGACCTTGCCGAGTGCGTCTTTTTTGATGATGGCGAAGGCTACGCCGGCGGGGCCGGCGTTCTTCTGCGCTCCTCCGTAGATTACGGTGTACTTGCTCACGTCAACGGGACGGCTGAGAATGTCGGAAGACATATCGGCAATCAGGGGAATCGGGCTGTCTATGTCTTTTTTCAGTTCCGTGCCGTAAATGGTGTTGTTGGTTGTAATATGGAGGTAATCGGCATCGGCGGGAATCTCGTATCCCTTGGGAACATAGTTGTAGTTCTTGTCGGAGGAACTGGCGATTTCGATGGCGTTGCCCAGTCCTTTCGCCTCCTTGAAAGCCTTGTGGGCCCATACTCCCGTGTCCACATAGGCGGCTTTCTTCTCGAGAAAATTCATAGGAATGTAAAGGAACTGCAGACTGGCTCCGCCGCCCAGGAATACGACTTCATATCCGTCCGGAATGTGGAGAAGCTCCTTCCATAGGGCGCGGGTATCGTCCATGATGGCATCCCACTCCTTGGTGCGGTGCGAGATGGAAAGGATGGAGACGCCTGTGCCGGCAAAATCCTTGATGGCCTCTATGGCCGCGTCGTATGCCTCCTGCGGAAGGAGACAGGGACCTGCATTGAATATGTGCTTTTTCATATATTAGTGATATTATGTGTCCAATTTCTTTATAAAGTTAATGATTTTTTCCGTTTTCTCCAAGAAATCGCTTTCGATACTCAGGCGCACCCTGACTTCTATGGAACAGTCATTGCCGAAATTCTGGGCGCGCTGTGGCAGTTCCATATCCTTGAGTATTTTCATAACGGCGGGGAGCGCGTCGTAGGAAAATTCCAGCCTGTACCAGGCGCCGGCGATTCTGGTGATTTTTTCCGCCTTGCCCAGAGCATCCGCCGTGGCCGACCTGTATGCGTTTATCAGCCCGGGGATACCCAGCTTGATGCCCCCGAAATATCGTACCACCACCACCAGCACGTCGCTCAGTCCCAGCGAGTCTATCTGTCCCAGAATGGGCCGTGCGGCAGAACCCGAGGGCTCCCCGTCGTCGTTGGCGCGGTACTTTTCGCCATCCTTGCCAATCCGGTATGCGTAGCAGTGGTGGCGGGCGTCGTGATATTCCTTCCTGATGCCGTTAACGATGCATTTCACCTCTTCTTCACTCCCGACGGGCAGGGCAAAGGCGATGAATCTGCTGCCTTTGTCCTTGAAAAGACCCTCCGTAGCGGAGCTGATGCTTGAATATGTATCCGAAATTATGTCCATTCTTCATCAAATTTAGTGATAATTTTTTTATCTTCGCACTATGAATTACAAATACAGAGTCACACTCGAGGGAATCAAGGGTTTCTACCGTCTTTATTCGGTCAGGGGAAACAATACTCTCTACACCTTGCACAAGCAGCTCAGGGCCGATCTTGAGTTCCCGGTCGATCAGCCTATTCTTTTCAAGGCATTTGACGGGGACGATGCCGTCGCGGCCCGTTACGCCCTGATTGATCTCGGGGACGGAACAGTTGACGGCATCACCGTCGAACAGACCGTTAAGGCCGGCATAGTCAGGTTCATCTATTTTTATGATGTCCAGGCAAAGAAGTACGTAATTGTCACATTGGAAGGAGAATCTGACGTCGCGTGCGCCCTGCCCACGGTGATTGAGACCAAGGGCCCTCTCCCCATAGAGTTCGAGCGCGGTTATGTCGCATTTGAAGACCTTCCCAACGACCGCCGCCACTTCCCGGGAGATTCGGCGGATGAAGACGGCGACGATGACGATGACGACGACATCGATGACGATGCGGATGAAGACAAGGAAGATGAGGAAGTGATTTACGACGGGGAGGAATAGTCCCCCACATTTTCATACGGGAATATGAAAGCTGGATTTTTCGCCTTCGCCCTCGCGGCTATGGTTGCCGCCGCCTGCAACGCTCCTGATAATGCGCCCTCCAAAATGATTACGCCTGTCAAGTTTGCACAGGTTAACATTCAGGATTCCTTCTGGTCCCCGCGTCTCGACAGGCACAAGAGCGTGACTCTCGGCGTGTGCATAGACCAGATAGAGAAACGGACGGGACGCATACGCAATTTTGAGAACGCGGCCAAAGGAGAAGGCGTCCATTCCGGCATTTTCTTCGATGACTCCGACGTTTACAAGGCTCTTGAAGGCATGGCCTGCTCTCTTCAGAACATCCCGGATTCCGAACTCGAAGCCAAATGTGATGAATGGATAGACAAATTTGCGGCGGCGCAGCAACCGGACGGTTACATCAATACTTTTTATACCCTGACAGGTCTGGACAAGCGTTGGCACGATATGGACAAGCACGAGATGTATTGCGCCGGTCATATGATTGAGGCTGCTGTCGCATACTACAATGTGACCGGGAAAGACAAACTCCTCGGTGTATGTGAACGCATGGTCCGGCATATGATGTCGGAATTCGGTCCCGGCAAGCGTGATTGGGTGCCCGGCCACGAGGAGATAGAGCTTGCGCTCGTGAAACTTTACGAGGCCACAGGCAAGAAGGAGTACCTGGATTTTGCAGACTGGCTTCTCGGCGAGCGTGGATTCGGTCACGGAAGCTTCGGCGACGGCAGGGAATGGCCTGCAGAGTATTATCAGGATGCTGTGCCCGTGCGCGGGATTTCGGATATTTCCGGCCACGCCGTGCGTGCCATGTATTTGTTCTGCGGTATGGCGGATGTGGCGTCATACACCGGGGATCGGGGCTACAAAGATGCGCTCGACCGGCTGTGGGATGATGTCGTGCTCCGTAATATGTACGTCACCGGTGGTATTGGCCAGTCAAACAGGAACGAGGGCTTTACCAGCGATTATTCCCTTCCAAACCTTGAAGCCTATTGCGAGACCTGCGCTTCTGTCGGCATGGTTCTATGGAACTGGCGCATGAATCAGTTCACGGGCGACGCGAAGTATATCGATGTGCTTGAGCGATCCATGTACAACGGTGCTCTTGCCGGGATATCGCTCTCCGGAGACAAGTTTTTCTATGTCAATCCCCTGGAGTCTCTTGGGAACCATCACCGCAAGTCCTGGTACGGCTGCGCCTGTTGTCCCAGCCAGATTTGCCGTTTCCTCCCGTCCATCGGGAATTATATCTACGGATTGTCGGATGATGCTCTTTGGGTGAATCTTTTCATCAGCGGCAATGCTGAAGTGCCTGTAGGCAGAAAGACCGTGAGGATCAGCCAGGACAGCCGATATCCTTGGCAGGGCAGAGTGAAAATCACCATCAGTGACAAACTCAACAGAGAAGTTCGCGTACGTATCCCGGGCTGGTGCAGAGCATGGAGTATGAATGTCAATGGCGCGGACGTTAAACCGTCAGTGGAGAAGGGGTATGCAGTGCTCGGGAACAAATGGCAGGCGGGTGACGTGATAGAGTTGGATATGGATATGCCGGTAGAGCCGGTGGCCGCCGATCCCCGTACCAGGGAAGATGAGGGTATGCGTGCCATTATGCGCGGGCCGCTTGTCTATTGTATCGAAGGCATCGACAACCCCGCATATGCCGAAGCGGTTCTCTCCGCCGGCACCACATACGAAGACAGTTTCGAACCCGATCTGCTCGGCGGTGTCCAGACAATCACTGCGACCACCGGTGATCAGCATCTCCGCTTCATCCCTTATTATGCATGGGATAACAGGGAGGCGTGTCCGATGAGGGTATGGATACCGTTTTCGGAGTAGAAATACTTGGGGATTTCCATAAATTGAAGCAACAACAGTTTATTTTAAAAAGCCCTCGCAGAGTATTCTGGAAGGGCTTTTTAAGGAGTTGAGATAGAAGGATTCGAACCCTCACTGACAGAGCCAGAATCTGTAGTGCTACCATTACACCATATCTCAATATTTCATAGCCCGCAATGCGGGAGTGCAAATGTACTGCAATTTCTGAAAATTGCAAAAATTATTTGCAAATTGTGACTGATGCCCAGACTTCGCAGCCTTCCCCCCGTCCCACAAAGCCGAGCCGCTCCGTGGTTGTGGCCTTGACGCTTACGCGTTCAACTCCAATTCTCATCACTCCGGCAAGTGTTGCCCTCATTTCCTGAATGTGCGGGGCAAGTTTCGGTGCCTGCAGCGCTATTGTGATGTCCGCGTTGCCCACGGACCACCCGCGGTCTTCAAGCATTCCGCAAACTTTGGCGAGAAGGAGCTTGCTGTCTGCGCCTTTCCATTCTTCGGACGTGTCCGGGAAGTGCTTTCCAATATCGCCGAGGGCCGCCGCACCGAGCAGGGCGTCACACAGGGCGTGGATGGCCACATCTCCATCGGAATGTGCCACGAAGCCCACGTTTGATTCAATGCGCACGCCGCCCAGCCACATCGGCAGGCCCTCTGCCAGAGCGTGCACGTCATATCCCTGTCCTATTCTGAATTCCATAATCTGTTCGCGAAGTTATGCAATAAAAAATCATTTTCAGTATATTTACCGAAATTAATTCACGCTGAAATGAACCGAACATACAAATTTCTGCCGGCACTGCTCCTGTGTGCCGCCGTATCCTGCGCTCCCCGTTCAAAGGACGCCGACCTTATCCGCTACCAGGTCTGGCACGATTACTACGAGCAATGCGTTCCGAAGGATTTCACCGTCCTCGGAGAGCCTGACTTTGAAGGATACACCAATGACTTTATGCTTCTGGGCATCCCCGGAGCGGATGTGGATCACTTTGCCGCACGCCTTGAAGGCCCGATGGAGTTTCCGGAATCGGGGTGCTATAAAATTTATTTCATCAGCGATGACGGGGGCCTTCTTTTCATAGATGACGAGCTTGTCATAAACCACGACGGCAGACACGGGATTTCAGTCAGGACGGATTCCCTCCACATCGACAAGGGGCGGCACAATGTAAGGATAGACTACTTCAACAATGACAAGGCCCTCAAGATAGAATTGCTCTATTCCGTCAACGGGGGTTCTCTCAAGAGAGCATTCACCCTTGGAGACGCAACGCCTTCATTCGTCCGTCCGCAGATAAGGGAGGCATACAGGAGGTATTCGGCCTGGAAAGGCAGTGACGAGACAATAGTGTTCCCCATCTTCACGGACGTGCATTCTTCCGGCCGCGAAGTGTACAAACATATCGGTTATCTTGCAGAAAACGGGGGAGCCTTCAATTTCGACTTTATGGTGAATCTCGGAGATATCGGTCTCAACGATCCCCTCACGTCCGGTATGAAGGCCTATGCCGGCGAAATCATAGACCTCACCCGCAGGGAGATGGCGAAATTTGACGGGGTGTTCCTCTACTCTGCCGGCAATCACGACTGGGACGGGGGAGAAGGCACCGGCATCGGCTCCGTCCGACTTTACGAATGGTTTCAGAAACCTTCCGAGGCCAGGGCCGGCGGCAACCTTCATATTGTCCCGGGGAAGTGCTACGGATGGTATGACATTCCGGAAAAGAATACCCGCTTCATCATTCTCAACAGTGAAGGCACCGAGCACGTCGGAATGATTTACATCTTTGATGATGAGCAGTTGGGATGGCTCCGGAAGCTTCTTTCAGAGACGCCGGAGGGTATGAACATCGTGCTCTTCTCGCATCAGTGCCCTCATCTTGGAGGCAGATGGCTTACCGGCAGCGGGCTCACATATTCTCCGGGCAGCGAGGCCCTGATGTCCATTCTCTCGGAATTCAAGGCCTCAGGCAGCAGAATAATGGGTCTTTTCTGCGGCGATTCGCACGTCAACGCCCTGCTGGAAAAGGAGGGCGTCACCTACTTCATCTCACAGGGGTACGGTATCGATGACGGAACCTGCCAGATGCAGCGTGAAATCCAGAAGAACATCAAATACAACTACACCAGGACCTTCTGCGTTGACGTCATAGCCATAAAGCCTGCGACCGGTGAGATACGCAGTTTCAGAATCGGAGCCGGAGGTTCGGATATGGACTATGCAATTGCCGGGTGAGAAAAAATTTCGGAATTAAGAAAAAAGATTTATCTTTGCAGTCCATTTGAAATGATGGCGGGGTAGCTCAGCTGGCTAGAGCGTCGGATTCATAATCCGGAGGTCGTGGGATCATGCCCCACTCCCGCTACGGAGTCAAGTGCAAGGGGATGGCTTTTCAAAGTCGTCCCCTTTATGTGTTCGATTTACCCCTGAACCCGAACATCTTGCAAACGCGAAGGGAATGGATTATCTTTGCCGGACTTGCGATAGAACGCATCAACAGACTCATTGACAAAAACAACGGATAATATGATTCCTGAGAAACCTACACTGAAAGAAAAAATCGCATATGCGCTCGGCGACGCCGCCGCCGGCGGCATCACCTGGAAGGTTATGTCCATCGCTTTCCCTCTGTTCTTCACCAACATATTCGGCCTCACCGTCGTCGATACGGCCACGCTTATGCTGGTGGCCCGTCTGTTCGACGTGGTGACAGACCCCATAATGGGAGCTCTTGCCGACAGGACGCGCAGCCGTTGGGGCACATACCGTCCCTGGCTCATCTTCGGTGCAGTTCCTCTAGGACTTGTGTTCGCTCTCCTTCTTTTCACCCCGGACTTTTCACCGGCCGGCAAGAGGGTGTGGGCATATAGTCTGTATTTGCTTATGATGGCTGTTTATACTGCCGTGAACGTGCCTTACGGTTCGCTGCTCGGTGTGATGACGGACGACGACAACGAGAAGAACAAATTCTCCTCTTTCCGTATGGTGGGGGCATATGCGATGGGTTTCATCACCCTGCTGTCCTTCCCTTATCTCCAGAAGATGGTGGGAGGCAGCGAAGCGCATCAGTACGCCGTTCTGGCCGCCATACTGGGAGCGGTCGCGGCGGCAATGACCCTGGCCTGCGGACTTATGACAAGGGAGCGTCTGAAACCCGTCCGTGCGGAAAAGTTCTCTTTCAAGCCCTTTGCCGATCTGGTGAAGAACAAACCCTGGGTGTATCTCACCCTCACCGGTATATGCAGCAATTTCTTCAACGGATTCCGCTATGCGGTGGCGGGATATATGTTCACGTACTGCCTGGGCGGTGACGTCACCATCAACAGGCTCATAATCAACTATACGGTGTTCATGACATTCGGAGAAGTCACCTGTATGATATTCGGAGGCCTGTGTCCGGCATTTACCAGAAAGGTGGGCTCCAAGAAGAAAGCCTTTACCCTGGCATCTCTGATATGCCTTGTGACTTCGGTGGCGTTCTTCTTCATCCCGATGGACCCCCGTTATATGTGGCTGATGATTCTGACAGTCATCCTGACATCCATAGGAATCGGTTTCTATTCCCCGCTTCTGTGGTCCATGTATGCCGATGTGGCGGACTATGCCACTCAGAAGAACGGGACGTCCTCCACAGGTCTCATATTCTCTTCGGGCACTATGGCCCAGAAGTTCGGTTCCGCCATATCGGGGGCCTTGTTGACCCTTCTTCTCGGTGCCGTCGGTTTCGCTTCAGGAAGCGATGCAAGCGGTCAGGCCGTGGTAACCATTGCCGAAGGAAGCCTTCCCGCCGTGCAGCAGATGATATGGGCTATCTTCTCCATCATTCCGGCCGCCATTGCATTGATTATGATTATTCTCGTCAAACTTTATCCCATAGACAAATAGATAAGGGACTTTCTTCTTGGTTTGCATTTGCAAAAAAGGATGGGAAATGGTAAATTTGCAGGTTGGAAAAAACGATCTCTCTATGAAGAAACTATTTGCAGCAGTTATACTGTCCCTGATGGTGGGGACGGCGGCATCAGCCCAGGACTTTAATTTCGGAGTCAAGGGCGGCGTGGCCGCAAACTGGATTCCGGGGACTGTGATTGACGGTTTTGATAGACCCACTACGAACGTAGGGTTCTATGGAGGACTTATCGGAGACCTCAATTTCGACGGCTCGATGTTCGTCCGTCTGGAAGCCCTGTATGCCCGCAAGGGAATATCGACAAACGGCGAAACGCCCGACAGTAAGTACACGAGGAATATTTCCTACGTACAACTGCCTTTGCTCGCCGGTTTCAAACTCTCCGATGACCGTTTCAGGATAATGTTCGGCCCTGAGTTCGGCTTCAGCATAGGGGATAAAATCAAATGCAATTCCTTGCAGGAAGAAGACTTGTACCTTTACGGAAAGCCTGTCCCCTTCAATCTGGCCCTTGCCCTCCAGACCACGTATCTGATTGCGGGGAACCTCGGCGTTGACGTGAAGTTCGACTACGGCATCACAAAGACTTTCAAGGATACTCCCGTTGAAGAGAAAGGCCGCAATATGAGCCTTCAGATAGGAATTTGTTACATTTTCGGAGATTAAGGAGCAGACGTTTTGAAGATAAGAGCAGCAGCCATATCCATTGTATCCGCGCTGGTGTGCGGCGTTTCCTTACACGCCGCCGGCAATGTGCCCAATTCCGGATACACCGCCGGTGCCAATTATGCATTCATCACCAATACCGACAATCTGCGGGAGAATTTTCTGGAGCGTAACGGACATATGGGCTACACCTTTCAGTGGGCGTACAACACCCGTCCGGGCGGAAAGAACGAAGTCTTCAATGAAATACTGAATTTCCCCGTATTCGGCATAGGTGTCAATTACGACGTTTACAGCACGATGGGCTTCAGAAACAGCAGCCGAGTGGGCAACTTTGTCGATCTCTACGGCTTTATGGAAGCGTCGATGTACAAAAACAAGTGGTTTTCCGCCGGGTTCCTCCTGGATTTGGGCTTGAGCGCCACCAACGTTGTCTATGACCCCGTCAGGAATCCCGGGATGATTAACATCGGAGCTCCGTTGACGGTGTTTCTGGCTTTCGGACCGCAGCTGAAGTTCCGCCCCACGGAACGCTTGGAACTTGCTCTCAACACATACTGGTTCCATCATTCCAACGGCAATGCCTGGATGCCCAACTTCGGGCTCAACGACCTCTCCGTAGGCTTGAGCGCACGCTACAATCCGGGCGGCGCATATACGGAGCAGGTCAGGACTCTCAGCATCCCTCACGAGTTCGAGCGCAAACTGAGCGTGGATGTCTATGCCACCACGGGCTTTCACTCCTGCAAGACTGAGTTCAAGGCATACAACCAGATGGTGGAGGATCCGCGCCTCAAAAAGACCGGTTTCGTGAGCCATCCCCGCGCAGGTATCGGAGTGGACGTGCAGTACCGCTACAGCCTGATGTGCTCGTCCGGTCTTGTGGCGGATGCCGTGTACAACTGGGGGGTTGATGACCTCAGGAAGTGCGATGACATCATCTACGATAAAAAGGATGCGGGGAAGGAAATGGGCTACAGCCCCATCAACGCTTCACTGGGCCTCATCCACGAGTTTCATTACCGCAATATGTCCGTATTCTGCACAATGTGCGCTTACCTGTTCCGAAAAGTCGGAATCTATGAAGATCAGGCTCGGTTCTTCCAGCGTGCCGGAATGCGTTTCTATATGCCGAAGCTCAGCAATATGTTCCTCGGGTGCTGCATCCGCGCCACCAAGTTCAACAACGCTGACTATTTCGAGTTTCAAATGGGAGTAAAAATATAATACGATGCCTACTGTTACAGGACACATTTCTCAGATTATCGGCCCGGTCGTTGACGTACATTTCGACTTCGGTTCCTCCGCCGGGGAGCAGGCGCTTCCCCGCATCCACGATGCCCTCACTGTCAGGCGGTCCGACGGCCGTAATCTCTATATCGAGGTACAGCAGCATATAGGGGAAGATACCGTGCGCTGCATAGCGATGGACTCCACCGACGGCCTGCAGCGCGGACTTGAGGCGGTGCCCACGGGCGCGCCCATAGGGATGCCTGTCGGCCCGCAGATAAGAGGCAGGGTGATGAATGTCACCGGTGACAGCATCGACGGTCTGGGCGAACTCGACAGGGCGGGGTCCCTTCCCATCCATCGTGAGCCTCCCAAGTTCGAAGACCTTACCACCTCGCAGGAAGTCCTTTACACCGGAATCAAGGTGATAGACCTCATCGAGCCTTATCTCAAGGGAGGGAAAATCGGGCTCTTCGGAGGCGCGGGCGTGGGAAAGACCGTGCTCATCAAGGAGCTCATAAACAACATTGCAAAGAAGCACAACGGATTCTCGGTATTCGCCGGAGTAGGGGAGCGTACCCGCGAGGGCAATGACCTCCTCCGCGAGATGATAGAGTCCGGAGTCATCAGATATGGCGAGGAGTTCACCAGGGCGATGGAGGAAGGGCGCTGGGACCTCTCCAAGGTCGATACCGCAGAACTTGAAAAATCTCAGGTGGCTATGGTGTTCGGACAGATGAACGAGCCTCCCGGAGCAAGAAGTTCCGTGGCCCTCAGCGGCCTTACGCTTGCCGAGTCGTTCCGCGATTCGCAGGACAGTTCCAGTCCCAAGGACATTCTGTTCTTCATAGACAACATCTTCCGTTTCACCCAGGCCGGATCCGAGGTGTCCGCGCTTCTCGGCCGTATGCCTTCCGCCGTGGGTTACCAGCCCACCCTGGCCACGGAATTGGGCCTGATGCAGGAACGCACCCCCTCCACCAGGAACGGGTCAATCACATCGGTGCAGGCCGCCTATGTGCCTGCCGACGACCTTACCGACCCGGCACCTGCCACCACTTTCTCCCACCTCGACGCCACCACGGTGCTCAGCCGCAAGATTACCGAACTCGGTATCTATCCCGCCGTGGACCCTCTTGAATCCACGTCCCGCATCCTCGACCCCAACATTGTGGGCGAGGCGCATTACAACACGGCCCAGAGGGTGAAGCAGATACTCCAGAGGAACAAGGAACTCCAGGACATCATAGCCATCCTCGGTATGGACGAACTCAGCGACGAAGACAAGCAGACCGTCAACCGCGCCCGCCGCGTGCAGCGCTTCCTCAGTCAGCCTTTCGCCGTGGCCGAGCAGTTTACCGGAGTGAAGGGCGTGATGGTTGATATCGAAGACACAATCAGGGGATTCAATATGATTCTGGACGGAGAGTGTGACTACCTGCCCGAGCAGGCCTTCCTCAACGTCGGAACCATAGAAGATGCAATAAAGAAAGGAGAAGCTATTCTCGCCGCCGCCAAGCAATGATAAAGGTCAGAATACTCACGCCCGAATGGAACCGTTCGCTGGAGGTGGATGCAATCTTCCTTCCGGGAGTTCTGGGCGAGTTCGAGATTCTGCCGGGCCACGCGCCCATCATCAGCACGCTGGTCCCGGGACGGCTGCGCTGGCGCACAGGCGGCCGGGAGGAAACACTTGCCGCGGAAGGCGGTGTGGCCCGTCTCGACCGCAACGTGCTTGACGTCTGCCTCGAAAAAGCCGAACGGATATGAAAAGACTGCTGGCCATATTGATACTGCTTCTGCCGTTGAATCTTGAGGCGGCAGGTCTTGATATGCAGGAATATCTCTTCGGGCATATCGGAGATAGTTACGAATGGCACATCACCACCGTCAACGGCAAGCCCGTGAGCATCCCGCTTCCCGTGATTGTCCGCAGCAGGACGAGCGGCTGGCACTGCTTCAGCTCCGCAAAACTTGAGGGCGGGGAGCCTTTCGGCAATTTCAGCATCGCCCCCAAGGGAGAGAAATACGAAGGGAAGGTGGTGGAGACTCTGCCGGACGGCTCTGTCGTCAAGCCTCTCGACATATCCGTCACCAAGAACGTGCTCGGACTTTTCATAAACTGCGCTCTGCTGCTTGTGATAGTATTGTGCACCGCGGGATGGTACCGAAAGCACGATGCCCGCGAAGAAGCCCCGGGAGGCTTCGTGGGCCTTATGGAGATGCTCATAACTATGGTGGAGGACGATATCATCAAGGACTGCGTGGGCAAGGACTACAAGCGCTACAGCCCCTATCTGCTCACGGCGTTCTTCTTCATATTCTTCAACAACCTTATGGGAATCGTGCCGTTCTTCCCGGGCGGAGCCAACATTACCGGCAACATTGCCGTCACCCTCGTTCTGGCGCTCTGCACTTTCATAGCCGTCAACCTGTTCGGCAACAAGCACTATTGGAAGGATATTCTCTGGCCCGACGTGCCGGTATTCCTCAAGGCCGTGCCACTGATGCCCGTGATAGAGATAATAGGAATGTTCACGAAGCCTTTCTCGCTGATGATAAGGCTGTTTGCGAATATACTCGCAGGACACGTCATGATTCTGGGCGTCGTGGCCGTAGTTTTCCTCACAGTGGAACTCGGGGCGGCGATGAATGCGGGTCTGAGTGCCATCGCCGTGTTCTTCGGCGTGTTTATGGACTGCCTGGAACTGCTCGTGGCGTTCCTGCAGGCATATGTGTTTACGATGTTGAGCTCCGTGTTCATAGGTCTTTCGCGCCAGGAGCCGGAGGCTGAAAAAGAATAACAATTTTAATACTATAGCGTTATGTTACTTACAATGATTCTTCAAGCAGCCGCCGGTGCGGTCCTCGGAAAAGCGGGTATCGCCGTTGCGGCGGGTATTGCCGCATTCGCTGCGGCTATCGGTATCGGCAAGATTGGCAAGGCTGCCCTTGAGGCCGGTGCACGCCAGCCGGAGCAGGCCGGACATTACCGTATGACAGCCATCATCATCGGCGCACTCGTCGAAGGTGCCTGTCTGTTTGCAATTCTTGTTTGTCTTATCGGTATTACAGGATAAATGTCGCTGATAACACCGGATTTCGGTCTGTTGTTCTGGATGGTCCTGATTTTCGGGATTGTCTTCTTCCTCCTCGCCAAGTTCGGCTTCCCTATGATTACGGGAATGGTGGACAGGCGCAGGGAAAGGATTGAAGACAGCATTGCCAAGGCCAGGGAGGCGGAGGAGAGACTCTCTTCCCTCGCAGAGGAGCAGACCCGGATGATAGAGCAGACCAGACTGGAGCAGAGCCGCATCATAGGCGAGGCTTCCGAGACCGCAGACAGGATTGTGGCCCGGGCCAAGGAACAGGCCGCCGATGAGGCCTCCAGGATAATCGGGCACGCCAGAACGGAGATAGCCGCGGAGAGGGAATCCGCCCTGCGCGACATACGCCGCCAGGTGGCGCTTCTGTCCGTGGACGTGGCGGAAAAGATTGTCCGTAAGGAACTCGGCACCGATGCGGGCCATATGGAACTTGTTGACAGGCTCATTGACGAAGTGTCAGAGGTCAAGCCCAGCTGATAGATGAATACGGGAGCAATATCCACGCGTTATGCCAGGGCTCTTCTGCGATGGTCGCAGGAGAGCGGTGCCGCTGATGCCGTGGCCGGGCAGGTCAGGACGATGCTGTCGGACCCGGACAACGTTCCGCATCCGCTCGTCCCGGAACTTGAGAATTTTGTGTCCTTCGTCATAGCAAAGGGCAGGAAGGAGTATCTGCGTCCCGTATTCCGCAAATTCGTCGAGCTGTACAATCGCGAGGCAGGCATCAGCTGTATCCGGCTCACCGTCGTCAGGGAATCTCCGGTACTGACGGAGAAACTTCAGGCCCTTCTTGAGAAGCAGACGGGCCGCAGGGTCGTTATGGAAACTGCCGTCGATGCAGAACTCATCGGGGGCTTCGTCATCGAAGTGGACGGCTATACGCTGGATGCCAGCGTCCGTCATCAGATAGACAGCATCCGCAGGCAGTTTATGGTATCAAACAATCGAATAGTCTGAAATTATGGCGCAAAACAGCATTAAGCCCAGCGAGATATCGCAAATCCTTCTGGAACAACTGAAGGGTATCGACACGTCGCTCAAGTACGAGGAGGTGGGAACCGTCCTTCAGATAAGCGACGGCGTTGCCCGCATCTACGGATTGGAAGGCGCGGAGGCAGGAGAACTGCTAGAATTCGAGAGCGGGGTCAGGGCCGTCGTGATGAATCTGGAGGAGGACAACGTAGGCGCGGTCCTTCTCGGGCCTACCGACCTCGTCAAGGAAGGAATGAAGGTCAGGAGAAAGGGAGCCATCGCCGGTATCGACGTGAGCGACAAACTCCTCGGCCGCGTGGTGGATCCCATCGGAACGCCTCTTGACGGGCTTGGCCCGGTGGAAGGGGATACGGTGAGGATGCCTCTGGAGCGCAAGGCCCCCGGAGTCATTTTCCGCGAGCCTGTGACGGAACCTCTCCAGACGGGACTCAAGGCAATCGATGCGATGATTCCAATCGGACGCGGCCAGCGGGAACTCATCATCGGCGACCGCCAGACGGGCAAGACCGCTATCGCCATCGACACCATCATCAACCAGCGGGACAACTACCTGAAGGGGGAACCGGTGTACTGCATCTATGTGGCGGTGGGGCAGAAAGGCTCCACAGTGGCTTCCATAGTCAGCACCCTGCGCGCCAGGGGAGCGATGGACTATACCGTTGTTGTTGCAGCCACCGCCGCAGACCCCGCCGCGCTCCAATATTATGCTCCCTTTGCAGGAGCGGCCATCGGAGAGTATTTCCGCGACACGGGCCGCCACGCCCTGGTCGTGTATGATGACCTGTCCAAACAGGCCGTGGCATACCGTGAAGTCTCCCTGATTCTTCGCCGTCCTTCGGGGCGCGAGGCTTATCCGGGCGACGTCTTCTACCTGCACAGCCGTCTTCTGGAGCGTGCGGCCAAGATAATTGCCCAGCAGGATGTGGCGGAGAAAATGAATGATCTTCCGGAGAGCCTCAAGGGCAAGGTGAAGGCGGGAGGGTCCCTTACCGCCCTGCCCATCATAGAGACCCAGGCAGGAGACGTGTCCGCCTACATCCCCACCAACGTGATTTCCATCACGGACGGTCAGATATATCTTGAGTCCAAACTCTTCAACGCCGGCTTCCGTCCTGCCATCAACGTGGGTATCTCGGTGAGCCGTGTGGGTGGAAGCGCGCAGGTCAAGTCGATGAAGAAGGTGGCCGGCACCCTCAAGATTGACCAGGCCCAATACAATGAGCTGGAGGCATTCAGCAAGTTCTCTTCCGATATGGACAAGGTCACTGCAATGACTCTGGACAAGGGGCGCAAGAACAATCAGTTGCTTATCCAGCCCCAGTACTCTCCCCTCACCGTGGGCGAACAGGTGGCTATTCTCTACTGTGGCACTCACGCTCTGATGGCTGATATCGGAATAGACCGGGTGCGGGAGTTCCAGACTCTTTTTCTCGACAGGATGCGCGCGTCCCACGCCGACGTTCTTGACGAACTCGCCGCCGGGAAGATAAGTGAGGGCGGTATCGCGGCCATAGAGGCCGAGGCTTCTGACATCTGTCTGCAACTCAGATGATTGATTGTTGTGGCTGAGGTGCCTCCGGAGTAGAAGGCATCCCAGCCTTGAAAAACAAACAAAAATAACAAATGGCATCGTTAAGGGAGACAAAAGACAGGATAGGATCCGTGAGATCGACGCTGAAGATAACTTCAGCGATGAAACTCGTGGCCTCTTCCAAGCTGCGCAAGGCCCAGAATGCGATAGAGTCGCTGCGGCCCTATGAAGAGGCGATGATGTCCATCCTGCGCGCCTCATCCGGCGGTGTCCGTAAGGCGGCGCAGACGGTGCAGGTATCGGAGGACGGCGGACAGGTGGAATCCGCGGGCCGCTTTGCCATCGTGGCGATAGCCTCCAACTCCTCTCTCTGCGGTGCGTTCAACTCGAATGTCATTAAGAAAGTTCTGGAGCTGACGGCACGGCATCCGGATGCCGTCGTATTCGGCCTCGGGCGCAAGATGGCGGACGCTTTGAAAAGGGCAGGCTTACCCAGTCCCGGAGATTACAGCCCTCTGGTTGCGAAACCCGCCTACGAGTCGGCCGGGCAGCTTGCCCGGGAGCTCTGCGACGGATATGACGAAGGCCGGTTCTCGAACGTGGTGTTGGTGTACAATCATTTTGTGAGCACTTCCAGACAGGAAGTCAGGGTTGAGGACTATCTGCCTTTCGTCAATGATTCCGATTCGGAAACCGGCATCGAAGAAGGATACTACATTTATGAAGCGGGTGCGGGTGAGATAGTGTCCGAACTGCTTCCGAAACTCGTCCGACTGAAACTGTTTGCCGCCGTGCTGGATTCCGCCGCTGCGGAGCACGCCGCCCGCACCGTGGCGATGCAGACTGCCACCGACAATGCCGGAGAACTGCTTTCGGACCTCACCCTGGAGTACAACAAGGGCCGCCAGCAGAAGATTACAGCAGAGATTCTGGAGCTCGTCGGAGGGCAGCAATAGAGGTCCTTTTGCAAAATTGCAAGTATTCTTTGCGGATATTAATAAAACTTTACTATATTTGCAGTCCCGTTTGGGAATCGGGATGTGGCGCAGTTGGCTAGCGCACCACGTTAGGGACGTGGGGGTCGCCTGTTCGAGTCAGGTCATCCCGACAACAGGGAGGAAGATTCAGGTCTTCCTCCCTGTTTTGTGCTCGTTTATGCCGTTCCTTTTTTGGGGGAGGCGGGGGACCGGATTTTGAAAATTCCAAATAAAAATTGTATCTTGACACTGAAATTATTAACCACTGACCTGTGACAATGAAACGAAGAAACCACAGAAGGCTTTGTTTTTCAGTCTTCTGCCTCTTGTTGTCTTCTGCGCCGACAAAACAGAAAATATTATGAAACAAACAGTTTTAACAAAGATTCTCAATTGTGCCCTTGTGCTTCTCGGATTTGCATCCACAACTTCGTGCGAGCACATTGGCCAAATCGCATGTGAGTACGGTACTCCGACTATGGACTTCAAAGTATCCGGAAAAGTCGTCAGTCAGGATTCTGCGCCCATCGCAGGAATCAAGGTTTCGTGCAACGTCTTTACAGCCCCCGGTATTGTGACTGCTCACACCGCCGCAGACGGCTCGTTCTCCATTTCCGGAACAGGAATGAGTCCGTTGCTGGAGTTCGAGGATATCGACGGACCGGAAAACGGCGGAGAATTTGCCGGCAAGACAGAGGAAATCAAGGTTAATAAGGTCAAGGAAGGCGACGGTCACTGGTATAGGGGCGAGTATGAGGCAAATGATGTGGTAATCAGGCTGGAGAGGAAGTAAGCAATGTCGGCACTGTCGCTCAAGCAGATCATAGGCCTGTCCGCATTCAATAAAGTGGTGGAGGAACAGGTAAGGCAGCATCCTATGAGGCAGCTCTTCTGGGAGTGTACCTTGCGCTGCAATATGAAGTGCCTGCATTGCGGCAGCGATTGCAAGGTTTCTTCCCTGCATCCCGATATGCCGTTCGAAGACTTCGAGAAGGTGCTCCGCCGCGTTAAGGAATCATACGACTCCCACCGCATCAGCATAGTCGTGACCGGGGGAGAACCCCTTATGAGGCAGGATATCGCCCGCTGTGGACGAAGGATGTATGACTTGGAATTCCCCTGGGGCGTGGTGTCGAACGGTCTGCTGATGTCCGACAGGAAAATGGACGAACTTCTGGGTGCCGGTATGCGTGCGGCGACCATCAGCCTGGACGGGCTTGAAAAGGAGCACGAATGGATGCGCGGAGTGAGCGGATCGTTCCGGAATGCCTCTCTTGCGATAGAACGCCTTGCAAAGGAACCTTCTTTCGGATTTGACGTCGTGACCTGCGCGAACCGGCGCAATTTCCCACAGCTGGGCGAGCTCAAGGAATACCTTATAAGTCTCGGCTTGAAGAAATGGCGCATTTTTACTGTATTCCCCGTTGGCAGAGCCGCAGCAAACCCTGAGCTCCAGCTCGACAGCGTGCAGTACAGGCAGCTGATGGACTTTATAGTTGCGACCCGGAAGGAGGGCAGGATTTCTGTAAGCTATGCCTGTGAAGGTTTCCTTGGCCCGTACGAAGGCAAGGTCCGCGACCATCTTTTCACCTGTCAGGCCGGAATCAGCGTTGCCGGAGTCCGCATCGACGGCTCAATCTCCGCCTGCACCAGCATCAGGGCCGATTATGACCAGGGGAACATCTATGCCGACGATTTTGTGGACGTGTGGGAAAATCGCTTTGCCAATATGCGGGACCGCGAGTGGATGCACACAGGGGAGTGTGCCGGATGCAAGTACTGGAAATACTGCCACGGCAACGGTCTGCATCTCAGGGACGACGATGGTTCTCTTATTCAGTGCAACTTGAAAAAATTATCGATATGAAAAAAGCAATCCTCAGAATTCTGCTTTTGATTTGCGGACTCAATGTTTTCACATCCTGTTACGGTATGCCTCCGGGAGACTGGCCTGAGCCGACACCTCTTCCCGGGGAACAGGAACAGACCAAGGCCGACGATGCGGATTCTTTTGCAATACCGCCGGAAAGTGCTCTCAATACAAATATAACATTTAATCCTCTGATTTCCAAATAATTATAAGGATTCCTTTCTTTCTTTATGAATAATTCAGGCTAAAGTTATGAGTCGTGAAACGTATTTTCCCCCAACACTGAGGGTGATAGAGATAACGGGCAGGAGTATTATCTGTGCAAGTCCGGGATTCGAGAAATATAATCCCGATGGTGACTATTGATGGATAAGTCGGCAGTATGAAAAAGCCTTACAGAATATTCGTTACTGTGCTCGCTGTGGCCTTGGCTCAAATCTCCTGCTCCAAGGAAACGCCTTCGGGAGAAGAACTTCACGACCTGAGGCCTGCCGAGCCCCGGGTCATAACCGTTGCCTTCGGAAGTGCCGTGAAATCCCGTCTTGAAGATGACTATACTCCCAAGTTCTGCAACGGAGACAAGATTCTTGTTTCCAACGGGACAACCTCGCAGGAACTTACCGTCAGCGTTGATGATGGGGGCAAGGCGTCAATCACTACGACCCTTGACGGAACCCTCAAGGCTGTATATCCTTCCTATGCCGCGCAACGGAGCGGTAATGATATAACCGGCGTGAAGGTCCCCGCCGTGCAGGACGGTACATTTGCGAATGCCAACATTGCGATGGCGGAAGATATCACTACCAATGCCACCTTCAAGAATCGGACGGTCCTTTTTATCGTCACTCCTCCAGACGGCACTGAATTCATCAGGGTAACTTCCAAGTCAGGGTCAATCAATACGGAAGGACCGGACGATGCGGGCAAAAAGCAAATCACTGTCAGCGGCAAGGACACGTCAGGCAATTTTTACGTATCCATCAGGCCCGGTGTTAAACTCAGCGACCTCCGTTTCGACACCGGAAGCCGGAAGAAGGAGATATCCGTAGAGACCATCACAACTGCCGGGAAAAGTGATGAAGCGCTCATTGCCGGAAATCTGTACACAATCAACAACACCGTCTGGACAGAATACCCCAGCCCTGTCAATAATACCATTGCAGCCGTAAACGCCGCCCTTGAGAGCGGAACAACTGCAATAGAAATAAATGATGACCCCGGGGATAATGAAACTACAATAGTTCTGCCTTCCGCAGTTGACGGCAAGGACGTTTTCCTGAACATTACCGGAGTATCCAGCAAAGACCTCTCTTTCGTGTACGGCACAGGCGCTCAGGGCCCTGCCAACCTCTTCATCGCCACGGATGCCCCAAGCCTCGATATCAATTGCCCCAACACCCACGTCGAGGTCAACGGTGGGTCATACGGGCAGATTGCCGCAACCACTTCGGCCACTACCCTTTCTGTGGGCCGTAACGTAACGGTGGAGACGCTGGACCTTAGGGGCGGCAATGCCGAAATTCACGGCACGGTGACAAACGTTCTGCGCGCCGGGAACAATAAAGTGACCTGGTACGCAGACACTCCGGAAAAACTCAATGCCGGACTTGGCGAAGCCGCTGCCGGTGACGACATATATATCACAGAACCAGGGGAATACATCAACGGCTCGGTTTGGCTTCCGGCAGGCTGCACACTTGAGGCCACAGTCCCGGGGGTGGTGTTCAATTACACCTCTCCCCAGATGGACGAGAACTGGATTGCCAATTCAGAAGCAAACGCGAAGGTAAAGAATATCACCTGGAACATTCTCAACAATGCCAATTATCAGTTCATATACTTTGACGATATCGAGGGCTGCACGTTCAACGGGAGGATATATCCTCACGGGACGCTCCGGTTCACGGATTGCACGTTCAACTCTTCAGGCTATGAATACTGCGTGACGACCTGGGCTTCCGGTTCCACGTTCAAGGGATGTACGTTCAACACTCAGGGCAAGGCGATAAACGTGTATGGAGGCGGACTCACCACATACACCTTCGAGGATTGCATTTTCAATGCCACCAATATTCCGGAAGGCAAGGGGAAGGCCGCCATATTTGTCAAGGACGGCACCGACTCGGACTGCGGCGACGTCAGTGTAATCATCACCCGCTGCACGGCAAACTATGAGCGGCCCTATGACCAGCTGGATTCGGGTGACCCTTCACTTTCCCAGAGTGTGCTGTGGAATGTCGAGAAAGGTTTCAGATCCGCAGAATGTGACGTTAATGTGACTCTTGACGGCAGGGGCGTCTATTCCGGCGATGCCGTATTGCCCCAATCCTAAACCATACACGGCGGGTTTCATCTGAGCGGATAATTTGCTATCACGTCCATACGCAATACTCCATCCTGGATGGAATGTCCGACATCGGAAAGCTCTTTGAAAGATTTCATCAGATGCCGTCGCAAGGTATTGTATAATGGATGGAGCAGGTCACACGTTCGGTTGTGCCAGTCGTTCACCGTCGAACTGCTCAGGGTGACGTTGTTCAGGGTGACGTTGCTCAGCATGACGGTTATTTTTGAAGATTGTCGGAAAATGTATAATTTTGCTGAACCTAACAAGTTAATGTCATTATGTCAACACTTATTGTATCTGTAGAAGACACTGCAATGCTTGCCAATATCAAGGCCGCTATCGAACAACTCCGAGGGGTTGCGAGTGTGACCGATGGCGTGTCGTATGATGCAACAGATTGCGATGCATATCGTGAGGCGATGGAAGATGTGAAGGCTGGTAGAGTTTACAAGGCTTCCAGCGTGGAAGATATGTTCAAGCAGGCTCTGGCATAGTATGTACAGCGTCAGATTCATTGTCGTACTTGAGGATGTAACAGTCATATTCCGGAGGGAGCAGGGACTGCCCTGACTTGATTTCTCCCGTTGTCTTATTTATCGCAATCAGCGCCTTCGGTCTTTTTCCCCCGGGAGAGGTCCCGAGCTTGACCAGATCCTGCCAGAGCAGTTCCCTGTCAGAAGAGAACGTCAGCTTTGTCTTCTCGTCCAGTACACTTTGGGCAAACAGATAGAGTTCCCGGATGTTGACTTCACAGGCTTCATCTTCATATCCTACAAGTGATGGATGATATTCGAGTGCTCCCATGGCTCTCTTTCCGACAAAAGCCAGAAGATCCACCGGAGATATCCTTTTCATCGAGATGTTGTGTTCCTTCGCCCAGGCCATGAAGATGCTGTTGCCCCAATGGTCCGGCAATGAGTCGGCAAATACAGGCGGAAGTCCCTTGAAGACATCCTTGGGATTGCCGCCTCTGAGCGGTATGCCCGCCTTTCTTGCCGGTGAATGGATTGACATCTGCAGAGGAGATATGTCCAGCCCCTTTTCAAGGAAGGAACTGTCGAATTTGAATACGGACGTCTCTTTTCGCCAGTCAGAACTATCCCAAGTGAGATATCCGACCGTGTGGTCCCATAGGGTAATCTTTACAGTATTTTCCATGGCCTATCTTTTCTTGTTCCACATCTTTTCAGGATCTATTGAAGGGATGTCAGGAATCAAATCCATAAAGGTGTTTCCAATTTCCAGGGCATTCAGAAGAGAAAGCAAGTGGGAGAGGGAAAGGCCCTGTCCATTGCCGTTCTCAAAGCTGCTTATCGTGAACAGGGACACTCCTGTCTTATTGTGCAGCTGTTTCTGTGACATATGAAGGGCCTTCCTATAAGCCTTGAATCTCTGGCCCAACAGAGCTATTGTGTCGAAATTCGGTGAAGCATTTTGTATTTAAAGCACTATTTTATATATTTGCATCCGAGTGTAAAATACGGCTTAAAAGAGATGATTGACAAATTAGTTCTCAAACAAATTGTCCAGAATAACAGGGAAGAAATTGGACAGTATCAGATCGTTCACAGAGACGTTCGGACAGACGGCTTTAATTGTTGCATATTCGTTGGCGTCCGCAGAGGCGGCAAATCGTTTGTTCTCTATGAGAAGATTCAGCAGATGCTCAGCGACGGACACTCTTGGAATGAAATCCTATACTTGAACTTTGAAGACGATCGCCTCTCCGGACTGGATATAAATGACATGGATACCATTCTTGAATGTCATATGGAGATGGGCGGAGCATCAAGACCTGCACTATTCCTTGACGAAATACAGAATATTGACGGATGGGAAAAGTTTGCCAGAAGAGTAGCTGACAGCAAATACATGGTCTGGATAACCGGGCCAAATGCCAGGATGCTCTCCAAAGAGATGATGACGACTCTTGGCGGTCGGTATATCCCGATAGAGGTATATCCCTTCTCTTTTATCGAGTACCTGCGATGGGCGGCTATCCCGTTCGACGATCAGAGCCTGCTAAGCACCGGAGCCCGTGTGAAATTGAAGCAAGCTTATAAAGAGTACTTCAAATGGGGCGGGCTTCCCGAAAGTCTCGGCCTTCCTGTAAAGAGGAACTACATCAGTTCTGTATATCAAAAGATATATTTGGGCGACATCTGCACCAGAAATAAAATAAGCAACCTTAACCTTCTTCGCCTTCTGATAAAGAAGATGGCAGAAGGAGTCAAGCAACCTGTTTCCTACACACGTCTTGCCCAGGTGCTGTCCAGTGCGGGAGGCAAAATAACTGTTCCCACCACCAGCAGTTACGTCGGATATAGCGAAGACGCCTGGTTGATTCTCAGGCTGCACAATATAGCCTCCGCCTTTGCTGAGAAAGAGACAAACTGCAAGTACTACTTCGTGGACAACGGTGTTTTG
>JAZUHY010000010.1:0-3224 GCA_045641985.1 Candidatus Cryptobacteroides sp.
CTATCTATCAAGATGGATTGAAAACCCCTCTACAAGTGTCTGTAAAGGGGTTTTTATGATCGACTACCTATCTATCTTGATAGACTGGAACGATCTCCAAAAGACCTCCCGCCTGCAAAATATGGGGACTGTTTGGGATATCTGATGAACTATATCAAATATGTTAGATAAATGGGAATTTACTTATCAATCTTCCGAATCAGAGACAAGTCTCCGCTGGATAGTGCCTTGAAATTGGCCTCAATCTTCTCAATGGGCCAGTCCCACCATTTAAGTTCCAGCAGGTAGTCTATCAGTTCATCATCGAAACGTTTCCTGATGACGCGGCAGGGATTGCCTACTGCAATGCAGTATGGAGGTATATCCTTTGCTACAACAGAATTTGCCCCGATGATGGCACCATCACCAATATGAACACCTGGCAGCACGGTTACGTTCTGGCCTATCCAGACGTCATTCCCGACAACAGTGTCCCCTTTCAATGGCAGTTCATCCTTAACTGGAGCGATTGCGCTTCCCCAGTCGCCGCCCATGATGTAGAAAGGATAGGTGCTTACTCCGTCCATCCTGTGATTTGCGCCATTCATAATGAACTCTATTCCCCTGGCAATAGCACAGAATTTTCCGATGATGAGTTTGTCTCCAATGAACGGATAAAAATGGGTTATGTGTTCCTCGAACCGCTCTGCTCCGTCCTTGTCATCATAGTAGGTGTAGTCTCCAACAATGATGTTCGGATTCTTGACAACATTCTTAATGTTACAGGACTTCGTGTCGCGTGAAGCGCGATTTGGAGTCCTATTGAGCTAAGCCCTGCCGCGGCTGGACGTACATTATATATTGGGTAAAAAGGAAAGTGCCCGTTCCTTGCATTGAGGAGAAGAGTCCCGGGAGACCAGGATTTTTTCGTTATCCGGGGCGCCACGGA
This sequence comes from Candidatus Cryptobacteroides sp., assembly GCA_045641985.1. Lineage (GTDB taxonomy): Bacteria > Bacteroidota > Bacteroidia > Bacteroidales > UBA932 > Cryptobacteroides. The sequence continues at coordinate 929 of JAZUHY010000010.1, forward strand.
CTGTGATTCGACCGGTTTTCGGCACCGGTCAGCCCGCTGTGAGGACCTTTGTGGGCCATTTGCTGAGGTGTTCCCATACGGGAACGGGCCTGAAAGAAGGGACTTTCAGACCGACGGTGACCGCTATGAGCCAAAGTGGTTGCCTATGCGGTCTCGGGGGCAGGAATAAAGTCGGGCGAACGGACTCTGGGGATTGTCTCCCTGACGAAGAGTATACCGATGCCGCACTCGCGGCACAGGTTCATCACAAGGCCTCTGGCAGCGCAGATACTCTGCCAGGACTTGCGCCTGCGATGTCTCCGGACGGGTTCCGTTCCGAGTTCTGTCTGTAAGTCCGCGAGCTTGCCGCGGTTGCCTGGAGCGAGAAAGCCGAAGTGGCGAATGCGGACGAAGCGTTCCGGAAGGATGTGCTGGGAGTATCTGCGCACGAACTCGATTCCGGAGAGCGTCATCTGCCTGTTCGCACCCTCGTCGCAGTAGTCCTTGTATTCAAAGGTGACGCCCTCGTCATCCACGGTCTTGATTCGGTTGTTGCTGATGGCGACTCGGTAGGCGTATCTTGCGATGTACTCAAGCGTCTTGTCCACTCCGCAGACCGGTGACTTCGCATAGATCACCCAGGGCCTCTTGAAGCACTGCGCCCGAACGGCCACGGAGACGGCTACTGCCGATGTGAAGGCGGCCATCCACTTGGCCCTGAACATCGGGCTCATCGCCTTGACCGGAAAGAGGAAGGGCTCGGAGTCCCTGCCGTCCTTGACCTGGGGCAGGTTCTTCCAGTGGCCGTCCCTCAGGCCGTATCCGCCGCCGGGCACTATGCAGTGCAGGTGCGGGTGGAATGACAGGTTGCTGCCCCAGGTGTGCAGCAGGGCCGTCATCCCCGGTTGCAGGCCTTGCTTTTCTCCGAAGGCCTTGAGTGTGTCCCATGCAGCGGAGAACAGTGCGGAGTACGCCTCCCGCATATTGCCGAGGACGATGCCGTTCAGGCAGTCAGGCAGGGTGAACACGACGTGGAAGTACGTCACCGGGACGAGTTCCTCCTTCCGCGAGGCAAGCCACGCTTCCCTCGGCGCGCTCTGGCAGTTCGGACAGTGGCGGTCGCGGCAGCTGTTCCACGCCTGATGCACGGCCCCGCATTCGGGACACACCATCAGGCGTCCTCCCATGGCCTCGGTACGGCAGTCACGGATGTGACGCAGGACCCGTGCCGTATGGGGTGTGGGATGGTATTGCCGCGACCAGTCGGCACCGAACTTCACGAGCGCCAGACTGATTCCCCGTTCCATCACGCTTTCACGGGAAAGATGAGGTCCGTAGGTCCGGTATAACGCTGGTCGTAGTGCGTTTCTGCGATATTCAGGTATCCCGCCGTGGTCTCAAGCCGCTTGTGTCCCAGCCACTTCTGTATGTGACGGATGTCGAGGCCGAACTCCAACAAGTGTGTCGCGTAGCTGTGTCGAAGGACGTGACAACTCACGTGCTTGACGATGTCCGTGCGTTCCAGTGCGGCAGCAAGCACTCTCGGAGGCCAGTACTTGCTCTTCGGCTTGTCGCATTCCTGTTCAAACAGGTACTTGTGGGGATGATAGGTCTTCAAATACGCCACAATGACCTTCTGCATGTTCTTCGAGAACGGCACATAGCGGTCCTTGTGACCTTTGCCGTCACGTATGTGGATCTTCCCCCGGTCGAAGTCGAGGTCGCACAACTGGAGATGGATAGCCTCGCTTTTGCGCATACCGGTGTCGTAAAGGATGCCCAGCAATGCCTTGTCACGCAGGTCAAGGCAGGACTTGAGCAGTTCGGTAATCTCCCTTTGAGACAAGACGACAGGAAGGGGGTGAGTCGCTGGAATCGGAGGATTAGCCGCCAACGGACATCTCAGGCCGAAGATATTGAAGTACTTGCGGACGGCATACACGGCGTGCTTCATATGGGAGCCGGAAGACTTCCGCTTCAGCAGCATGTTGTAATAGTCCGTGTACTCAATCTCAGTGATTTCCTCCGGCAGACGGCCATATTCAAGGCAGATAAGGGCCAGATTGTAGCCGTAGTTCTTGATTGTGCTTTCACTCGCTCCCTGATTTTCGAGACGTTTCAAAAAATTTTCGTACCTTGCGGCGAAGAACGGAACATCCTGGATGGCCCGTTCGATAGAGCTTAATTGCTTCATACACTGGTTGATTAATAGATAATTTGGCGATTAAATATAATCAAAACCAGTGTATTTCTTATATCATTACATTGGAGGACTCGGCAGCAATCGCTGCGGCTCCCCGGCAGGGGTTAGTACAAC
>JAZUHY010000011.1:0-17077 GCA_045641985.1 Candidatus Cryptobacteroides sp.
CACATTGCAGTTGCAGATAGCGAAGATCTTGTCCTCACCGTCGATGTTGGTGACCTGGTGCACGAAGCCGTTGGCTTCAGCCCTGTACAGGATTTCCATTGCCTCGTCGTAGGTGATAGCACGTCCCCGACCGGTTTCTACGCAGTAGTCAGCCATATCGCCGACGGCAATACACCAGTCGTTGAAGTCGTCGGCGCAGCCTTCACCGAGTTTCTTGCGCCCGTGGCGGCAACTGCATATGGACGCTCCGATATGGCCCTCATATCGTTTGAGCCAGTAGGATATTTTCTCTATGTCGATGGCCTGATTCTCCATGGATATCGCCTTCTCCACGGGGATGACGTGCATGCCGATACCGGCACCGCCGAGCGGTACCATAGGCGTCACCTTTTCCAAAGGAAGGAAGGTCATACGTTCGAAGAACATTGCGAGCTCCGGGTGCTTGTTCATCAGGTCCACGCTCATGTTGGTGTACTCGCCGGAACCGGGCACGAACAGGGGGACCCAGTAGACGCGATCTTCGCGGTTGTATGTCGTTCCGGGAATCGGACCGTCCTTCGTGTATTTGTCACCGTAGTCGTACTCTATGAGTCCGAAGAGAGCGAGCTTGTCCAGCAGCAGGTCGAATTCTCCGTCGGTCGGCATATAGTGCTTCACGGCGTTCATTGCATGCATCTGCTGATAGCTGCGGCGTTCGCGTACTTGAAGAAACTTCTTGGAAATCATGTCAAGGAGAAGATCAAGGGCAGCTTCCCTTGTCTTCGGATCCATCTCATCTTCAAAGATGCAGGCGAATCCCCAATACTCGGGGTCATTGGTGGTGATACCTTTAATCTTGCCGGGAACCCTGTCAGTAATCATCCTGACGAGTTTCAGAAGTTTGGGGTTAGGATTGGCGTCTCCCATATGCTTGGGGATGAACGCCTTGGACATTTCTGGCATATTTTGGCGTTTATGTGATTACTGCTTCCAGGCCTTGACTTCGTCGAGAATCCACTGCGCAAAGATGTCGACTCCCTCGCCGGTCTTGGCGCAGATGGGAATGACCTTGGCCTTTGGGTTGCGCATATGGATATACTCAGTGCATTTTTCCAAGTCGAAGTCGAAATACGGCATCACGTCGGTCTTGTTGATTATCACGACATCGCAGATGGAGAACATGAGCGGGTATTTGAGGGGCTTGTCGTGGCCTTCGGGCACGGATAGAATCATAGCATTGGCGCAGCTGCCTGTGTCGAATTCGGCAGGGCATACGAGGTTGCCGACATTCTCCAGAATGGCGAGGTCGATGCTTTCCATAGTGAGGTTGTCAAGTCCCTGGCGGGTCATCTCTGCATCCAGATGGCACATGCCTCCGGTGTGGAGTTGTATGGATTCGATGCCGGTGGCATTCTTAATCTTGATGGCGTCCACATCGCTGTCGATGTCGGCTTCCATCACGGCAACGCGTATCTTGTCCTTAATGCGGTTGATTGTCTGTATGAGGGTCGTGGTCTTGCCGCTGCCGGGAGAAGACATCAGGTTAAGGAGATACACTCCCTTTCGTTTCAACTCCTTTCTCAGGGCGTCGGCGTCCTTCTCATTGTCGGCGAAGACACTTTTCTTAATTTCAATTACTTTAACTTGGCCCATATCAGTCTAGTGCTATCGAACACAAATATAGTCTATTAAGTTGAATTTTTGCAAATGTCTGGTATATTGAATGCAAATGATACATCCGTCTGTACAGCGCGGATGGACATAAACTGACATTGTTAACGCCCCAAACGCTATCTGGTCCATCAATTATTTGCCGGACAAAACGTACATCGGTATTGGAATGTAAACATGTACATCTTGCCACTCTATTTGTCGTCTTCCCGAAGTTTCTCCTTGTATTTCTTATCATAGGCTTCACCTCTCGGAACGAGGTACTTGAAGAACACACAATCATCGATGATCTGTATGTGGAAGATGAAAAACGCACGAAGGCTTCCTATGCGGATGCGGTAAACGTTGTCATAGCCGACCAGCTTCTTGCAGTCGGTAATCTCATCCAGGCATGATGCATTCTTGACTTCAAGGATAGTGTTCTTGACGGAGTTCAGTGCCTTTCCCGAAAGCTTGCGGACTGATTTCTCAAAATCCTTCGAGTACTTCGTCTTCATAGTCCCAGCCAGTTCTCAAAGTCTTTGGTCTCTTCTTCGGAAAGCTCGACGTCTCCGTCAGGACGGACATTGCACAGGTACTGGTAAGTGGCCGCTTCATTCATGTCCTCCACCTCCTTCTCGAGAAGTGCTTCGATATAGCTCTTGAGGTTTGTACCGGATGCGGCCGCCTTGATGGAAAGGGAGCGGTATACATCTTCGCGGATGTCGATGTTCTTTCTTTTTGTCGGAACTGCAGCAGAATTCATAATTAGCAACTTTTATATTATGTGCAAATGTATATAATATATTTGAGAATACAATATATCAATTTCAATTTGTATTGAGATATAGCAAATATACGATATACAGAATGTAAAGATGCGCAGATGGCCTGTATACAAAACCACCGTATAACTTTTGACAGATCCTTCGGAGTCAGCTCCTCCCGGAATCTTTTATGAGGGAGGCGACGTCGGTGCAGAAGTCAGAATCTTCGGCAAGTGCGTGAATGTCGAGATGCACCCTGTAGCGCCAGTGATGGCCCGGATTTTCGGGACAGTTGATGCGCTCGTTGCAATCGGGATTCCTCAGTCGGGCGCTCAGGGAAAGCCAGTCCTGGATGGGGAAAATGGCCAGCATCGACGGCGAAAGCAGGAATTCCGAGAGCATCCTGCGGCATTCCCAGGGCTCGGGGTCGCTGTCGAATTGCATACGAAGGGTTTGCATATCGTGGCTTGACGTGGCGCATACGCTCAGCTCCTTCCACTCCCCTTCCTGCTCCATCCCACGCATTTTCAGCGACAGAATCTTCTGGCTGTCCATAACTCCGGGCACGCAGTCGGGGACCATTCCCAGGTCTTCGCCGCAAGCCAGCATTCCCGTGGCTCCGAGGAGTTCGGGAAGTTTGCGCAAGGCGTTATGGCGCCAGAACCCGTCGTGACGGTGAAAGAAGAAATCGTTGTATATGGCTCCGAAACGCTCCTGCTGCCACTGGGGCAGAGAGGAGGATGCGGGCGCAATAAGAGGCTGGTATTTGCCGGGGTTGCGCGGGTCTTCGTGGAAAAGCCCCCCGATAGGGAGTCCGGCTGCGGAAATCTCCTCTGGCGAATAAGGCAGAGCGGGATTGAAGTGCCCCATCTTTCCGCTCCTGACTCCGGAAGGAATCTCCCAGATACGGAAAAATCCCAGTATATGGTCTATCCTGAAAGCGTCGAAATACTCGGCCATCTTGCGCAGGCGGGCCTTCCACCAGGCATAATCGTCCCCGGCCATCTCATCCCAGTTGTAGGTGGGGAATCCCCAGTTCTGCCCGTCGGCTGAGAAGAAATCGGGCGGTGCGCCGGCGGAGGAGTCAAGGTTGAAGAGCCCGGGATGCCAGTATGCATCCGCCCCGTCTCCGCTCACTCCGATAGGAAGGTCTCCCTTGAGGTAGATGCCTTTCCTATGGGCATAGGCCACCTCACGCGAAAGCTGCCTGTCCAGATGGTACTGCATCCAGGCATAGTATTCCGCCTCCAATCCGTCCCTGCGCGCGCAGAATTCGCAATATTCGCCCAGCCAGGAAGAATTGGCGGCGCAGAATTTCCGGTATGCGGCTCCCGCCATATCCGCCGCTCCGTTCTGCTCGAAAGCCTTGCGCAGATATGCCATCTTCGCCTTGAACACCCTCGGGTAATCCAGTTCCGGCAGAGAGTTCAGCTCCCGCTGAGTCTTCCGGAATTCTTCATCCTCCTGCACTCCTATGTCCTGCAGATGGATGTATAGGGGATGAAGGGCGAAGCTGCTGATGGGACTGTATGGGTAGGAATCCTTCCACTCTCCCTTGCGGGTGGTGTCGTTGATGGGAAGCAGCTGGATGATGCACTGCCCCGTGCGGGCGGCCCAATCAACCAGAGGCCTCAGGTCCGTGAACTCCCCTATGCCGAAATCGGACTCCGTCCTGAGGGAGAACACCGGCACGGCGGTACCGGCTCCGCGGAATCCAGGCCTGTCGAAGATGGAGGCGGAATGCCTGCGGGGGAAGGGGCAGCCTTCAATGGGGCAGTCTATCCACTCATCGTGAATCAGGGGAGCAGGCTTGCTGTGATGATGGTTCCATTCCGTGCGGGAAATGAGACCGTCCTCCATCACAACGTAAGTGTAATCCCTGAGCATTGCCGCAGTGGCCTTTTCCGGAGTGACTGTCCAAGTGCCGTCACCGGCCCACTGCATAGGATATTTGACATCCTGTGCCACAAGACACAGACTTTCACCCCATCGGGTGTGATATTCTATCGAAAAAGTAACCTTCATTCCTTCTCTCCCGCAAAATTTCGCGAACACAAAGGTACTAAAATACTTTGAATTCTATAATGACAGATATTGAAGTAACATTTGCCACTTTGGCAGCGTCAAGAACAAAAGAGGGGTCTGGCGTTCTTGGGAAGGACTGCTAATACCCCGGAGAAGATATCGGATGTTCCAGCCCGTCGGGCGTGACGAGCACCGTTCCGGCTTCGGGCTGAGCCAGATGCCCTATGATGTCGAAGGTCTGGAACTCCCGGCCGAATTTCTCCATCTGGAGGATGGGAACGGTGAAGAGCAGCCTGTAGTCATCGCCTCCGTTCATTGCCGCGGACACAGGGTCGATGTCAAGCTTTTTCCCGAGGTCGAAACTGCCGCCCTCGAACGGTATCTTGTCGGCATATATCTTCACGCCGAAGCCGCTGTCCCTGGAAAGCCTCAGGACCGCATCCGAAAGGCCCTTGTTCACGAAGTATCCGAATGAAGGGTATATCTGCGCGTCCTCAAGCTGGCGTACCGTGCCGGAATTGAGTTCGGGCTTGAGATATGCGGCCACGAGCATCCTGTGCTTCTCGATATTGTCCTGCTCCAAGACGCCCTTGTCGAAATTGGATTTCTCCCTTTCCAGCACTGACTGACCGAGATAGGCGGCACCGAGACTCCCGGACACGCACACCAGGTCCTTGCTCTTTGCCTTTGTGCGCCTGGCACAAGTCAGTTTGCAGCAACTTCCCGTCGCCGCCAGACTGATGCACAGTCCATTTTTGGAGGCCTGAAGTTCGAGACTCAGGCTCTTGTACCCCTGTTCTTTTGCAGCGGCCACTATCCCGCTCCAAAGTTCCTTTATCTGCTCGAAGTCAAGTTTCGCCGATACTCCAAGCCTGACCGACAAAGTCTCGGGAATTGCCATAACGGCATATAGTTCCCCCGTTGCGGCCACCACGGCCTTATAGCCCAGATGCTTGAGGGGGAAATATACCAAATCGAAATCTATCCCCTCCAGCATCGTGACCGCCGCGGTCGTCACCGCATCCCCCGCTTTCGCCATAAAGAACAGCGGCTCTTCGAACGGAGTGTAACCGGTGCCCTCAAAAAGCAGCCGGATGGCCTCAACGCGGCCCAGTTCTGCAAACGTTGCCATCAGAGATTGCGGAGCAGGTTGTTGAGATTGACTTTCTTGTCTATGAGAGCGCGGAGTTCGGAGATGGGAATCCTTTCCTGAGCCATAGTGTCGCGGTCGCGGACGGTCACGCAGTTGTCCTTGAGGCTTTCGTGGTCAACGGTGATGCAGAAAGGAGTGCCGATGGCATCCTGACGGCGATAGCGCTTGCCTATGGAGTCCTTCTCCTCGTACTGGCAGTTGAAATCGTATTTGAGATCGTCCATTATCTTCTGCGCAAGTTCGGGGAGACCGTCCTTCTTGACGAGAGGCAGGACCGCGGCCTTGACGGGAGCGAGAGGAGCCGGAATGCTGAGCACCACGCGGCTGTCTCCGCCTTCCAGCTGCTCCTCGTGGAACGAGTGGCTGAGCACAGCCAGAACCATACGGTCAACACCGATGGAAGTCTCCACGACGTACGGCGTATAAGCCTTGTTCTCCTCGGGATCGAAGTACTCTATCTTCTTGCCGGAGAATTTCTGGTGATTGCCGAGATCGAAGTCGGTGCGACTATGGACGCCTTCCAGTTCCTTGAAGCCGAACGGGAAATTGAACTCGATGTCGGTGGCGGCGTTGGCGTAGTGGGCAAGTTTCTCGTGGTCGTGGAAACGGTAGTTCTCAGCTCCCATTCCGAGGTTGACGTGCCATTTCATACGCTGCTCCTTCCACTTCCTGAACCAGTCCAGCTCGGTGCCGGGCTTGATGAAGAACTGCATCTCCATCTGCTCGAATTCCCTCATTCGGAAGATGAACTGGCGGGCCACAATCTCGTTGCGGAAGGCCTTGCCTATCTGGGCTATGCCGAAAGGTATCTTCATCCTGCCGGTCTTCTGGACGTTAAGATAATTCACGAATATGCCCTGAGCCGTCTCCGGACGCAGGTAGATGGTGTTGGAACCCTCTGCCGTGCTTCCCATCGAAGTGCTGAACATCAGGTTGAACTGGCGCACTTCGGTCCAGTTGCAGGTTCCGCTGATGGGGCAGACTATATTGTTGTCGATGATTATCTGCCTGTATTCATTCAGGTCATTCGCAGCTTCGGCCGCAACGTAGCGGTCGTGTACCTCGTCCCATTTCTTCTTCTCGCGCAGGACGTTGGGGTTGGTGGCGCGGAACTGCTCCTCGTTGAAGGCGTCCCCGAATCTGCGGCGGCCCTTTTCAACTTCCTTATTCATTTTTTCCTCGATTTTTCCGAGAAAATCCTCGATGAGAACGTCCGCGCGGTAGCGCTTCTTTGAGTCCTTGTTGTCGATGAGAGGGTCGTTGAAAGCGCCCACGTGGCCGGAAGCCTCCCAGATGCGGGGATGCATAAAGATGCAGGAGTCGATGCCGACGATGTTCTCGTTCAGGCGGGTCATCGCGTTCCACCAGTACTGCTTGATGTTGTTCTTGAGTTCGACGCCCATCTGGCCGTAATCGTAAACGGCGGCCAGACCGTCATAAATCTCACTTGATGGGAAAATGAATCCGTACTCCTTGCAATGAGCCACGAGCACCTTGAACAGTTCGTCTTGAGTCATAATATTGCGTTGTTTGTTTTCCTTTTGAACCCGCGAATTTACGCAAAATTCGGCAGATTCGCAGAAGCTTCGGGAAAAAGTCTTAATTTTAGCCAAAGTGTCCGCCTCGTGACAGACGTGAAAAAATAAACCTCTCCTCTTCGTGGGATTGCGGGGCACGCCCTCAATGACGGAAGTAGGGAAGTCTGCCCAGGAGAACCTGCAGGTATTCCCTTGAATGGACCCCGGGATGGGGAATGGTGAGTTCCGGTGTATTCACGCGGCGGTCTCCGTAATAAATGATGTCTATGTCTATGCAGCGCGAACGGTAGATTCTGCGGCCATCCGCATCGTATTCGGGGCTGTCCGCCCTGCCCAGATGCCTCTCCGTTTCCTTGCAGAACGCAAGGATTTCAAGCGGTTCCTGCCTGACCCCTTCAAATGCCAGGAGGCAATTCAGGAACGGCGGCCCGTCGAAACCTACAGCCTCAGTCCCGATTATGCCGGAACGGGCCGAAACCGGGCCGAAATGCTCAGAAAGCAGGGCTTCGGCCCTGGCGATAAAGTACTCCCTGTCGCCGAGATTGCTCCCCAGGGCAAGAACCAAAGTGTCACTTTTCATCTTCGTCGAACACGTCGTAACCGAGAATGACACGAGCCTCGTCCGACAGCATACTCTGATCCCAGACCGGGTCAAAAGTAAGCTCTATATTGCATTTTGTGATGCCGGGAGTGAGTTCCACGGAATGTTTCACCTCCGCTATGACCTCGTCCGCCATAGGGCAGGTTGGGGCGGTGAAGGTCATTTTGATATAGACCTCCCTCGTTTTGCTGATGTTCAACTCGTATATCAGGCCGAGATCATATATGTTCACCGGTATTTCAGGGTCATAAACCTGCTTCAGGGCCAGTACCACCGCCTCGTAAAGGGGAGCGAGGGACTTGACGTCTTCGGGTGTAAGAACTTCGTTATCCATTGTCTCTTAATGAATTGGCTATTTTCTTTATAGTTTCTATCATAGACACAAGACCGTTGGAGCGGGTGGGGGAAAGATTTTCCCGCAGGCCTATCTGTTCCAGCCAGGCAAAGTCGTCATCCGCAATCTCCGCCGCACTGCGTCCGGAATAAACCTCTATGAGCAGGGATATTATGCCCTTCGTTATGACGGCATCGCTGTCCGCAGAGAAGATTACCTTCCCATTCTCAACTTTACTATCGAGCCAAACCCTTGATTGACAGCCTTTTATGAGATTTTCGTCAGTCTTGGAACCCTCCGGGAACCCTTCCAGCTTCCTGCCGAGTTCAATCAGGTATTCATACTTGTCGAGCCATTCGTCATACATCGAGAAATCCTCGACTACGGCCTGTTTTGCTTCAGAAAGTGTCATATCACCTCAACATTGATATTGCCTTGTTCAGCGATTCTATAAAATATTCCGCCTCCTTCATTGTGTTGTAGGGAGCAAAGGAAGCTCTCAACATCCCGGTGACTCCGAAACGGTCCATCAGCGGCTCCGCGCACATCTGCCCGGAACGGAGCGCTATTCCCATTTTGTCAAGAATCAGGGCTAAATCTTCGTGATGCGCACCTTCGACGGTGAAGGAAAAAAGAGGAATCTTGTCTTCCGGGAACGCCGGTTCTCCATACAATCTTAACCCGTTGATAGAGTGGAGTTTATCTAATACGTATTCTTTGATTGCCGACAGGCGGTAATCCTTGCGCCGCATTGCCTCCGCAGTAACGATGGCCGGACACCAGGTGGGGGCTCCGGAAATATTCTGGGTGCCTGCTTCAAACTTCCCGGGAGCCGGAGCATAAGTCGTGCCTGACCACTTCACCGTGTCTATCATCTCTCCTCCGCCCATATAGGGAGGCAACTTCTCCAGCCAGTCGCCGGAAGCATACAGCACGCCCGTCCCCGGTGCGGCGTACATCTTGTGGCCGGAAAAAACATAGAAATCACATCCTGTTTCGCTTACGTCCACAGGGAGATGGACTATCCCCTGGGCTCCGTCCACCAGGACGGGAACGCCTTTTGAATGGCAGATGTCAACTATTTTCGATATCGGGTTGACAATGCCCAGGACGTTGGAAACGTGTGAAACGCAGACTATTCTGGTCCTTTCCGTCAGCAGCGAAGGAAGATGATCCACACACAGATGCCCTGTCTCATCCACGGGAAGAACCTTTATGACGGCCTTCTTTCTTCGGCAAAGCATCTGCCAGGGCACGATGTCCGAATGGTGCTCGCACTCAGCGATGACTATCTCGTCTCCCTCCCCCACGCAATATTCGCCGAAGGAGAAAGCCACAAGGTTGATGGAGGCCGTAGCTCCGGACGTGAACACTATACGGGAGGCATCGGTGCCGATGAACGAAGCTACCCTCTGCCTTGCGTTTTCATATTCTTCCGTGGCTCTGGCGGCAGTGTAGTGCACCGCTCTGTGCAGATTGGAATTTTTCGTCACGGACATCTCCGACCACTTGTCTATGACAGACCGGGGACGCAGAGACGTGGCCGCATTGTCAAGATAGACAAGGGGCTTGCCGTAAACTTTTTCTTCCAGCTGTGAAAACCACTCTTTCATAGGCGCAAATTTAACATTTTTTGTGTAGTTTTGCGTTATGATAGATTACATTTCAGGTAAAATCGCCGAACTCAGTCCCACAAGGGCTGTCGTTGACAATAACGGCATCGGCTACAGCGTAGAAATTTCCCTCCAGACCTATGCGGCTCTCGACGGCAAGAAAGAAGCCGTGGTATTCATCCAAAGCCAGATGAACCAGAGGGACGGCATCCAGACAGACTACGGATTCGCAAGCAAATCGGAGAGAGAACTCTTCCAAATGATAACGAGCGTATCGGGGATGGGGGCCGCTTCCGCAAGGATGATTCTGTCTTCACTCAGCCCCGACGAACTGCGGGATGCAATACTTTCCGAAAACGTCAACACGCTCAAATCGATAAAAGGCATCGGTCTGAAGAGTGCGCAAAGAATGATTCTTGAACTCAAGGACAAGATTGTGAAGGGGAACGGAAGCGGAGAGGACATTCTGTTCACATCACCGGACAGCGCCATTGTGGAGGAAGCAAGTTCCGCTCTGGTGATGCTCGGTTTCTCCAAGCCGAACGTCAACAAGGCTATCCAGGCCATACTGAAGGCCAACCCGAAAGCATCCGTGGAGCAGATTATCAAATCCGCACTGCAAATGCTTTAATACCTGATTTTCCGGAAAATGTTCCACGTGGAACTATCTCCCGAAATATACCAGAAGAACGGAAATATCCGAAGGCGAAACGCCTGAAATCCGGGAAGCCTGGGCTATGGTTCCCGGATTATATTTTATTAATTTCTGACGGCATTCGATGGTCAAGCCGGACACCTTGTCGAAATCGAAATTCTCGGGAATGATAAGATTTTCCAGATGCGAAATCTTGTCGGCGTTTCTTTTTTCCCTGTCGATATAGCCTCTGTACTTCAGATTAATCTCAACGGAATCGATGACTTCGCGCGAAAATGTTCCACGTGGAACAATAGCAAGCAAATCGGCCAGTTTCACCTCGGGCCTGAGGGCAAGTTCGGAAATCTTCCTTGAATCCCTGATGGGCGCAGAGCCTATGCTTTCGAGGTAGGGATTGGCTTTGGCCGCAGTAATGTTCTTTGACTCGCAATAGGAGTACAGGGTATCAATATCCTTGTATTTGTCCATTGTGGACTTATACCTGTCGGGGCTGGCAAGCCCCACGGAATAGCCTGTCGGGGTGAGCCTCTGGTCGGCATTGTCCTGCCTCAGGAGTATGCGGTATTCCGCCCTGGAGGTGAACATCCGGTAAGGCTCATCAACACCTTTTGTCACGAGGTCATCAATCAGAACTCCGATATAGGAAGAATCTCTGGACAATACGAGAGGTTCCCTGCCATTTATTTTCAAATGGGCGTTGATGCCTGCCATCAGACCCTGGGCTGCTGCTTCCTCATAACCGGTGGTTCCGTTTATCTGGCCCGCAAAGAAAAGATTCTCTATGCTCTTCAATTCGAGAGAAGGTTTCAGCTGGGTGGGATCGAAGTAATCGTATTCCACAGCATAGGCGGGCCTGAAGACTTTTGCGTTCTCCAGCCCTTTAATGCGGTGCATAGCGCTCAGCTGAATATCGAAAGGAAGCGATGAAGAAAATCCCTGCAGGTAATATTCGTTGATGTGAAGTCCCTCCGGTTCCAGGAAAAGCTGGTGGGCGTCATTGTCGGGAAAAACCCTCAACTTGTCTTCGATGCTGGGACAGTAACGGGGACCCTTTCCTTGAATGAGCCCGGTGAAAAGAGGAGAATCGCCGAAGCCGGTTTTCAATATCCCGTGGACTTCCGGATTGGTATGCAAAATGTAGCATTGCATTTGTGACGCTCCAGCCTGGATTCGCGAAGGAACTTGCAGGAAAGAAAACCTTTCGGGATTGTCATCCCCGTATTGAATCGGAAGTTTGGAAAGGTCAACAGTTGTAATGTCAATCCTGGGAGGAGTTCCGGTTTTCATCCTGGAAGTGGAAAGACCGATATTGACAAGCTGCCCGGTGAGCCCGACAGAACTTTCCTCGCCAATCCGTCCGCCCGTCAGTTCTTTCCTTCCCACAAAAAGTTTCCCGTTAAGGAAGGTGCCGGCGGTCAAAACAAGTGCTTGAGAATGGAAAATTTCCCCTCCTGATGTACGTACTCCCGCAATTTTTGAACCCTCAAAGACAAAAGAAATCGCAGAATCTTCGTAAATAGTTATGTTACAATTATTTACAAGTGCGTCCTTCCAGTTCAGAGAAAACAGTATCTTGTCGCACTGTGCACGGGGGCTCCACATTGCCGGGCCCTTGGAACGGTTGAGCATACGGAACTGGAGCGTTGACCGGTCCGTGATGATTCCGGTGTAACCGCCAAGAGCATCTATCTCTCTCACTATCTGACCCTTAGCTATTCCTCCAATGGCCGGATTGCAGGACATCTTGGCAAAGGCAAGCGCGTCCATAGTGAGCAGCAGCACTCTGGAACCAAGATTGGCGGCGGCCATAGCAGCCTCGCAACCGGCGTGCCCGCCTCCTATGACTATTATGTCGAAGTCCGTCCGCATCTACCGAATGGCATTACGCAGTGAAAGGTAGTAATCCTCCTTGGAGCGCATAAGTTTTATCTCCTCCTCACTGTGGTCGTCATATCCAATGAGGTGGAGGATGCCGTGAACAATTACACGCAAAAGTTCGTCGGTGAACTGGGTTCCGTAGAAAACGGAATTCTCCCTGACCGAATCTATGCTGATGAACAAATCCCCGTTCAGAACGTCTCCTTCGCAGTAGTCAAAAGTGATGATGTCGGTGAAATAATCGTGCTGGAGGTATTTCATATTCACGTCCAGAATATAATTGTCGGAGCAGAATATGATATTTATGTCGCCGAGTTTCTTTACCTCGCTGGAAGCGACGAAGCGAAGCCACCTGTTATTGGAAAGTTTGTCCTTGAATTCAAACTTTATATCCTCCGAAAAGTACCTTACCATACAAAAAAAGTTTGCACAAATGTACATCTATAAATTAAATGTTGGAAATTATATTAAATATTTCTAACTTTGGAAGCCTGAAACAGGAAATGTAAACAGTATTTTATATGGAAATTAAGAAATCAGAAAAAGCCAGCCTGGAGAACAAGAGATTGCTCTTCGTGGAAATCGGTATGGTTCTGGCTCTCGGAGTGGTCCTCCTTGCCTTTGAATGGAGTTCAAAGGAAAAGACGACCGCTGTGCTTGATGCCGGCAATCAGGAAATCATTGAGGAGGAAATGATCCCCATCACACAGGAAACTCCTCCACCTCCCCCGGAAGTCAATCAGATTCCCGTCCTTTCAGACAACATCGACATCGTTGACGACGACATCAAGGTTGACGACATCGACTTCAGTTCTGAAGATGATGCAAACATCGGAGTCGAGATTATGGATTATCACGAGGAAGTCGTGGAAGAGGTCGTGGAAGAGGAAGCCATTCCCTTCCAGCTTGTGGAAGAGAAGCCCAAATTCAACGGTGGAGACGCCAACGAATTCTCAAAATGGGTGAACCAGCGTCTTGTATATCCCGAAATCGCAAAGGAAAACGGCGTGCAGGGGCGCGTAATGCTTCAGTTCCAGGTCAATCCCGACGGATCCGTGTCCAACGTGAAAGTTCTCCGCGGTGTGGACGCCTCTCTCGACAAGGAAGCAGTCCGCGTTGTTTCGAGCTCTCCCAAGTGGAAACCCGGCAAGCAGCGTGACCGCGCAGTGAAGGTTACATATACCTTCCCCGTTATTTTCCAGCTCCGCTAATTTCAAGGCGAAATACAAGAGGCCATCCTCAAAAGGGTGGCCTTTTTTGAATAATGGCAGAAAACATCATAGAGAAGGCTGTGTTCGTCGGTATCATCAGGCAGAATGACGACGAAAGGAAGGTGATGGAATACCTGGACGAACTTGAATTCCTCGCAGAAACCGCCGGTGCGGTGGGGGACAGGAAGTTCGTGCAGAGAGTGGACAAACCCGAGAAGGCTACATATATCAGGAGCGGCAAACTGGAAGAAATAGCGCAATATTGCGAAGACAACTGCATAAACTATGTGATATTCGACGATGAACTCACCGGAATGCAGCAGCGCAATATAGAGAGAATCATCAAAACCGCTGCGATAATAGACCGCACAAGCCTGATTCTGGAAATTTTTGCACAGCGGGCGAAGACCTCATACGCAAAAATGCAGGTCGAGCTTGCAAGATACAACTATATGCTCCCCCGCCTGGCGGGTATGTGGACCCATCTTGAGAGGCAAAGGGGAGGACACGGAACCAGAGGCGGAATGGGTGAAACCCAGATAGAAGTGGACAGGCGTATAGTCAAGGAAAGAATCACCAGACTGAAGGAACAGCTCAAGAAGGTTGACAAGCAGATGTCAACACAAAGGGGAAACAGGGGTCAGATGGTACGTCTTGCGCTTGTGGGATACACCAATGTGGGAAAGAGCACACTTATGAACCTGCTCGCAAAATCCGACGTGTTCGCGGAAAACAAACTCTTCGCAACACTGGATACCACCGTAAGGAAAGTCATCATAGAGAATGTTCCTTTTCTGCTGAGCGACACTGTCGGCTTCATAAGAAAACTGCCGACACAACTCATAGAAGCCTTCAAAAGCACTCTGGATGAGGTCAGGGAGGCGGATATTCTGGTACACGTCGTGGATATTTCCCATCCGGATTTTGAAGAGCAGATGGAAGTGGTGGAGAAAACGCTGCTGGAAATCGGCGCCGCAAACAAGCCTGTCTTCGTTGTATTCAACAAAATAGATTCGTACACCTACGAAGAATACGATGAGTTCTCGCTTGAGCCGAAATCGAAGGAAAACCGCAGTCTGGACGAACTTATGAACAGCTGGATAGCTGAAGAGAAAAGTCCCTGCATTTTCATATCCGCAAAGGAAAGGACAAACATCTCCAAACTCAAGAACGACATATACAAAATGGTGGCGGAAATACACGCCGGACGTTATCCTTTCAATAATTTCTTATGGTAAAAGCTATGGCTGAAAAAATTCTTGTAATCGGAAGCAGCAACACTGATATGACAATCAAGGCTCCAAGGATTCCCGGGCCCGGAGAGACGATTCTTGGAGGAGAATTCAAGATGGGACCCGGTGGAAAAGGCGCAAACCAGGCAGTTGCAGCGGCAAGACTGGGCGGAAACGTAAGTTTCATATGCAAAGTCGGACGTGACGTCTTCGGCGAAAAGGCAATTGCAGGCTACGTCAAAGAAGGCATAGACATTTCGAATGTGCTGTATTCCGACAAGGCGTCAGGCACGGCACTGATTATGGTGGACGATAAGGGGGAAAACTGCATATCGGTAGCTCCGGGGGCCAACGGCGACTTAAGTGTCAAGGATATAGAAAGCATTGCGGGAGTCATCAGAGAAGCGGATTTCCTGATTCTGCAACTTGAAATTCCGGTGGAAAGCGTAGTGGCAGCGGCCAGGATTGCGCACGAGTCCGGCTCTTATGTCATACTCAATCCTGCTCCGGCCTGCAAATTGCCGGCGGAACTGTTCGAGTATGTGTCGCTCGCGACTCCGAATCAGACGGAAATAGCGCTGATGACAGGCATCGAAGGGGATGTTGAAAGCGCTATGAAGAAGCTGAATGAGATGGGAGTGAAAGACATCATCCTCACCTTGGGGAGCAAGGGATCCGCTATTTGGGACGGCAAAAAAGCGGAAATAGTACCCGCAAGAAAAGTGAAGGCAGTTGATGCCACGGCAGCCGGCGACACCTTCTGCGGAGCTCTCTGCGTTGCACTGAGTGAAGGCAAAAGCAAGAGGGAAGCAGTTGAGTTCGCTACAAAAGCAAGCGCTCTCACCGTTCAGAGGATGGGAGCGCAAGAGTCCATTCCTTACAGGAAGGATATAGATTGAAATTCCTAGTCTGAGAATTTGGCCTTGAGGAATTCCCTGTTGAGGCGGGCGATGTGAGATACGGAAATACCCTTGGGGCATTCCATCTCGCAGGCTCTGGTATTGGTGCAGTTTCCGAAACCGAGTTCGTCCATCTTTGCAACCATAGCCTTTGCCCTGCGGCTGGCCTCGGGACGTCCCTGAGGCAGAAGTGCAAGAGAACTTACCCTTGCAGCCACGAAGAGCATAGCCGAACCGTTCTTGCAGGTGGCCACACAGGCGCCGCATCCTACACAGGCGGCCGCATCCATACTTTCTTCAGCCCTGTCGTGAGGAATCAGAATGTTGTTTGCATCCTGAGCCGCACCTGTGCGCACGGAAATGAATCCTCCGGCCTGAAGAATCTTGTCGAAAGCTGTACGATCCACCACAAGATCCTTGATTACGGGGAAAGCGGCGCTCCTGAACGGCTCTACCGTAATGGTGGCACCGTCCTTGAAATGGCGCATAAACAACTGACAGGTGGTGACGTGATCGTCGGGACCGTGAGCGCGTCCGTCGATATACAGTGAGCAGGCACCGCAGATACCTTCACGGCAATCGTGGTCGAATGATACCGGGCCGCTGCTCTGGCATCCTCTTTCGACCGCCACAGGGTCGTTTCCTTCCCTGATGAGCTGTTCGTTGAGGATATCGAGCATCTCAAGGAACGATGCATCCTCCTCTATACCGCTGATGTGGTATGTTTCGAAATGTCCTTTTGCCTTGGCGTTCTTCTGACGCCATATTTTCAAGTTGAATTCCATCTTCCTTAGTCTTTATAGTTTCTGGTTTTCACCTCAATAAATTCATAGTTGAGTTTCTCCTTGTGGAGTTCGGGCTCGTTGCCCTCGCCCTTGTACTCCCAGGCGGCAACATACATAAAATTGGCATCGTCACGCTTGGCTTCGCCTTCTTCCGTCTGGCTCTCCACACGGAAATGTCCGCCGCAGGACTCGCTCCTGTTGAGTGCGTCCCTGGCCATAAGCTCGCCAATCTCGAAGAAATCTTCAAGTCTGAGAGCCTTTTCAAGTTCCTGGTTGAACTGCTCCTGTGATCCTGGAACACAAACATTCTCGTAGAAATACTTCTTGAGTTCCTTGATCTCGACGATAGCCTTCTTAAGACCTTCTTCGTTGCGGGCCATTCCAACATATTCCCACATGATGTTGCCAAGCTTCTTGTGAATGGTATCGACAGGAACTTTTCCCTTGATTGAGAAGAGCTTGTCAATCCTGGCCTGGACAGCCTTTTCAGCCTCATCGAATGCAGGATCATTGACATCTGTCTTAGGCTCTGCAAACTTGTGTGAGAGATAGTCAGGGATGGTTATAGGAAGCACGAAGTAACCGTCAGCAAGACCCTGCATGAGGGCTGATGCACCAAGACGGTTTCCACCGTGATCAGAGAAGTTGGCCTCACCGATGGCATAGAGACCAGGAATGGTTGTCTGAAGATCGTAGTCAACCCAGATACCACCCATGGTGTAGTGGATTGCAGGATAGATCATCATAGGCTCTTCCC
>JAZUHY010000012.1:0-2950 GCA_045641985.1 Candidatus Cryptobacteroides sp.
AGGGGTTGCGGCAGGCGACAAGGATGCAGTGTCGGACCTGTTCATCGGCCTCACGCTCAGCGGGATAGCGATGCAGATAGCCCGGTCCAGCCGTCCGGCCTCCTGCACTGACCACCTCTTCAGTCATTATCTGGATATGACCGGGCATCGTTACAAAGGGGAACTTCAGTCGCACGGTTTCCAGGTTGCCATAGGCACGCTCACGATGTGCGCTTTTTTCGATGAGTTCCTGAAGATGGACCTCACAAAGATTGACGTCGAAAGCTGCGTTGCGGCCTGGCCTTCGCTCGAAGAGGAGAGAGAACGTGCCCTCGGACTGTTCAAGGATTTCGTGAGTCCCCGGCTGGGATATGACTCCATCAGCGTGAAATATGCTGATGCCGACGCTGTGCGCAGGCAGTTGACCGCAGTGAAGGAACAATGGCCGGAACTGCGCCGGAAATACAGGGCACAGGTATATACTTTCGAGAAGATGCAGCGCCTGTTCAGGATAGTAGGCGCTCCGTCCGATCCTTCGGAAATAGGGGTGACGCGCGAGCAGCTGAAGGCTCTTGTGCCTTTTACCCAATTGATGCGTCACAGAATCAATCTGCTTGACCTCGCCAAGCGCGGAATGTTCTATGACGAACTTGTAGAAGCGGTGTTCGGCCCTGAAGGAGCCTGGAAAATCAACTAGAATATGGCAAAGGCAAATAAAAGTTTCAACTACTGGCAGTGGCGCATCATCATCGTTTCGATGGTATGCTACGCAATTTTCTATTTCGTAAGGAAGAATTTCTCGATAGCGATGCCCGGTCTCACGGCTGAGTACGGCATCTCCAACACCAGTTTCGGTATCATCATCGGTATCGGTTCTCTGGTTTACGGACTGGCCCGTTTCATCAACGGATTCATTGTGGACAAGGTGAGCACCAAGGCGTTTATGGCTCTTGGTCTCTTCCTGTGCGCCGTCGCCAATTTCTGCTTCGGGTTCGGGGCTGACTTGAGTTACCTCATAACCGGCGTGCACGAAGGCCCCCAGTTCGTCAATATGCTCATACTTGTGATGGGCGTCACCATCATCCTCAACCAGTATTTCCAGGGGATGGGTTATCCGCCCTGCGCCAGAATGCTTCCTACCTGGATTGCTCCGGGGCAGCTGGCCACCAAGATGAGCATCTGGAACACTTCGCATTCCATAGGGGCCATCGCCGCTTCCGTGGTATGCGGACTCATAATGTCCAATATGGGAGCGGATATGACGGGAGACAGCAGCGTTGTTGCGCGCATTACCTCCAATCTCGCCGGCAGCATCAGGGGCTGGGAGAATATGGATGCGGCCGACCAGGCCTCCAAGGTGCTTGCCTATGCCGGACATTACGGTGCCTGGAGGTGGTGCTTCTGGCTTCCTGCCTGCTTCGCGCTGTGCGGCGCTATCCTCATACTGCTCGGCCTCAAGGACAAACCCCAGGACGTGGGGCTTCCCGAAGTCAAGGGAACACACACGGGCAAGGAGGATACCGAGGGAAAGAAGGGCGCTCACAAGGCTTTTCTGCGCCATATGGTTTTCAGGAACCGTTGGGTATGGACTCTGTCCATTGCCAATATCTTCGTTTATGTGCTGCGCGTAGGCGTGCTTGACTGGGGCCCAAAATTCCTCACCGAGCATCGTGGAATGGATATCAAGTCTGCCGCCTGGTCCGTCGCTTTCTTTGAGCTGCTGGCTATTTTCGGGACTATTTTCGCCGGCTGGGCCACGGATCGCCTCTTCAAGGGCAAGGCTCACAGAATGTGCGTTGTGAGTATGGTAGGAGCCGTTATTTTCTTCGGTCTGTTCGCGCTCTGCCCAAATCTCCCTCCTTTTGTCTCGATATTCATTCTTGCTCTCGGTGGCTTCTGCATCTACGGCCCTCAGGCTCTCATAGGCATCGGCGCGGCCAATCAGGCCACAAAGGAAGCGTCCGCCACGGCGAACGGACTGACGGGGCTTCTGGGATATGCCGGATCGGCCCTGGCGGCGTTTGCGATTGGCGTAATTGCCGACAATCTGGGATGGAACGCCGTGTTCCTGACTTTTATATTTGTGGGTATCGTGGGCGTACTTATTTTCCTCTCAATGTGGAATGCACCGCGTGACGGGTATGAAAGGGCCACTGAATTCACCGGGAAAATTGCTGGAGGCGATGAATAGCGAACTGAAGTCCCGTCTTGCGGGAATCCGCCACGTCGCCCTCGATATGGACGGTACCATCTATCTTGGTGGCACCGTGTTCCCTTACACTATACCGTTTCTGGAGAAACTCGACAGACTCGGCATCTCGTATTCGTTCCTGACCAACAATCCCACCAAGTCCATAGATGACTACATCGGCAAGTTGCACGGGCTCGGCATCCCCTGCCGGGAAGATCAGATGTACAGCACCGCGACTGCGGCCATAGATTATATAAAGAAGCATTTCCCCCGGGCACGCAGGCTCTTCCTGCTGGGAACGCCGTCTATGATTTCGCAGTTCGAGGATGCCGGCTTTGTTTCCTGTGCCGATGATTCCGCAGACGTCCCGGACGTGGTTGTGGCGGCATTCGATATGACGCTGCAGTATTCGCGCCTCTGCCGCTGCGCCTGGTGGATTTCAAAGGGACTTCCCTATATCGCCACCAATCCCGACTGGGTCTGTCCTACCGACCTTGAAACCATTCTTGTGGATTGCGGGTCCATCTGCAAATGCCTTGAGGGTGCGACCGGCCGCGCACCGGACGTCTTCATTGGCAAGCCGAACCCCGATATCCTCTACGGTGTGCTGGACAGCAAGGGGGTCAAGCCGTCCGAGGCGGCAATAGTGGGAGACAGGATATACACCGACGTGAAGACGGGTATCAATGCCGGAGCTCTGGGAGTTCTGGTCCTTTCCGGGGAAACAACGATGGACATAGTCCGGTCCTCTGACGTTGCGCCTTCCCTCATCTGCAGGGA
>JAZUHY010000013.1:0-6474 GCA_045641985.1 Candidatus Cryptobacteroides sp.
CTGATGCAAAAATTATCGTCTTTTTCATTGTCTTTCTCTTTTTGTGTTCAACTTCTACCAGTCTTCTCTCTGATATTGTTCCAGACTGTTCGGTGTACTTGCACAGATGACTCTCTGCGCCGAGGTCGTGATGACCTTCACACTCGCAGGAACGTACTTCTGACGCTCCCGCAGTTCATTGTTTTTGATTTCTTGTTTCATCATAATTGTATTTTTGATTTGATCTTGTTTTCGAGTTATATACATAACGAATCCGTCCGGGGCTCACGGTTGGAATCCCAGACGGTAAACGATGTTATTGAATAATGCTAAACTGCTGACTATGAAGCAAATACCCCCCCCACAGCCTGCATAGGAGCGGGCACTGAAAGACTGTTATTGAAGGTATGCATTGTCATAATAATTCCGAAAATACAAAAAATATCTCAACCTACCATCAGTTTCAGGCAGAAACAAACATCGGTATTTGGATGAAAAAAGTCCAGTTTCTGAAAAAAACTGTATCTTCGTGTCAGAAACAATCGGCAGAGCCGCCTGGCTCAAATTCTTCTCACCGATTGCGTTTCGTGCTTGAACTCAGGATATTTGTGTGACTGTCGGGCCTGTGGTTATCATTTGACCTCCGTTACAGGGCGTACCTTATGCGGGAAATCATTAGTAATATACCACATACTATAGACGGAACCGTCGTTGGGCCCTAATTCCACAACAGCCATACTACCATTATCAAATAAATTCGAAGTCCAATACTCTTCTTCGCCATAGAAAACTTGGGTCCCGTTATCGGTAATAAAGCAGACAGCACCGGCACTTTGAGCTTGGGCCCAATCTTCAGCCGTGGCATATATTGTAGTCTTGTTTTCATTGGTAGCCTTGGTGCCGGTATATCCGTCAGGATAGATTACAACGCAATTGGGAGTACCGGCTACAGTTACGCCTGCCACAGCCAGACCTCTTCTTATTTCGTTGTCTCCGAGCAAGTATTTCCATTCATCCTCGGAAAGAACCTGCCAGCCTGAGCCCTTTGAGGTTTCCAACCATTCTTTCCATTCCGCCATCTTAATGCCTTCCGAATCCAAAGTCGTCCCTTCTCCATACTGGTTGTCAACAAATCCCCAGGAATCCTTGGAGTCGCCCAATTTGTTCAGATTGCTCTTTGCAAACCGCACGACCTTGTTGTCACTGACGCTGAACAGACCGCTGAGGGCATCGGCAGGGACATCTGCAGGGGTGGTTACCGTAACCTCGCAGCTTGCCGAAAAGACTTCGTCTTCAAGCTGAGCGCTTATGGTCGTGCTGCCGGCAGAGATGGCATTTACCATCCCGCTGGCGCCGACCGTGGCGACTGCCGGTTCAGAACTGGTCCAGATAACTTTCTTGTTGTAGGTATCGGCCGGAGTGAACTGGGGCACAAGTTTGCGATGTGCGCCGACAGGCAGGCTGACAGCAGTCTCATCCAACGCTAATCCGGTCGGAACAGGACTGAAATTCTTGGCACACAGCGAAATCTTTGCTACGGTATTATGCTGAATCTCAGGCATAGTAGTGGAATACATCACTACCCCCTTGCCGTTATTCGTAAAGAATGTAAGCTTGATGTTGTCATATTTTCCGGCAGGAACCGCAATGTTGAAATATTTGGCGGCATTGCCAATCTTGGTTTCTCCTGTATTCAGAACGATGGCACTTTTGCCGGAACCGGTCATAGCAGCCTTACCGCCGCTTACCGTAAAGGCACCGCTGAGCGGCTTGGTGGCATCGGAAATCCTTATGCTTGATAGTGTTATATCGGAATCGGTAGTAGTCAGGACTATCTGCAGCATTGCGCCAAGGCTCCTGAAACAGAAATCCTCAGTCTTGCCGGTAATGCTCTTCTTGCAGTACATCGGAGGCACTTGTAAGTTATCTTGCTCCGATGGCCATAATAGCGATGTTCCGCTGACGATTGACACCGGATAGAAACCCTCGACTTCGCCGGAAAGAGCCACGGAATTATCCTGCTTAAAGGTCCCCATTGTCGTTTCCGCTCCAGAGGTAAGAGTAAAGGTGTCACTTCCGCCCTGACCTTTGACAATAATTTGGTCACCCGTTCCCCAAAGGACATCATACTTATATGCCGTGCTCGCCTTGGTGTCGGGATTGTCTATCCCTTCCGTCACTGCGTTTATGGTTATGGGCCCGTATGACAATTCATTCAGGTTGTTCTCCTTCTGGCAAGATGCCGCAAGGAATGCCACAGAGAGTGAAATTGTTGCAAAAAATATCTTTTTCATCGTCAAGTGTTTATCTTGTTAGAATTCCGGTTGAGCAAATCCACCATCACCAAAGTCCTGCTCAGACAGGCTATCCTTGCCATCACCTGGACTTACGCAGATGATGGAATGAGCATTTATCTCCAGAATCTTGATTTCGGGAGCCCGGTATGATTCGATTTGTGATTGTTTATTCATTTGTTTGTTTGTTGATATGATAGAAAGCAATTGACAAAGGTAATGAATTTTCAGATATTGCCGTGGCCGTTAAGCGGATAAAGGTGTAAATAGTAATTTTCAACTGAAATCGTCAAATTGAATGAAAATTATTTGGCTACGCGAATTTAAAAATCCAATTTCTAAAAAAATCAGTATCTTCGCTTCATAAACAATCGGCAAAGCCGCCCGGCTCAAATTCTCCTCCTCGATTGCGTTTTGTGTTTGAACTCAGGAATGGCGGTGCTACCGATATCAGCAATTGCCAGATGCTCTGCAAGCATCATAACCGAAGCAAAGGGAATAAATAATCTTCTACTATGGTCGGCAAATATAAAGTCATAACCCTGTGCGGCAGCACACGCTTCAAGGAGCAGTTCCTCGAAGCACAGAAACGCCTTACTCTTGAAGGCAACATTGTAATCAGCGTCGGACTCTTCGGGCATTCCGGAGACGATGAGGTCTGGACCGAAGGCACCAAGGAAATGCTTGACGATATGCACAAACGCAAGATTGATATGGCGGACGAAATCTTCGTCATCAACGTGGGAGGCTACATCGGCAGCAGCACTCGGAGTGAGATTGAGTATGCAAAGGCAAATGGCAGGGGAGTGAACTATTTAGAACCTGTGGAATAATATGGACCAACCGAAGATAGAGCGGATGCTGCGCCTGATGAAGCTGATGGCCAGTAACACAAACTACACGATTGACGAACTCGCGGCGAAACTCAAGATGTCGTACCGCACCATCTACCGGTACATCGACACCTTCAAGGCTTCCGGATTCGCCGTGGCCAAGCTCTACAGCAACGTCTATAAACTCGGCAAGATGCCAAAGAGGGCACCCGACTTCGAGAACCTGATATATTTCAGCGAAGAAGAGGCCTACATCGTCAACAGCCTCATCGACAATCTGGACCAGACGAACAATCTGAAGGTAAATCTCAAGCGCAAGCTGGCCACCATATACAACAGCACAAATGTCGCGGAATACATCGACAAGAAGGGCAATTCCGCCAACATCAAGGCTCTGTCCGAAGCCATCAAGAACAAGCAGAAAGTCTGTCTCATAGGCTACGAGTCCGCACACAGCGACACGGTGAAGGATAGGGTAGTGGAGCCTTTCGCATTCACCACCAACCTCATCGATGTCTGGGCTTACGACCTCGGCGACCTGCACAACAAGGTCTTCAAAATCTCCCGCATCGGCGAAGTTGAAATCATGGACGAAGACTGGGAGTTCGAAGGCAGCCACCGCCGTCAGAGCACCGATGTGTTCCGTATGTCCGGGAAATCTCCGAAGCCCATCAAGCTGCGCCTCGGCCTAAGGGCAAAGAACCTGCTGCTGGAGGAATATCCGTTGGCCGCTAAGGACATCACCAGGAAAGGTGCCTACTGGATACTGGAGATGGGTGTTTATGATTATGCCGGAGTCTGCCGGTTCTACTGCGGCTTGGCAGATGATATCGAGATTGTGGGCTCTCCGGAACTGGAGGCGTACGTCCAGAAATATGCGCGAGAACATATCACCAGATAAGATTTTTCAGAAATAGAATCTTTTGCATTTCCTCTACAGACGGGCTGATATTCAGTTGTCAACGCTGGTAAAAGTATTCCGAGGACTCGGTAGAGAAGTCAGTGTACGCGTCTTGTAGCTGACTCCGGCAATCCAAACAGGATCTATAACATTCGAATATCCATGTATGTTTTCATCCCAACTGATTGCGGTTGGAAAAACATTTTGTAATTTTGAAGATGTTTATGGCAACGCATACCTCCAACAACAGTCTCTTCTGGTCCGCCTTTACTCAGGGGGGGGGTGTAAGTGCCTATCAATCAATAATTTACACAACTCTCGTGGCGGTTTTGGCTTCAGAACCGCAGCTTCGTCGTGTCCGGACGTGACGTCATGTTCCGCTGCAGGCGGCTTTTTTTATCCGAACGATACAATAATTTTTATATAAACTCTAAAATCAAGGCCAAATGAACAAAGAAAAGAAACAGAAAATGCCGTCATCCGGCTATGCTTCTCCGACGGTGCGAGTCATCGCCCTCAGGATGAACCAAACCATTTTGGCAGTATCCCCTAACCCCTACAACACCAACCCCGCCGAGATGGGAGGCGAGGACGTCTTCTAGCGTTAGCAGGCGGGAAAGGTCTATTGCACCAGGACAGTAAACTAATCGAACAAACAAATCAAAACAGAAAAATAATGAAATCAACAGTAAGAACAATCATCCTTGTGGCCGCGTCCGTCTTCGCGACAATCTCCTGCCAGAAGGAAGCGGCAGTCTCTGAACCACAGAACCCCGTAAATGCAGGAGAAACAATCCAGGTAAACATCAATGCCAGCCTCGGTGACCTCGTCGCAGCCGACGGCACCAAGGCGACGGCCGAGTCCGTTGTTCGCCTCAAGTGGGCAGAAGGCGACAAGGTGCAGGCCTATTGCGGAGCTAACAAAATCGGCACAGATCTCACCGTCACCCCCAGCGCGAACGGATTGTTCGCAAGCCTGACCGGTACGATAACTGCACCCGAAACAAACGAGACAATCACTTTCGTTTACAGCCGCGGATGCACGGTCGCTACCGATGGCCTCACCTTCGACTTCTCAAACCAGACTACGACCAATGGCATCCCCTTCGTGGCCTACGCTACGCTCATGTATGACGGAACAGCAACATTCACCGACAAGATGGTAGGGTTCAAGTTCGCCACTTCGGTAATGAAGATAGCGGCCACGAACCTCGGGGGCGGCGCAATCTCCAATGCCACCATCAGCGGCATCAATACCAAGGTAACTCTGACACTCAGCGCAAGCAGTGACCCTACAATAAATGGAAACACAGCCGGCAATATTGAGACAACCAACATTGCTGCTTCTTCAGACAAAACCAGAGCCATCATCACCGTCGGTCTCGTTCCCGATAATAGTACCGGAAGAAATATCACTGTCACCCAGACTGGCTACACCAACAAGGGTGTCATCACACCAAATGAAATCCAGAGCAACAAGTCCTACACCACACCGACCTCTCTTTTCACTTGCGGAACACTCGGCACCGGTGCAAATGTTCACGCCTATGTCCTTATTGCGGGCACCAAATGGGCAACCCAGAACCTTGCCGTTTCAGAATCGGGCGAAACTGCGTGGATGTCAGAGTCAGTAAACGTTCCCGGCACAACGGACGAAAAAGTTCAGATCGGCGATTACTTCCAGTGGGGCGCAACAAAGAATTACACCACGGAAGAAAATAACGACAAGGGTCTTCTCATCTACAAATCCTTTACAAATGACGGCTCATCCGGTTCTTTCTCATGGAAGAAAAACGCTAGTGACGCTGACTATCAGTTCAACACTTCCAGCATTTGTCCGCATTATTCCTCCTCATATGACAAATATAACTCGTCTGATGGAATAGTTACCCTCATTCCATCCGATGACGTCGCCAGCATTCTCTGGGGGGATACTTGGCGTATGCCTACATCAGCAGAGTTTCAGGCATTGTTTGATGCTACCTATTGGGCATGGGATGAAACGGATAAAGGTCAATATGTCTATGCTCCGCAGGAAGGTGATGCAGGAAGAAATAACATAACCAGCAATACTTACAACAAATCCAACGCTTTGTTGTTCTTCCCCGCTGCGGGCGAAGGCAATGGTGCTTCCCTTGGCTTTGCGGGCTACTGGGGCAGCTATTGGTCAAGTTCTCTCTTTACGGACAATCCCCGCGACGCGTACCTCTTGGACTTCGGTGGCGGTGTCCGTCCTCGGGTCAGCTACGACCGTTGCCGCGGCTACTCGGTGCGTCCCGTCTCAGATTAAAAAAAACAGCTTTCCCAAGACCGTCAGGTCTCAGGAAAGCTGACCGAATCAAAACACTCAAAAGCATTATCGCGCCGCCCCCCGGGCGGCGCGTGGTGGTTAAGGGAGGTGGGGGGGCCGTGAAACATAGTTCGGTTACTTATAAAAATGTCTGTTGGGGGGTGAAAAAATTCCCTG
>JAZUHY010000014.1:0-11346 GCA_045641985.1 Candidatus Cryptobacteroides sp.
GCCATAGATCCCAAGGGCGAATTTCTCCCCGAAACGATAGGATGCATTCACGCCAATCAGGCTCTCCTTTGCCATCTTGGGCTGCCAGATGCCGTACGAGGCATTGATATCAAATTTACTGTCGAGAATGGAAGACGTCACCACCGACGACGAGGCCACGCCCAGAGACGAAGGGTCGAAATCCATTATGAGGGACGGCATAGTCTGGGCATTCAAGCCCGCGCATACGGCCAGCAACACCGCCATTGCTATAATTTTCTTCATAAGTTTCAGATTTTAACGAAATTGCTTTTGAACTCCCTGTCTGCACATTTCACAATCAGGGTATAAACTCCGGCAGGGCTGGAACTCATATCAATTCTGGCGGGTTCGAAAGGAGTAATGTTGAAATCACCTTCGAACTGAACCGCACCGCTTGCCGACACGATGCTGATATTTGCAGTGACCTCCCCGGCCATACGGACGTAAAGGTCGGTCTTCACCGGATTCGGGAATGCCTCCATCTCCTTGCTGCCGTCACGGACCAGTATCCTGAAAGACTGCGAAACACTCGCCTTCCTGGCATCGGAAGCCTTGATGGTGACATCCGTCACGCCGTAGCCCATCGCTGTCACATAAAAAGTGCCGCCCGAAAAGTTCACGTTGGCCACGCTTCCATCGGAAATGCTTATGTTATAGGAGAGAGGCTCCTCGTCTTCGTCCGTGAAATAGTCGGACTCTTTTATTTCTGTCGTAGCGTTTTTGTTCGAAAGGACAATGTCCGGAAGAGGAGTGAGTGCCTTGGGCGGGGTATTGGGAAGGACGGTGTAGGTGAAAGGCATCCGTATGCTCTCTTCATAATAATCCTTGACCCGTATGGAAGATTCGTAGGTGCCGGGCCCCACCTTGGACGCATCCAGCACAACCCTCGGATTGTCGAAATCCAGAGTGTCGAGATATTCGGCAGCAGCTCCCTTCGGGTCCGAAATGAGGTCTATGAACACCCGGTGGCCGTCCTCATCACCGTATTTGAATTTAATATCCGCCTTCTGGAAAGGCTTGAGCGTTAATTCCGTAGGACCTGACGGAGTGATGAACGGCTTGGAATTGGGCCCGGTAACAACGGATTTGGTGGCAGATTTGGACGATTTGTTGCCTGCCTCATCACAGGCCACAACCCAGAAACGGTATTCGGTTTCAAACTTGAGACCTATGACTGTCCCTATGAGTTGGGAACCCGCTTTCTGCCCGTTGACATAGAACTGGGTGAATATTGGATCCGAATCCGTTTTTTTGTCGGTGAAATACACAATAAGACTGCTTACCGGCTGCCCCCCCCCGGACTGTGCGGAAGGAACGGTAATGGTGCAGGTCACGTTGTTTGACTGTGCGCTCAAAGAATATTCCGTGACAGGATTCGGAGCCTTGCCTCCCTGTGTGTTCAAGGATGCGTATGCGTTCACCAGACCTCCCACGGGATAGTTCCTGTTGTAGGAAGACACATCTGTTGTATGTTCGAGCAGGAGTTTTTTCAACTGTGTGTTGGTGAAACCCTGACCCCCTTTCTTTGATACTATAAGTGCCGCCACCCCCGAGACGTGTGGACAAGCCATGGACGATCCCTGCATTTTCCCGTATTTGTTGCCCGGCAGAGTGCTGACTATCTGGCTTCCCTTTTTGTAGTCGCCTCCGGGAGCGCAGATATCTACCCAATCTCCGTAGCAGGAATAATATGCACGGTAGTAGTCGGGTGCAAGAGCTCCGACGGAAACCATTTTTTCATACATATTGGAACCATTGCCACGGTTTTCGTTTCCGGCGGCGAAGATGACCACGCCTCCGGCCATAGGTCCCACCTGCCTGCCGTTTTCGTCCATACCGGCATGCTTCTCGAAGTAATCCACCGCCGCTTTCAAGGACTCAGGCGTATATGTTGCATCAGGGTATCCCCAGCTGTTCTGGGAGATGACGGCACCGTGGTCGGCGCCCCATTTTATGGCCGCTTCACCGCTTCCGGACCTGTCTCCGTCGAACATTTGGCAGGACATAATCCTCACTCCTGGCTTGCCGGCCTTATAGTTGCCTCCGGCGATGCCGCAGACTCCCTTTCCGTTGTTGTTGACAGCGGCGATAGTGCCGGCGACGTGAGTGCCGTGTTCACCTTTGTTGATTTTATAGGAGTTCGCGGCAAAATTGTAGCCGTGCCCTCCGCTGTGCTCCGGATCTTCCCAGATGTTGGCGGCAAGGTCTTCGTGCTCATAGTCCACGCCCTCGTCAACCACGGCCACCACAACCTTGGGATCGCCGGTGGTGATGCTTTTCCACACGGGGAGGACGTTGATGTCGCATCCGCTTTGCGCTCCCTTTGAAGTGCCGTCATTGTAATAATGCCATTGTGTGGAAAGCATAGGGTCGTCAAAGACGGAGGCCCAATCGGCAGTTTCCGCCTCGATCGCCGCCACATACTCCGTCACTTCGGTGCCGCCGAAGATGGCAACTTTAGCATCAGGTTCAACATAATCCACTCCCGGAATGTCTCTAAGGTCATTGAAAGCCTTGGTCAGCGACTTGCTCTCATCGAAGGTCACGACATACCACAGATGCAAGCCTTCAGCCCGGGTTCTTTCCTCGAAGCGGCCGGCTTCGGGGAAAAGCCTCGTCATACTGACGATGCCGAGGTCTTCGAGAGCGTAGGACATCGACTTTACGGCCGTTGTCCGCACCATTCCGTCGTCTGCCGTGTTGCCTTCAACAACGCTTGCAAATTCGGGCGTGAGCCTCACTTTCATAATGCCGGGGTTGTATGCCCCGTCGGGCAGCTTGGCCGCTGTTTCGGATTCCCCGACCGGATTCGCGGCTTCCTCATCCACAACACTCTTGCTGCAGGATGCAATCACGGCAAGAGGCAGCAGGCAGGCAAGCAGAATATTATTCAATCTTTTCATATTTCTTTATTTTACAAGAAAATCCAGCAGAGAGAGAAGGCTTGCGGAATCGTTCCATTTTATCCTGTGCGACTTGAGCCAGGCCTTGAATGCGGCCTTCTCTTCGGGACCGAGTTCCTGCTCCACGCCGCGCCGCGTGGCGAGCCAGATCTTCCCGGGAGTTACAAGGTAATATTTGCTTACAAGGTCCAGGGGGTCTCCGTTGTGGCGTTTCTCCCACATCTCCATATGGTTCTGGTTGATGTGGCCGGCCACCTGGATGGACGTAAGCTTCTGCGTGGCGGAATTGTTGGTGGAAGTGCCGTAGGCGCCGCCCGACTCGCGCAGCTTGTCGAAGTCTCCGAGAATGTGGGCGGCCACGAAGCCCCTGTCCTCACTCGCCACGACCTTCATTATGTCTCCGTTCACGTCCATATACCTGTCTTCCCCTATCTGCACAAGAAGAACCTCGTGCGGAAAGGCCTCTTTCACCAGACCGTCATCGAGATAATGAAGGCGGCCGTGGAGCACGTGTACGTTGACTTTGAGTTCGAACTTGGTGCCGTCTTTCTTATACAGGACAACATCCCGGAACTCGGGGTAAAGATAGGGCCACGTGGTAGAGCAATCCTGCCCGCAAGCGCCGAGGGCGGAGAGAAATGCTATCAGGAATAGGATAAACTTTTTCATATTTATGATAAATATCACTTGATAGCAAAACAACAAATATAACAAAAAAACCGGGGAGTCAAGCGACTCGCCGGTTTAATTATAGAGCATTCAAGATTTATTTAAGCCTGGGGCTCTTTTCGGCTTTTTTGCCGGCCTTTGCAGGATTCTTCGAAAGACTGTTGATGTCCTTGAGGGCGGCGACACTTGCCGGAGCTGCAGAAGGAGAATAGTGTAAGAGATGAAACACAATCTGGTCCTCAATATTCTAAGATAACGGATACGCTTGAAGAAGTCACCTGGAAAAGTTGAAGCAGGGGAAAATATAACAATGTCACAGATTTTACCCATTAAAATATATGAGTAAATTTTGTAACATTTGTGAAAACAACAATCAGCATCGGAAGGGCGGCCGACGAGGAGTGTTTGGGTGCAGATAAGAAAGGGCTATGCTTGTACAAACAGAAGAACACCCTTGAGGCCGGAGGACGTCAAGGGTGTTCTTCATAAACATAGAAGCTTATTCCGTAGCTTCAGGGTAGAAGGTGAAAGAGTATGCTCCAAAACTTCCAAGGCCGGGCACATCGTATGTTGCATTAATTTTTATTGTGTGCGTCATAGTATCCAACTCTCCAGATGCCGAACTGACAACGACGTCAAGACCTGGGCCATATCCGTTGGGAACAATAGTCTGGTCCGGAATAATGAGTGTGTAATCCTTCTTGTTGATCCAGGCTTTGAGAACGTCTCCTCCCCAGAACCATCCATTTAAAGATCCGTCGAGGAAGATGCCGTCGAGGTCATCATTGGTTATTCCGGCAGGAAGACAGGAAGGATCGGGATATTCATCTAAAGCGGAAATGACGACTCCGCCAACACTCGGATCTCCATCTACAAAGAAATTTCCGAGATAATCGTTCAGGTCGTATGGAGCGAAAGACGTGAAGGAAATCTTGTAGGAAACGGCCTTCCCTTCAGTATCTGTCCAGGCAGAGTAATACGTGTTGTTGAAGCCGGCATATTTGTTCCATCCGTCAACCTGTGTGCCGTTGTTGAGAGTATGGCTGGGAGTGAATTCAATCTTGTCGCCGGTGGCGATTTCCGAAATCCCCATCTTGGTGCAAACATCGGACATTTTCACCTTCACTGTTGTGGGAAAAGAAGTGATACCCGTTACGATGTGGGCGAACTTCTTTTCGGAACCGTGGGTGTAAACAGCCGAGACCTGAGCTTCCTTGAGCATCGAGACATCTCCCTGGAATTGGGATAAAGTCAGTGTCATCTCAAATTCATCGCTCTTATCCTGATGGAGCACAGCACTGGAGCCGGCAGGCTTGTTGATGCTGATGACTACCGTCTTCTCAACCCCTTCAAGATCGTATGGCAGGTTTTGCTTGCTGCAGGAAACCAGCGTCGCGAGCGCCGTTGCAGCAGTGAATATTGCTATTATTGTCTGTTTCATATCTGTTTTCATTATTATTACTCAACATCCCAGAACACGTTGTTGTAGTTCTTGAGGATCCTTCCTTCGTTCGTGAAATTGGGATTGACTTGAACCTCACAGGTCGGATACCACATAATCCTCGGGTAATCAAGAATTGTCCCGACTTCAAACTGAACCGGACCGGGTGCAGGATCCGCTGTTTGTGCGTAAGGAGAAACGGCTTTGTGATCGTCGTTGCCCTTAAAGAGTTTCGGGTAGCCGGTGCGGCGGATGTCATTGTAGGCCTCAAGAGGATTGAAATAGTTTGCTATCCATTTCTGAGTCATAACCAATTCCATCTTGCCTGCATTGTCTGCTGCATTGAACTTGGCCTTGATTGCCTGTACGAACTCAGCCTCGGCATCTGTACCAATGAGAGGAGCAGTCGGATCAGCAAGAGCTGCTACAGAATTGACGTGGGCGATTGATTCCCTGACACCTTCCTCAAGATAGTCGAAAGCTGTTTTCGGGGCTGATTGATAAAGTCCGGCAAGAACCAGTTCCGCCTTCAAGAAAGGAACGGAGTAAGCCATAAGCATCTTGTCGGGAGCAACACCGGTACCGGATTTTGCATTGATTACACAGCCCTCTCCGTCATCATACTTGCCTCCGACAGGATAGATGCCGACAACGGAAATCGATTTTTCGTTGCTGGATGAAGAATATCCGGACTTGCTGCCAAGGAAAATAGATACAAAACCTCCGTCACGGTAGTCGGTATTGTTGTCAGCAGAATCGTCTTCAGTCAACTGGTTGACCCAATAGTAAGGAATGCGGGGATCCTGAATATTCTTAAGAGGGTTGTCCGTGAAATTGTATATCAGACCGCTCATCGTCTCATAAAGCCAGGGGCTGATGAACATTGTCTTCTGACCGCCCTCATATTCGCTTACAAAATCGGCGTTCCTTTCATCGGAGGGTGTCTGAGCCGTTGAATGAGGGAACTGAAGGTCTTCACCTCTGCCGAGGAAGTTGTTGGCGGCAAGGACAGAAGAAAGTTCAGAATCGTAGTCGGGAATCTGGCTCTTAGCCTTCCTTGCCTGAACAAGAAGCTTGAGTTTGAGGGTGTTCGCCGCCTTGAGCCATTTGCCTGTATCGCCTTTGTAGAAAAGATCGTTCGCTCCAAGGCTGAAACTTTCATCGGGATTGGACTTTGAAAGTCCGGCAATGGCCTGATTCAGACGGGAGAGGAGATCCTTGTAGATATCGGCGCTCTTGTCGGGAGCGGGAGTCTGATAATCGGGATTGTTTGCCTGCGAGTAGGGAATGTCTCCCCATAGGTCAGTAAGACCCATATACACGTGGGTGCGGAGAATGTTTCCGATTGCGGCATAATTGTCATCCTTGGATTCCTCCTTTCCGGCGTTTTCAATCAGAGCGTCGCAATTTTTGATTGCGCCCACATAAGCCTCCAGCCAGGTGTTGCTGAGGTTGTTCGTGCCGGGAGTTATGCCGTAGTTGTCCACTTCGCGGCAGCAGGTATGCTGCACATAGGACGAGAAATTCTGATTGAGGTAGTATCCTCCGGCAAAGGTGCATCCCACCTCGTTTTCGGTCGCCGTAAGGAGCTGGGTGACATCAAGTTTCGTTACTGCGTACGGATCCCTGTTGATGTCCAGATCGCAGGAGTTTGCAAGAATTGCGGCTGCAACGGCTGAAAGAAAGTATAATGTTTTGTTTTTCATATCTTCATCTGTTTAGAATGTAACCTTGACATTGAATGCCACCCTCCTTGTGGAAGGCGCGGAAGTGTAGTCAATACCCTGAACATTGGTGTCGCCGTAAGTGTTCGCACTGGGGTCGTAGTTGGAGTACTTGGGCACGTTGGGAGCCCAGAACCAAAGGTTGCGTCCTACAACCGAGAGCTCGGCGCCCTGGATGAATCTGACTTTTCTGAACCATTTTGCCGGCATCTGCCATCCAAGGCTCAATTCCCTGAGCCTCAGGACAGTTGCGTCGTAGGTTTGAACCTCATCACAAGAGTTGATGGCAAAGGTGGAATACGTTCCATCGGAGAACCAGAGGTCGCTTTCGGAAATAGTCGTCGTGTTTTTAATGTAGTTGCCATTTTCGTCAAGAAGAGGCTTGCAGGTGTTTGCGTCACCGTAAACGCCGGGGATGATACGTCCTCCGAGACGGTCCTCGGTGTCTTTGGAAACACCTCTTCCGAGAAGGTCGGAAAGATAGGAAGAGTAAACGCAGCCGCCTTTCTGGAAGTCTAAGAGGAAATTCAGCGAGATGCCTTTCCATCTGAAGGTGTTGGTCATAGCAATCTTGTACTCGGGATTGGGGTCACCGATGATGCCGTAATCGGGATTGTTGATGTACATACCGGTTGAGGGGTCAACAAGAGGTTGACCGTCCGGTGTCCTTGCAAGCGTCTCTCCCTCAAGGATGCCGTAAGGCTGCCCTACGATGAGCACGGGCCTTGGATTAGAGAAATCTCCTCCGATTTCAAGCTTTTCAACTCCGTCTGCCAGAGAGAGGACTTCCGATTTGTTCTGTGTGAAGATTGTGTAGATGTTCCAGGAGAAATCTTTTACGACAACGGGATAGAGGTCGAGGCCGACTTCGAAGCCCCTGTTGCGTATGGAACCGAAGTTAGTAATCAGACTTGTGTAGCCTGTCGAGTAGGGAGAGGTCTTTGAACCGATTTGGTTGTCTGAAACTCTGTTGTAGAATGTTCCGTCGAAGCCGATTCTGCCATTGAACAGCTTAAATTCCAATCCTGCCTCGAACTCAGTGGTGAACTCGGGCTTGAGGTTCTCGTCAACCAAGTATGATGGAAGGCCCATTTGCCCCTGTCCCATATAGGGAGAGCCGACTGAATACGTGCCGTTGTTGTAGTATGGAGAAGCATCGTTGCCGACTTTCGCCCAACTGGCGCGTACCTTGCCGAAGTTGATGAAACTGTCCTGAATTCCGAATGCCTCCGTGAAAATGAAGGATCCGGAAACTGCAGGATAGAAATAAGTATTGTTGGCAACCGGAAGTGTCGAAGATTTGTCCATACGGCCCGACAGGTCAAGGAATGCCCAGTTCTTCCAGCTCAGGTTGGCATCAAGGAATATGCCCCACTTGCGGGACTCTACATAGGATTCCCCTGCAACCTGTGAATTGGTATTGTCAATGGCATAAATGTCCTTGTTTATGATTTCGAGGCCTGTTGCGGAAAAACTTGTCCCTTTGTTCTGGTAGTAGTTGTGACCGAGAATGGCCTTTATTCCGAAACCGTTGAAATCCTTGTGAAAATCAATCATTGCAGTGGATTCCAAATTATCATCGGTGGAATTACCCTTGTTGATATATCCCTTCCCGGCATAGCCTCTTGAGCCCTTGTCGATAAGGGTCTTGCGGTCAAGGGTGTAGTTGTTGTAGCCGAGAGAGTACTCAACGGACAGCCAGTCCGTGAAATCGTAGCCTGCATTGATGTTGGCCACTATTCGCCTCTGAACAGAACTGATTTTGTCGTGCTTCCAAGCCCAATAGGGGTTGTTGGCCTGACTTGAAAGCTGGAAGAGGAGGTTGGAGCCGTCAGCAGTCTCGTAAGGTGCGTTCTGGATATCCCAGCTGCGCGGCATAATGAATGCCCTGGCGAGAGAGGAAAGGCCTCCGAGTTCGGAGCCCGACTGGTTGTTGCCATACATCGGGCTGTCCTGATCCGTGTAGGAGAATTTGAGGTTTGCTCCTATTCTCAGACCCCATCCGAGTTTCTGCTGTCCGCCTGCACCGAAAGAGTAACGGTTGAAATTCGAACCGGGGATATAACTCTTCTGATCGAGGAAGGATGCCGTGGCATTGAAGATGCCCCTGTCATTGTTGCTCTGCAGGCTCACCGAATGCTCCCAAATCTGACCGGTGCGGAAAAGATTCTTGACATTGTCGGGATAGGCCTGGTAGGGGATGGTCTCCGGCATATCGGGATACTCCGCCAGAAATGCTGCGTATTGCGGCATTGTGGCCCCTTCGGTGAATGCGGGTCCCCAGGATCCGTTGGAGCCCTGGAACTGGAAGTTCGAGCCCTGTCCGTATGAGTTCTGGTACTGGGGAATGGATGCGATCTTTTCAATCGAATAAGATCCTGAATAAGTGACTCCCAGACGCCTGTTGCCGGCAGTCTTTGAACCGGATTTCGTGGTGATGAGCACGACTCCGTTTGCGGCACGTGAACCATAGAGAACTGCGGAGGCGGCTCCTTTCAGAACGCTTATGGATTCGATGTCATTGGGGTCGAGCGTGGAAATACCGGAGCCGTATGCGCCTCCGAATTCGGCTGCACGGCCTGAAGCACCGGTTCCGTCATTGCTGTAGGGAACGCCATCGACCACATATAGAGGCTGGTTATTGCCGAGGAATGAAGAGTTGCCTCGGATAGTGATACGTGTTGCACTACCAGCATCTCCGGAAGGAGAGGAAATCTGAACGCCGGCAATCTTGCCGTCAAGAGACCTCAACAGATCCGGTTCGGCTTTCTGAATGGTTTCGTCCGAATCGACCCTTGTGACTGAATAGCCGAGGGATCTTTCCGAACGCTGAATACCTACTGCTGTAACGACCACTTCGTCCAGCATCAGGTTGTCCGGTTCTAGAATGACGTCAAGAGTGCGGCTTCCGGCTACGGGAACTGTAGTGTTCTTATAACCGAAAAGACTCACGGTCAGGGATCCGTCAGCCGGTGCAGTGATTGAGTACGCGCCTTTTGCATCGGCGGTGACACCATTTCTGGTACCCTCAACAACTACGAAGGCATAGGGAACAGGTTCGCCGGTTGAGGAGTCTGTTACAACTCCTTTGACAGTAATGTTCTGCGCGAATGACAATGCGCTGACTGTCAGAAGAACCGCTGAAAGAAAAACTTTAAGTTTCTTCATAAGTTGATTTTTAGGTTAAACAATAATTTATACTAACTACTTAATTTAGTTTCAATTACAATGCGGTACCGTACCCTTTATTATTGCTTAGAATAAAGTGATTCCATATACTGAAATTGTTTATCCTCCGGAGAAAAATTCCTTGTGCCGTCTAACCGGGACATAAGAAAGATTTATCTGTTTCTTAAGTGTGGTTTTTCTGTTTCTTATCTCCGATGTTGATGGTTTTTGCCATAATTGCAGAAAAAAATTATGGACAATCAGAACATCAACCCAACGAAGACGAGGTTCATCGACCTGAGCAGAGACTACGGCTTCAAAATCGCCTTCGAAGACCCGGAGCACCCGGAGCTGATGATTGGCTTCCTCAATGCCGTCATCACGGAAAGGAACATCGTCTCCATCACCTTCCTGAACCCCTGCCCTTCGAGGAAGAGGACAAACGCCCCAACTACGACATCAGCTGCATCGATGACGAAGGCAACCGCTTCCTCGTGGAGATTCAGAAGAAGATGTACAGAGAGTACGGCGACCGCCTGATGGTTTACAGCGGCGACCCTCTTACGCGGATACTCAAGCGGGGAGAGGCGTATTCCAGAGTGCGCACACTCTATGTCATCTCCATCCTCGACGGCTTCATCAGGGTCAAGGGAGAAGACAGTCCCGTCAAAGACAGGCTGCTCCGCGAGGCGCACGTCACGATGGACGGAAACATTTTGTCGGATAAATTAAATTTCATATTTTTACAGTTGCCTGCGGTGAAGTCGGTCACGGAGAGTTCATCCTTCCTCGAACGGTGGGCCTGGTTCGTCAGGCACATCCACGAGTTCGGGGAGAAGCCGGAGGGGCTGGAGGGATACTTCTCCCTGCTGTTCGACGCCGCCGACAGAAACAACATCTCAAGCCACAAACTATCAAACTACGACAGAATGCAGAGAGACGAAATTCAAATTGAAGCCGAGAAACGTTACGCCGTCGAGGAAGCTCGCGAGGAGGCTCTCGCGGAAGGTGAGGCCAGGGGTGAAGCCAGAGGTTCTGCAGCCAAGCAGCAGGAAATTGCCAGGGCAATGCTCAGGGAAGAAATTCCTCTTGAAACAATCTACCGTATCACCGGGCTGACAAAAGTACAGGTGCAGGCCATCGCCAAGACTCTTTAACGCGCTCCTCTCCGTCATCCCGGACTCTGACCCGGGAACAAAAGAAAAAGTTTTCCTTATTCTTGCGTCCCCTGCCCGGAACATAAGAAATATTTTTCTGTTTCTTATCTCCGATGTCGATGGAATTCGCCATAATTGCAGCGGAATGATTTTTTAAATTTTATCGCTTATGGCAAACATTTTCACAGACATCCTGGACGACAAGGTCTTCAAGGTGGTTTTCGGCGACAAGACGGGCCGGAACAATATGATTAACTTCCTCC
>JAZUHY010000015.1:0-17063 GCA_045641985.1 Candidatus Cryptobacteroides sp.
TATGCTCACCCAGGAGGACTACCTCCAGAATTCTCTGGACGAGCTCCTTGAAAAGCACGGTCCGTATGACCAGCTCAACATAAAGGTTTTCAATGACCTCCAGCACACCATTACAGGTTGGCCGGGAGGGAAGCCGAATGCCGATGACAGCACCCGTCCGGTAGCATCGAAGCCATTCCCCAAGACGGTTCTGATATTCTCCCCCCATCCCGACGATGACGTCATCTCCATGGGAGGCACTTTCATCAGACTTGTCCATCAGGGCCACAACGTCCACGTGGCATACGAGACCTCGGGTTGTGTGGCCGTGCACGATGATGTTGTGCTCCAGCATATGGATGCGGCGTACCAGCTCGGTTTCGGTGACCGCTTCGACGAAGTCAAGGCTCTCGTGGACGCCAAGCGTCCCGGTCAGCCCGAACCCCGCGCCCTTCTTGACATCAAGGCGGCCATACGCCGTTCGGAGGCCAGAGGAGCCGACCGCTCCTTCGGTCTGGACGGCTCCCACGTCCATTTCCTGAACCTCCCCTTCTATGAGTCGGGCGGCATCGAGAAACTCCCCCGCTCCCAGGCGGACGTGGATATCATCAAGAAGATAATGTCCGAACTGAAACCGGACCAGATTTATATGGCCGGTGACCTTGCCGACCCCCACGGGACCCACCGGGTATGCACCGAATGCGCTATGGAAGCGTTAAGCCAACTGAAAGCGGAAGGTGCGGAATGGACAAAGAATACCGTCGTATGGCTGTACCGCGGCGCCTGGATGGAGTGGGACCTCGGAACAGTCGATATGGCCGTACCCATCAGCCCGGCGGAAGTGATTGAAAAACGTCACGCCATCTATCACCATCTGTCCCAGAAAGACATAGTCCCCTTCCCCGGGGAAGATCCCAGGGAGTTCTGGCAAAGGGCTGAGGACCGCACCCAGAACACGGCAAGACTATACAACGAACTCGGAATGGCCAAGTACAAGGCCATAGAAGTATTCGTAAAATGCGATGTAGAATAATAAACAATATGAAACGAATATTTTCATTGATTGCGGCCGTATGCTTTGCAATTGCAGCGTCCGCCCAGCAGGGCCAGCCCATTCCCGTTGACCCGGCAGTCCGTATCGGGCATCTTGACAACGGTCTGACATATTATATAAGGCATCACGAGGAACCAAAGGGCCAGGCTAATTTTTACATCGCCCAGAAGGTCGGTTCCATCCTCGAGGATGAGGACCAGCGCGGACTGGCACACTTCCTGGAGCATATGTGCTTCAACGGCACACAGAATTTCCCCGGCAACGGTGTCATCAAGTATTGCGAGAGCATTGGAGTCAAGTTCGGGCAGAATCTGAATGCTTACACAAGCATCGACGAAACGGTGTATAACATAGACAACGTTCCCGTCGCCACCGTCCCTTCCGCAATCGACTCCTGCCTCTGGATTCTCCACGACTGGGCCGACGGCCTGCTCCTCACCGATGAGGACATCGACCACGAGCGCGGAGTCATCCACGAAGAGTGGAGGACAAGGGCCAGCGCACAGATAAGGCTCATAGAAAAGATTCTCCCCGTCATCTTCCCCGACGGCAACCGCTACGGCAACCGGCTTCCAATCGGACTTATGTCCGTTGTGGACAATTTCCCCTATGAGGTCCTTCGCAACTACTATGAAAAATGGTACAGACCCGACCAGCAGGGCATCGTTGTGGTCGGTGACATCGACGTCGATGCCGTGGAAGCGAAGATCAAGGACATCTTCGGCCCCATTGCAGAACCCGAAAATCCCGCCGAGCGCTTCTATGTCCAGGTTCCGGACAACGAGAGCCCTATCATCTGCCTTGCAAAAGACAAGGAGCAGCAGTATGCCATAAGCTACATAATGTGCAAGCACGAGCCCTATCCCGTAGAGATGCGCGGAGATTTGAACTATTATGTCTATCAGTATGCGCTCAACGCCGCCGCTATGATGGTCAATGCCCGGATTCAGGAGATTCTGCAGACTCCCGAACCTCCTTTCATCCAGGCATCCGTCAGCGATGACGAGATGTTCATCGCAAAGACCAAATATTGTTGGGGCGGTCAGGTAGTGTCATCGGAGACAGGGCTGACCGCGGCTGTGGCCGCCACTTACCGCGAGATGCTCCGCGCCACAAGAAACGGATTCACCGCCTCCGAATACGAGAGGGCGAAGGCAAGGATGATTGCAAACGCCGAGTCCGCTTACAACTCACGCGACAAGCGCAAGAGCGCATCATACTGCAGGGATTATGTCCGTCATTTCATCGACAACCAGCCCATCCCCGGCGAGCAGAACGAACTTGTCCTTATCCAGCAGATTTCTCCCGTCATAAGCGTGGAGATGATTAATCAGATTATAGGGCAACTTGCCGGCAAGGGCAATCTCGTTATGTTCTCGATGCTCCCCGACAAGGAAGGCGTCACCTACCCCACGGAAGAGGAGATGGCCAAGATTCTCGCAGACGTGGAGGCGGAAGACATCGCTCCCTACGTGGATGCCGTTTCCGATGAGCCCCTTATGGCTGAACTGCCTGCCGCCGGTCATATAACAGGGTCCAAGCCTGCCGCAATGGGATATACGAAATACAGTCTTTCAAACGGCGCCACCGTTTATTTCAGGCAGACGGATTTCAATGCGGACGAAGTACTTGTCAGCGCTGTCAGCAAAGGAGGCACCTCCCTCTACGGGGACAGCGAGATATCCAATCTCAAGGGCGTCGGTGAACTGATAGGAATAGGAGGCGTGAGCAATTTCAGCAAGACGGACCTTACCAAGATGCTGGCCGGCAAAAAAGTCAGCGTCAACCCCGGAATCGGCCAATACAGCGAATACGTGTCAGGCAAGTCCACACCCAAGGACCTGGAAACGATGTTCCAGTTGAACTATCTCTATTTCACCTCGCTCCGCAAGGATGCCGATGCATTCGAATCCTGGCGCGGACGCACGAAAGCGGCCATCGCAAACCGCGAAAGCGACCCTATGACTGCATTCCAGGACAGCCTGAGCACCACTATATACAAGAACGCAGTGAGGGCGGAGAATTTCAAGATGAAAGATCTGGACGCTATCGACTATGACCGTGTCCTGCAGATTGCAAAAGAAAGATTCTCCAATGCCGCCGATTTCCGTTTCGTCATCACAGGGGCTGTCGATGAGGCCACAATTATCCCTCTCATCGAGCGCTACATCGCTTCCCTGCCTTCCACGGGCAAAAAGGAGAAAGCGAATCTGAAGAGCCAGGACTTCGCAAAGGGACAGAAAGCGAATGTCTTTGAGCGTGAAATGGAAGTCCCTATGGTCACCAATCTCTTCTTCGACAGCGCCAAGGCGAAATTCAACCTGAAGAACTCCCTTGCTTTCGACCTGGCGCTCAATGCTCTTTCCGTCACCCTGCTTGAGGAAATCCGCGAGAAGGAAGGCGGAACATACGGCATAGGAGCCTACGGAGACCTCACCGGTACACCTTCACCGCGTCAGCAGTCCTACATGCAGATTGTTTACCAGACTTCCCCCGACAAATACGAATATCTCAACAGGCGCATTCAGGAGATTGTGGCCGATTTTGCCGCCAACGGACCGTCGGAAGAGAATCTCTCCAAAGGCAAGGAATTCTACCTGAAGGAGCATAACGAGAATCTCCGCGAGAATTCCTACTGGGCACAGGCCCTCGGAATCCTTCTGGACACCAAGGTGGACATCACCGCCAACTACGAGGATGTCCTCAAGGGAATCACGGCAGATGAGGCCCGCAATGCCGTCGCTTCGATGCTGAAGCAGAAGAACCACGCCGAGGTGATTATGGTCGGCACGAAGGGCCCGACTGCAGATGTCGCACGACTCTTCCTATGCGAGGAGCACCATAGCCAACACCATCGCTTCGATTGACCGGCACATTCAGTGAAACGTCCCCATGCAAACCGACAAGCCCTGAAATCAAATCTTGAAGACTGCTGACAATTTATGGCACTGTACCTGCTGATTTTCTCCATCATCATTGTAAGCTGCGTATTCCTGAACAAGTTCTCGAGCAGAATCGGGATTCCGGTCCTGCTGTTCTTCCTTATGCTCGGGCTTCTCTGCGGAAGCCGCTACGACGAGTTCGCTTCCACCACCGGATGGCTTGTCGGGGACATCAGCACCATAGCCCTCATTTTCATTATGTTCTATGGCGGCTTCGGCACAAGATGGAAGTCCGCAAAACCTGTAGCGATTGAGGCGGGCCTGCTGGCCACAGTCGGAGTAGTGCTGACGGCGGTCTTCGTCGGGCTGTTCTGCCACTTTGTGCTCAAATGGGCCTGGCTGGAGAGTTTTCTTATGGGAGCGGTTATAAGTTCTACGGATGCCGCGACGGTCTTTTCCATCCTTCGTACGCGCAAGCTGGGTTTGAGGAATAACAGCGCTCCGCTGCTTGAGGTGGAGAGCGGTTCCAACGATCCGATGTCATATA
Source organism: Candidatus Cryptobacteroides sp. (assembly GCA_045641985.1). GTDB lineage: Bacteria > Bacteroidota > Bacteroidia > Bacteroidales > UBA932 > Cryptobacteroides. Next base: position 4,463 of record JAZUHY010000015.1, read on the forward strand.
TGCTCACGGCAGTGATGCTGTCCCTGTTCACGGGCGGCATCTCTGCCGGTGGTATAATATGGAAGATATTCTCGCAGATTGCATTCGGCGCGGGAACCGGTCTTGTCGTCGCGACGGGAGCGGTGTTCCTGCTGCGGCGGATAAGTTTCCATAACAACGGTTTCGACCTGCTTCTCTTCATTTCAATTGCAATGCTGTCATATGCACTGCCCGACCTTATCGGAGGCAACGGATACTTGAGCGCCTACATAGTGGGCATAGTTCTCGGCAATACGGAATTCCCGGAACGCAAGCCCCTCGTATCGTTCTTCGACGCAATCACTAGCCTGATGCAGATTGTGATTTTCTTTCTGCTCGGAATGCTTGCCATACCGTCGGCCCTGTTGCATTCCCTGCTGCCGGCACTGCTGATTTTCCTGTTCCTGACCCTTGTCGCAAGGCCTCTTGCCGTATGCGGCGTGCTCGGTCCTTTCAGGAAATACCCTTTCAGGCAATTGGAACTCGTTTCATTCGTCGGACTTCGCGGCGCGGCGTCGATAGTGTTCGCCATCACGATACTGACTTCAGGAGTGGCGCTTCAGAACGATATCTTCAGCATTGTTTTCTGCATTGTGCTGGTGTCCATCGCCCTTCAAGGCTCGCTGATTCCTGCCGTCGCGAAGGGTACCGGGATGACCGACACCGGTGAGGACGTGATGACCACGTTCAGCGATTTCAGTGAAAATGCGGAGATGTCCTTCGGAGCCATCCGCATCAAGGAATCCAGCAGCTGGGCCGGCCGTTGCATCAAGGAGCTTGGCCTGCCGCAGGACTGCCTTATAACGCTGGTTGTCAGAGGGAACGAACGGATTGTGCCTAAAGGAGACACCCAGCTCAGCACCGGCGACGAAGTGGTGATATGCACCCGTTCATACCAGGACGAATCAACAGACCGCCTCATCCAGCATCCTCTTGCCGAAAACAGCAGATGGGCTGGCCACAGAGTCAGCGAATACCCTAAAAGTGACAAGAGCCTTCTGGTGATGATCCAGCGGGGCGATGAGAGAATCATTCCGGGCGGCAACACGATTCTTAAGGGAGGGGACGTTCTGGTGCTTCTGAAACGGGATTCGTGAATCTGACGCATCCTTTTCATACGGAATGCGGGAGAAACTGACAATAGGCTACAGGTTTTTTTTGTAGCTGCGCCTTCTCATATAAGGCTCAACCTCGTATTGCTCGAACGTTGACTGAACCTTGAAATTCTCTTCCAATTGCGGATTGAGAATCATCCGGGTGACGCCACGGCGTATGCAGTTCTCGTGTATTGCCTTGAACATCAGGACACTTGCCCCTTTGCCCTGATATTCGGGAAGAATTCCTATCAGCAAAGCTTCCAGCGTGTCATTCTTCCTGAGAGCCTTGAGAATGCGCAGGAAGCCGAAGGGGAACAGTCTGCCTTTGGATTTCTTCACCGCAGAAGAAAGAGTCGGGACACAGAATGCGAATCCGACAGGTTCATCGTTCCCGTTGACGCATACGACAGCGAAATCCGGATCGAGGATAGGAACGTAAGTCTCGAGATATGTTTTGATTTGCGTGTCCGTGAGCGGGGCAAAATTGTACAGCGGGGCGAATGCTTCGTTATACATATGGAAGACGCCCACACCGTAACGCCGGGACAATTCTTTCATACTCTTCACTTTGGCTACGTGTATGCCATACCTCTTTTCTATGGTATCCGCGAGCTGGAACATCGGTGGCAGTTCGGGAGAAATCTTCACCAGCTTCTGGGTCCAGTCAACTTCCTTGACGAAACCGGCGCCTTTGAGCATAGTGTCATAATACGGGTAATTGTAAAGGCAGGTAAACGGACTGAGCTTGTCATAGCCTTCCACAAGTGCACCCTCCTTGTCCATATCCGTGAATCCCCAGGGCCCTGATATCACGGTGCAGCCGTGTTCCCTGCCGAATTTGCCGACAGCCTCCAGCAATGCATTCAGAACCCCGCTGTCTTCGATGAAATCAAGCCATCCGAAACGTACGCAGTTCTCTCCTGACAGCGTGTTCGCCTTGTGGTTGATGATAGCCGCAACGCGACCGGACAGACGGCCGTCTTTGTATGCGAGGTAGCACTGCGCCTCGCAGAAAGTATATGCTTCGTTCTTTCGGGGATTGAAGGTATCGAATTCGTCACCGTCCAGTGCCGGTACCCAGTTCCTGCAGTCTTTGTACAGTTCAAACGGGTATCTTACAAACTTCCTGAGTTGTGACTTTGAGGAAACTCCCGTTATCTCTATTCCCATTTTTTATTATCTTTATGCAAATTTTTGCAAATATAAAAAAATGGGCAATTATTTCTATGATATGCTGCCTGCCGAAGAACTTGCACAGGTGAGCTATATCCCCACCATACCGGAGTTCGTCACGTGGATTGAGAGCAAATGGGCCGGAAAGCCGGCCGTTTCCGATACGGTCAACACATATTCCTACACGGAATTCTGTAACCGTATTGCACGCAGGCGGGCCCTGCTCAATTCCCTCGGGCTGAAGAAAGGGGACAATGTGGCCATTTTCGAACGCACTTCAATCGATGCCATCGAGATGTTCCTCGCCGTTACTTCCGCAGGCTATGTTGGAATCCTTCTTCCCGCACAGTTGCCGGCTCAAGCCGTGTCGGACTGCTGTAAGAAATTTCAGGTGAAGGTCCTTGCCGTGCGCGATGAATTTGCCGAAACGGTCAAAAGAACACCATGCAAAGTCATCCCGAGCTCCGCTATGGCGGAAGAAACCGCCCCCGTCGCTGTCGTTGACAGAAATGATCCCGCCGCCATATTCTTTACCGGAGGAACTACCGGAGCTCCGAAAGGAGCTGTCCTGCCGCATCGCTCCCTGATGCGCGGCGGCTTCAATGGAGTGTTCGCTCCGGGCAACCAGCTGGGCCGTCACCGTATGATATGCTTCCTTCCGCTGAGCCACGTATTCGGTCTTATCCGTTCCACTCTGTCCGCATTCTACACCGGAGCCGAATGGTTCCCGGCCGAAGATATGAAGGCCACCATCGGAAAGATTCCGACAATCAGGCCCACGCTGCTTGTTCTCGTTCCCGGCCTGTGTGAGATAATTCTGGGGCTCGTAAAGATGTATGGAGTGCAGTTCCTCGGTGGTGAACTGAACACGATAATCTCCGGAGCCGCGAACGTGGCACCCTCACTCATTTCGGAATTCGACCGTATGGGAGTACAGCTTCTTTTCGGCTACGGTATGACGGAAGGGGCGAATCTGACTACCGGAAATGTGGATGTGCTGACACATCCGACCTCTGTGGGGAAGGTCTTTCCCGAGCAGGAAATCAAGATTGTTGACGGGGAGATATGGTTCCGCGGCGACAACACTTTCCTCGGGTATTACGGAGAGCCGGAGAAAACAAGGGAAACACTTACCGAAGACGGCTGGATAAAGACCGGGGACCTTGGCAGGATTGACGGGGACGGCTTTGTCTATATCACCGGCCGCATCAAGAACATCATTATCCTTGCCAACGGTGAAAATGTTTCACCGGAGGAGATTGAAGAGCCGTTCTATAAATGTGCCGCTCTGCGGGACGTACTTGTAAGCGAACAGAAGGACGGTGACAGAAGCGTCATAGCGATTGAGATTCTGCCCCGTCCGCAGTTCACGGAGGGCAAGAACGAGGCGGAAATCTTTGACTATTTCAAGAAACTTGTGGATAAGATCAATGCAAACTTGCCCACAACGCACCGAATCGGCAAGATAATCATACGTAAGGAGGATTTCCCCCGCACAGGGGCAATGAAAGTCAAACGCAACTAACGGATCATAATAATGACACGTGAAGAAATATTAGCCGGCCTCAAGGAGGTTATGGCGCTCGTAAAGCCGAAACTCGACCTTTCTGAAATGACAGAGCAGTCCAATCTCGTCACCGACCTTGGAATCGATTCCCTTTCGATGCTTCTGCTTTCGCTCGGCATTGAGAACAAGTTCGGCTTCCGGTTCTCAACGCAGAAGCCGTTCCAGACAGTAGGGGAAGTGGTAGATTATATTGAGAGTGTCTGATGACCCCGGTGAAGATATCCTTTTCCCAACCGGACTGATAGAAACGCCAGGCCCCGGCCACCATAGGCTTCCCCACACGGACTGTCCCTTCCGTTACTCCCTGCGATGTCTGGACCCACAATCCCGAATACCATCCGATTACATCACCCGACTCGTCCAGCTCCTCTCCCGACCTCTCCAGTCTGACCATAAAAGGTCCGGCGTTCACCGTGTCGCCTTCGGTCAATTCAAGATGGAAGGAGCGCGGACATCCGACCAGGGACGCAAGAACAAACAGCACCAGCCCCGTATGGGCAAGTGCTGCCCCTATCCCATCTCCCTGAGAGCACGGAAACCGTGACTTATCCATTCTATCTGCTCAAATCCAGAATCCTTATATTGCGGAACTGCAATCCGTTCCCGTGCCCGCAGAAACTGATATGACCCCTGGAGTTGAACATTCCGGGATGGTTGTGGTGATCGGTGGTGAATGGATTGAATGCAGACCCGTCAGGGGCAACGTTGTGACCCTGACAGGCCTCACGAAGGTCTCCGTCGAGAATCACCTCGCCGTTTACCGTGACCTTGATGTGAGTGCCGCGGACCTCTATCTCCTCCGTGCTCCATTCTCCCACCGGCTTGTGTTTCATCCTTCTGGCAGGTATAATGCCGTATGCCGATCCGTGTACCTGATATTCTCTCAACCCTGCGTAAATGGGGTCGTCGTGATCCAGAGTGTCGTTTATGATATCCCACACGTGGGGTACAGTACATTCGAAGCCCTGATATACGGCTCCGTCCGGACCTTCCAGATATGGCACCTTCCCCTTCGATTCGAATCCCTCCCCTTCGAGGATAATCTGACAGCCGTCAGCATAGGTGTAGGTGATGGAACGCCAGATGCCGCAAGCGTCGGGATGCTGCTGGGGAGCATCGACCTCCACCTTCACGGGATACTCGTCGTCCTTGCCGAGCATATACTGCACGGGGTCGAGATAATGCTGTCCCATATCGGCCAGTCCGCCTCCGTCGTAATCCCAGTATCCACGGAACGTGGAATGCGTGCGGTGTATGTTATAAGGCTTGTAAGGGGCCGGGCCAAGCCACATGTCGTAATCGAATCCGGGGGGAACACTTTGGGGTTCGAGGTTCTCCTTCCCGGTCCAGTAGAATTTCCAGGCGAAGCCGTTGGCGCCGCTGATGCGGATTTTCAGCGGCCAGCCCAGGACTTTGCTGTCGATGAGTTTCTTGAGGGGTTTGACTTCGGTACCCAGACCATAGAATGTATCCTTGAAACGGAACCAGGTGTTCAGACGGAAAACATTGCCTCCCCGCTTCACAGCCTCCATTACACGTATGCTCTCCCCTATCGTGCGCGTCATAGGTTTTTCGCAGAAAATATCCTTCCCCGCGCGTGCCGCCTCGATGGACATAATGCCGTGCCAATGAGGCGAAGTCGCGATATGGACCACGTCCACATCCGGGTCATGTACAAGTTCGCGCCAGTCGTGGTAGAGCTTCGGATTGACGCCGAGCCTTTCGCGCGCCGCCGCACCGGCCGAGGCGAGGTGCGATGAGTCCACGTCACACAAGGCAATCAACGGGCATCCTTCATTTGAGAAGAAGTGGCTTGAACTGCGCCCTATGCCACCTACACCTATGACACCGCGATGAATTCTGTCGCTGGGAGCGATATGGTTGCCGCCGCAACCGCTGCTCCGGCTTTTGTCAGGAAATCCCTTCTGTTCATTGTCATTTGATTATTATTCCGTGTTATTTGATATTACTATTTTCTTGCTTTCTTTTTTGTTTCACCTATAATAGTATGATATGCCTCTTATTTTGGAATAGTTATGTATATTTGTAAGTATTATGAAGAAATTGTTTGTAACAGCCACACTCTTGTGCGCTTTTGTTTCCGCGAGGGCGGAAGAAGAGAAATCCGATGCATACATACCGCCTGCAGAGCCTGAAGTTCAGGCAACGATAGACCATTGGCAGGACCTGAAGTTCGGGCTTTTCATCCATTGGGGAATATACAGCCAGCTGGGATGCGTTGAGTCCTGGTCGCTCGTGCCGGGGGACCTTGACTGGCAGATGCGCTCCCGCAGGGAAAGAGGTATGGACTATTTCGAATATCTGAAATTCTACGAGCAGACCAAGACCACCTTCAACCCTCTCGACTTCGACCCTTCCAAATGGGCCGCCGCCGCCAAATACGCCGGGATGAAGTATGTCGTGTTCACCACCAAGCATCACGACGGATTCTGTATGTTCGACACGGCTCAGACAGACTACAAGATTACATCGGAGCAGTGCCCGTTCCACACTTCACCCCGGGCCAATATAGCCAAGGAGATTTTCGAGGCATTCCGGGCGGAAGACTTTATGACCGGAGCGTATTTCTCCGTACCTGACTGGCATCACAATGACTACTGGTGGAGAATGTTCCCTCCGATGAGCACCTCGCTCAATTATGAGGCGGCCCGCCATCCCGAGAAATGGGCGGCATACCAGGATTTCTTCAATGCCCAGATTGACGAACTCACCTGCGGCACCTACGGAGACATTCCGCTGATGTGGCTCGACCTCGCCGATGCCCCCGGCAAAATGGGAGCCGTGGTGGACTGGGAAAGAGCCGCCAACACCGCAAGGAAAAACCGTCCCGGAGCTATGATAGTGGCCCGCGGCATGCACAACATCTACGAGAATTACCGCACTCCGGAGCAGCAGATGCCGGACAAGGCTCTCGATTATCCCTGGGAGTCCTGCTATACGATGACCTACAGCTGGTCCTACAGACCGGGCCTTGAATACAAATCGACGCAGACCATCCTGGATATGCTCGTAAAGATTGTCACCCGCGGAGGAAACTTCCTCCTCAACGTCGGTCCCAAGCCTGACGGAACTCTGGAAGACATTGCATACGAGCGTCTGCACGACATAGGGGACTGGATGAAAGTCAACTCCGAAGGCATCTACGGCACGAAGCCGATCGCCCCATATCAGACCGGCGACGTGTATTTCAGTCAGAAGGACAGATTCGTCTATGCTTTCTATCTCGCTCCGGAAGGAGAGAACAGCATCCCGGAGACCATCAACATAGGAGACTTTGTCCCGTCAGGGAAAGTCACTATGCTGGGAACCAAAGCCTCGCTCTCCTGGAAGAAGACTCCCGAGGGAACCATAGTGAAGATTCCGGCCTCCCTTCGCAAATCCCTCCCCTGCGACTACGTCTGGTGTCTGAAGTTCTAAGGATTTTTTGATTAACTTTGCACAGTTATGGGACTGTTCAATTTCTTCGGCGAGTCCGAGCACAAGGTGTTTGACTACAAGCCGATTTATTACAACAAGGAAGAGGACGAGCGCCGCAGGATGTTCGGCGCCGTGGACGGAACTCTCGAGAAGGAGAAAGAGAAAGGGACCTACGTTCCCGGATCCTATATCAAGGGCTCCTTCCGTGACGGAGGCTATCAGCGCACCAAGAGCCATATGAGCAAAGTGCAGACCATCATCGGAATCGTTTCGCTGATTCTGATTTTTGCAGTCCTGTATTTCATTGCAAAATTCTACACTCTGCTGTAATGGGTCAGCTCAAGGTCCTTCCCGCACAGATTGCCAATATGATTGCCGCAGGAGAAGTTGTCCAGCGGCCGGCTTCTGTCGTGAAGGAACTGATGGAGAACGCCATCGACGCCGGAGCCACAAAAGTCAGCGTCATTCTGTCGGATGCCGGACGCACCCTGATCCGGGTCATAGACAACGGAACGGGTATGAGCCCGACTGATGCGGTACTCTGCTTCGAGCGTCACGCGACTTCCAAGATTGCCACGGCCGAGGATCTCGGGAACATTTTGACCTACGGTTTCAGAGGAGAAGCCCTGGCATCCATAGCGGCCATATCGGAGGTCACGCTCAAGACCAGGCGTGAACGGGACGAAACCGGAGTGCAGGTGACCCTGTCCGGCACCCAAGCCGTCAAGTCCGGTTCCGTCGCAACCCCCGTCGGATCGAATTTCGCGGTCAGGAACATCTTCTACAACGTACCGGCAAGGCGCAAGTTTCTCAAGAGCGACAGCGCGGAACTCAAACACTGCATACAGGAATTCACCCGCGTGGCCATCACTCGACCCGACATAGAATTCTCCCTCTCCCACAACGGCAGGGACGTCTTCGTGCTGAAAAAGGCCATTTCGCTGAAATACAGGGTCATGGACCTTCTGGGAGCATCGGTCGTGGGAGAAATAGTCGATATTGAGGCCTCTACATCCGTTGCCGGAATAAAGGGATTCATAGGCAGGCCGCAGGATGCGAAGAAGACCTCGGGCAACCAGTACTTTTTCGTGGGCGGGAGATATTTCCGCAGTCCCTACCTGCACAAGGCCGTTATGAATGCTTACGACAGCTTTATGCCGGAAGGGCTCACCCCCTCATATTTCATTTTCCTGGACGTGGACCCGGGCAGCATAGACGTAAACGTCAGCCCCACCAAGACGGAAATCAAGTTTGAAGACGAATCCGTGATTTTCCAGGTCCTTTACGCCTGCATCCGGGAGACTCTCGGCAGAAATTCCTTCGGAGCCAGCATCGACTTCGATACGGAAGGCGCCGTGCAGATGCCGCAATTGGGAAAGAGTTACAGCGAATACCGCGGAGAACCCATTGCACCATCTACGGAATTTGACAGCGACTACGACCCTTTCAATCCCCAACCCTTTCCTGCATCGGACTCCGGAAATCCGTCATTCGGGACCGGCGGCGACGGATTCGGCGGCAATGGACTGAACGGTTATACCGACAGGCACGACAATTACGGCGCGCTGTTTGAGCAGCGCACGCTCGCACCCAGCAAGGTTCTGATTGTCAAGGACAAATATATTGTAACACCGGTGATGTCCGGACTGATGGTGTTAAACGTCAGGAGGGCGAAGGAAAGGATTCTATACGAGAGATACCTCCGCGCCCTGGCCGGCAACGAACACGTCACGCAGACTGCGCTCTTCCCGGAGCAGGTGACGGTCGGGGTGGAGAACCGGCTGCTCTTCGACGCCAATGCCGAACTCCTTTCTTCTCTCGGCTTCGACATCTCCCCCTTCGGGAACGACACCGTAGTGGTCAACGGCCTTCCGGAAGGATGCAGTTGCGAAAATGGCAAAGCCGAACAGTTGGTTCACGATTTGCTGAATATTCTTTCGGAGGACAGGACCTCGCTGCCGTCGATGATGCAGAGTGCGCTGGCGGAGAAATTCGCAAAAGCCGGCGCAGCCAATTCTTCCTCCCCGACATCGCCCAACGAGGCCCAGAGCCTGATAGACACGCTCTTCGGCTGCGAGAACTCCGAATACACTCCCGACGGGCGGAAAATTGTGGGCATCATCAGCATTGACGAACTTGACAAAAAACTGACATAATGGCATACTACGATAACAACTACGGACAAAGGCGCTTCCTCGGGAACGCCCCCACCGCTACGAGGAATATCATTATCATCAACATAGTTGTCTTCGCGGCGACCTGGCTCGGGGAAAGACTGCTGCAATCGGACGTGATGGGCAGGCTGTTCGCACTCTACCCCATCCAGTCCCACTATTTCCACTGGTGGCAGTTCATCACCTATATGTATATGCACGGAGGTTTCTGGCACATACTGTTCAATATGTACACCCTGTACATCTTCGGATGCGTGGTGGAGAACATCATAGGCACCAGGAAATTCATCACTTTCTACACCATCTGCGGCGTGGGTGCCGCCGCCCTCCACCTGCTGGTGCAGTCACTCACCAATGACTTCGCTCCCACGGTGGGAGCCTCCGGTTCCATTTACGGCGTGCTGATAGCCTTCGCCATCCTGTTCCCGGAATCCAGGCTCACCCTCCTCTTCCCTCCCGTCACCCTGAGCGCCAAATGGATGGTCATCATTTTCGCCGTCATTGAATTGACCACGGGAATCACCGGAGCATCCGCCAACGTGGCTCATTTCGCGCATCTGGGAGGAATGCTGATAGGCTGGCTGCTGATTCAGTACTGGAAGAAAAGGGGAGTTCTTTTCGACAAGCAAAGATGGATATAAATTCTGTTCTCAACGACGCCCTCAAAGTCCTGAAAGAAGGCGGCGTCATTCTTTACCCTACTGATACCGTATGGGGCATAGGCTGCGATGCCACGAACGAAGAGGCGGTAGCCCGCGTTTTTGAGATAAAGAAACGTTCCGAAGCCAAGTCGCTCGTGCTCCTGGCAAGCGATTTGGATATGGTCGCAAAGTATGTCAGGGAGATTCCTTCCATAGCCATAGACCTTGTGGAGGTGAACGATGCTCCGATGACCATAATTTACCCCGAGGCCCGGTATCTTGCCCCCAACGCTGTCGCCGAAGACGGTTCCGTCGGCATCAGGATTCCCTTTGTGGAAGAAGGCCCCGACCCGCGTGTAAGGCCTGAAATTACAGGAGGAGCATCCTTCTGCCGGGAACTTGTGAGGAGGCTGCGCAGACCGCTTGTGAGCACTTCCGCCAACGTCAGCGGAGAGCCCACACCCAACGGTTTCAAAGAGATTTCCGAGGAAATCAGGAATGCTGTCGATTATGCGGTGCCCCGGGCCCTGGAGCAGGGAGCGACCGGAAGAGCCTCCCAGATTATCAAACTCGGGCTGAGAGGAGAAGTTCAGATAATCAGAGCGTAATATGATGGAGCAGGAAAACGGAGCAAGAATCTTTCTGGGCGCGCCTGACGGTGGCGTGATGAGGCTGGAAGAGGAAGAGGCGGCACACTGCGTCAAAGTCCTGAGGCATCGCGAGGGGAATGGAATCAGCGTCATCGACGGCCGGGGAACTCTGTATCACTGCCGTATCCTTTCCGCCTCCCCCAAAAAAGTGGAAGCCGCCGTGCTGGATTCTGTCCCCGGCTTCGGCTCCCACCCTTATCATCTCACAATGGCTGTCTGCCCCACCAAGAATACCGACAGGTTCGAATGGTTCGCCGAAAAGACAAGCGAAATCGGTGTGGATGTGATAGCTCCCGTTTTCGGAGACAGGTCGGAACGCAGGACTCTGAAAAAGGAACGGTTGGAAAGGATAGTGGTTTCCGCCGCGAAGCAATCCCTGAAAGGGCTTGTGCCGGAGGTGCAGGAGCCCACATCCGTCAAGGAATTCATAGAAAAGGCGGATGCCGGCAGCCTGAGGCTTATCTGCTACTGCATCGACAACGAGGCGCAAAGAAAGGACATCACGGAAGTGCTTGCCGCAAACCGGGATTGCAGGGACATTGAAATTCTCATAGGTCCCGAAGGCGATTTCTCCGCCGAAGAAGTGGAGGCGGCCCTCAGCCACGGATGGATTCCGGTAAGCCTCGGAGATTCCCGCCTCCGCACCGAGACCGCAGCAGTCGTCGCCGCAACAGCAGTCTATCTGCGCTGATGAGATTGCGGGTCGAGCCCGCAATGACGAATTAATGGCCCGCAAAGACGCCTCTGGTCATCCCTTACACCCCACGTCATCCCGGGCAACTCTCGTCATCCCGGACCTGATCCGGGATCCGGTTCATCCGTCTGTATCAATGATTTTGACGTACTGCGAACATTATAACGAGCTAATGGACAGTGTGTTATAAGTGTAATTCGGTCACTTTCGCGGGATACCTATTTTGACACCGCTCGCCACTGAAGCGTCCTATTTGAACAGCAAGCGGAAGTGCTTTCCCAATTCCCGGTGGACCTGTTCGAATGGCGGAAGTTCGGCTATCTGGTCTTTCATCGAGTTCTCCCATCTTGATTTGAATACGTTCACTTTGGAATCAATCTTTACGCTCAAAGAATCAGGGTCCAGCCCTTTATGCCTTGCTTTAATCTCAAATTCATTGCGAAAATCTGCCATTTCCATTCCTTCTATCTCGGAGAGGTACCAAAGGTCATAGTAGTCTCGTGGCTGAGTCCTTGACAACAGGGAACGCATCTTTTCTGCCATTGCTTCGTTTAGTGAATAACACCTTATCTTGCAAACTCCCTGGTCGGAATAAGAATCAAATAGGGAGCGGTCTTCCAGGTCAAAGCAGAGAAGTTCCGTCCTGGAGATGTCCACTTTCACTTTTTTGTTTGCACGCGTTCCTCCGAGCGGGCCGATATATGAGATGTAGAAATTGATATTCCCTGTTTCGTGGATACCGAAATCTTCCATTGCAAGAGGGATGTTTGCCTCTTCTCTCACAAATTCAGACACCACATTGAAAGCGTCTTGAATCGCATCGTTTGAAACCGTGTCATCAGCCAGTGTAAAATCCAGATCCTCTGAGTACCTGTAATCCTCGAAGTAGAACTTTTTGAGCAGAGTACCTTCTTTGAACGCCAGACTATTGTATAGCAATGTGTTCTGTGACACACCGGTAAGAATCCACGTGAGAATGTAATCTTTCTCAATCTGCGTGTCACGCACCCTTTCAGCATTTGCTTTCTTCTGAATTTCAGATGGCTTTATCATATTGTCAGTTGTTTATCGCACTTAATATTGTTTCATTTTCAACGTTCACCCGCAAGCTCCACCGCGTTGAAATCCTCCCTTCGTTTGGGGATTCCG
>JAZUHY010000016.1:0-24988 GCA_045641985.1 Candidatus Cryptobacteroides sp.
GAACAGGAGCATATCCTGATCATCGATGAGATACAGAAGATACTCGGGTGGAGCGAAATCGTGAAGATGGAATGGGACCGCGACACCAGAGAGAAGCGTAATCTCAAGGTAATCCTTCTCGGTTCTTCAAAGCTGCTTATCCAAAAGGGCCTCGATGAATCCCTCCAGGGACGGTTCGAGACAATCAGGATGGGCTATTGGGAATGGGCTGAGATGAAGGATGCCTTCGATTTTACGATGGATGAATACATCTATTTCGGAGGATTCCCTGGTCTTGCTCCGTATATCCACGACGAGGAGCGCTGGCGCAAGATGATGGAAGACTCCATTGTGAATCCAATTCTGACAAAAGACATCTTCGAAGTGGAAGAAATACGAAACCCGGCCCTGTTCCGTCAGGTATTCGAGCTCGCATCAATTTACTCCGGGCAGGAGATGTCCCTTACCAAGATGCAGGGGGTCATCAACAGCGGGACAGTCCCGACGGTCGGCTCCTATCTTGACATCATGGACAGGACTCTGCTGGCAAAGCCGATGCATAAGTTCGAACCTTCGCTGGTAGGCCAGAAGAACTCCGTACCGAAGCTGCAGGTTTACAACAATGGCTTCAAGAACCGCTTCGGCACCTCCTCGTTCGATGAGGTCAGGCTTGACCTCACCAGCTGGGGCCGTCAGGTGGAATCCGCCGTCGGGGCCCATCTTGCCAACCGGTCGATTCTGGACGGGTTTGACCTTCTGTACTGGCGTACCCCGGAAAAGAAGGAAGTGGATTACGTCCTGCGCAAAGGAGACAAACTTATTGCCATAGAGGTCAAGAGCGGAGCGGCCAAAGACCTGTCAGGTCTCGATACATTCAAGAAGAAATACAAGGACAATATCTGCGAGGCTATGGTGGTCGGCCCCGAAGGGCTTCCGCTCGATTTATTCTTCCGGCTCAATATCCCTGATATCTTCAGAAAGAGCGGTAATGTATCTCCGAACACTTAACGCCCCTTTCCAAATCCGGATATGGTTTGTCCGCTAAGTCTATCTGTTTTGTGGCGGGCTTCATGCAATAATACCCATCATATGAGTACTTTCCCTTTTGTATAATAATCGAAAAGGACTAATTTTGTAAGATTTATTGATAATCTGCATACAATCATATGACAGACAGTTCTATCCTGCTTCGCTGAAGACAGATGACGGATATGTCCGGCCACCCAGACCAACAACCAGGTGGCTCCGATGTATGCCAAGCAGACTATATCCGGTACTGGTGCCGAAACAGTCAACTTCTCCAGTCTCGGCGCCCTGTTGCAGATTGTGTTTAACACGACTGTCCCGAACATAGTTCTCAAATCAATCGAAATCAAGGACGGGACAAAGCCTCTGAGTGGTGGGTTTACGGTTGACTCTGAAGGGAAGGCGGTGATTACGGCCGGCGGGACCGCCGCAATAACCCTCGATCTTGGCGAAGATGGAAAAATCCTCCTCGGCAAGGGTGCCAATTTCTTCCATATCGCCGTCCCTGCCGGGGAATATGAAGACCTTACCCTGACCTTCACCGGCACAGACGGCGGGTATTTCCTGATGACAGGCGGAAATCTTGACATTCAGCGCAACACCGTGGGCCGTCTTACCCTGACCGGAACCAAGTACCATCCGGCTATCCTTCCCGGAGAGTTTGCCATCGGTGAGGGAAAGAAAGGGGAGATAAAAAATATGGATTCCCTGTCCGACTTGTCACCGATGTGAAATAACTACAATATGATGGCAGTTTGAGAAATTATTCGTATTCTTGAGGGATAATATGGCAACGTTTACCTTTATCGTGTGTCCCGGACGGTTTCCTTATTTGGCAAATAACTCGGCAAACAGGCAATGACATGTAGCAGGGTATCAGTGGATTTAGTTCCTTATTGTGACTTTTGGTGCAAATGTTGGCGGAACCCCCTCCATGGTGAATTCCTCCCAGGGGCCACCCCCAAGAGAATGGGCCAGATTCCCAAGAACAGAAAGAGGCAGCACCGACGGGGTGCCGCCTCCTATGTAGAGAGTGTTGACGGCTGAGGAAGCCGCGATGTTCGGTTGGAAATACATCGAGGCAGGGGTGAAGTTCTGCTTCTGAAGCCGGGACGCGATTCTCATACTTCTCACTCCCCCGTGAGAAGTATCGCCTCCGCAATGCGACGGGAAAGGACCGCCTTGCTCTTGGGGTGGATGTCGTTGCTTTCGCAGACATCCTTGCAGGGAACACAGGTGACGCCCTCATAGACATCACTCAATCCGGCCTGAATGTCCTGCAGACGGTGCCAGTGTTCGTTGCCACGGGTGTCGTGGTCTGCAAGCTGGACGACGACGAAAGGAAGGGTGGGATCGTTGAACGCGCCCCGCCAGGACTTCAGCAGTTCGCCGAACAGATCCTGGTAGATTGCGACTTCCCCTTCTCCGGTGTTAGACTCTCCCTGGTACCATACCACATCGGACACGGCATACGGCACTATCTTGCCCAGAGCCTCGCGATAGAGGGTCCCGGGCTTGTTCCACGTCCAGTAGTACTCGCAGAGGAAATCTCCCTGACGCTTGTCGTCCGGAACGGAGTATTCGGGCTTGAGTGCGACATCCTCAGGAAGCCAGGCCTCAATCACGGAAGCCCCCTGATAGCAGTTTATCACGGAGACAGCCTCCCAGGTGGCCTTGCGCAGCTCGGCTCCGGTAAGATATCCGATTGCAGACCAGTCCCCGGCGTTCTCCCCGGTGCACCGGATCCACCCGTCGGCGGGGCTGTATGGCTCCCCTTCCTCAAGACGGGGAAGCGTATATTCACGCAGCAGGGAGTCTGACTTCCACTCGGATGGAGGTGTATTGGAGTCCTTGAGCTTGAACTGCAGATTGGACTGTCCCCCGAGAAGAATAACACGACCCACATACACGTCACGGACGGACAGCGTCCTGAAGCCGGATGTCACTTTCAGCACATAGGGGCCTCCGGCACCAGTCGCGGGAAGGACAGCGTCCCACCGGCCGTCCTGCGCCTTTGTCCTGGAACAGCAGACGCATCCGGAATCGTCACACAACTTCACCCCCACAAATCCTCCTCCGGTGCCGAAGACGGGGATGGGCTTGTCTTTCGCAAGAACGCATCCGTCCACGAAAGGGTCTGCGAGAGTGAATGGAGTATTGTTTGTGCTGCATGAGGCAGCGAGAATGAGCAAGGCTATTATTACTGTTCTTTTCATTTTGTCCTGCCGGTATAGGATCCGTCGGTATGGGTACCGAAATCATGGTCAAAAAATGCCTGCTGGGCCTGCTGCCTGGCAAGATACCAGGGGCGCTCGGAATCGGAGAGCTGCTCCACCCAGAGGACGAGATATTTCTTATGCCAGTTGACGTAGCATTCCGTTCCCCAGGCACCTCCGTGGCCGAACCACTCGTCCTCTGCGTCCACAACAGGGGCTTGAAGGCCAAGGGAGTATCCCCCCAGGCGGGCGGGACGGCTGCTGACAGCCAGAAGGTTCCTGACCGTTTCCTCACGGAGGATGCGCACGCCGTTGTCACCCACACCCAGGTTCATGAGCATCTTGTAGAACTTGAGCTGGTCGGAGGCAGTGGTCCACAGACCGGCGCCGGCGGAGGGAAAAACGTGGGAATCGTTGTAGGGGCGCTGCTGGAATCCGTTCTCCTCAAGCCATTCTGCCTTCTGCCCCGTGCGGGTGCAGTACAGTTCCACTTTCTTCTTCAGCTGGCGGTCGGTGGGCCAGAATGTCGTGGACTTCATTCCCAGCGGGTCCAGAACCTCTTTCTGCAGGAACTTCTCCCACTTCATTCCAGTAACGACCTCAACCACAGCTGCGGCGATGTCTATGCCGGCGTTGGAATAGGACATGGCTGTGCCGGGCTCGAAGGCAATCGGCGAAGCGGCTGCGACGGTTGCCGTCTGGCGCAGGGGACATCCCCCGCTCCATCCTCCCCCGCGGACAGCGGGATTCTTGGCGCTGATATCGAAGGGGAATCCGCCGGTGTGGTTCAGGCACATGCGCACTGTCAAGGTGTTCCGGGCCTTGCGGAGGGTCTTCAGACTGTCAGTGTCCGAATCAAGGACCCACAGGGTGGCGAATTCGGGCAGATATCTGCTCACGGGATCGTCCAGACTGAGCAGGCCGCGCTCCACGAGGATGGCAACACTCACACCGCAGAAGCCCTTGGTCTGCGAACACTGCATATAACAGTCTTCCAGAGTAATCTTCCTTTTTGCCGCAACATCGGAATAACCGATACAGCAGGTCTCCTGGACACCGTCCTTATAGAAGATACTTATCCCTCCGGGGAACTCTCCGCTCTCCAGATACGGTCTCATCGCATCCAGTGCGTATGTGGTTCCTGAACTGCGTACACGGGCATCTGCGACCCATAGAGAAAGGACAGACGCCACTGAAACAAAAAGGAATTTAAGTCTCATGAACGGATGTTTTAGAATCTTGCGGGATAGCAGAGCATCTGGTATGCAAGGGCATAGGCCATTCTGAGGTGACCTTCGGTGTTGGGGTGGAGAAGGTCATGGAGCTCCACGGCCAGCTCGGTATCCACCTGGGCAGCGGCAGCTTCCTGCGCAGTGTGCTTGCGTTCTTTGCCGGACTCACGGAAATACCGGGCGAATTCCGGCTCAAGGGGATACAGGCCGCTGATGGCGGCAAGGTCTATGACCGGCACAGCCCAGATGTCGGCGGTCTCCTTGATGACCTTGATATAGTCGTCAATATACAGTCCCAGGGGGTTGGCATAGTTCTCGTCGGGCTGGACGTTGTATTTCCAGCAGTTGAAATAGGCCCTGTGGATGGGGGTGAGCAGGATAATCTGCTTGGTGGGGTAATTGTGCTTGAGATAAGACATGAAGATGTTTATCTGGGCGCGCGTGGTAATGCCTTCCATCACGGGGACGCGATGCTTGAGGACTGTCATGACCCCGTCCCTGTTGACGTATGAGGCCTCCTCGCGGAACCATTCTCCGGGAGGGATGGAGCTGTTGAAATCGTTGGTTCCGATGAATATCATGATGGCGTCCACGTCTTGTCCGTGCTCTTCCATAAGCTTGTGGGCCTGGTCGATGATCTGGACGGTCTGGTTGCCGTTGATGCCGTAACAATAGGGTTGGATGCCGAGAATATCGGCAAGCTGGTGCCAGTAGATGTCCTGGAACTGCAGCTGGGCCGCATCGGTGATGGAATCTCCGAAAAAGGCGACCTTCGCCCCGTTCCACTGGCTCGGGATTTCAGGCTGGGGTGCCGATGGCACCGTGGGTTTCTTTGCGTCTGCACCTGCACAGAGGATGCAGGAGAGAGCGATTGCTGACAGTAGTCTTTTCATATCTGAAGATGTTTTTTACAAATATATGGAAGGTGGGGCGGAATCCCACCTTCCATATACAGGAAATAATGATACTATTTTACGAGATTGACGGATATCGTCCACTCCTTGGTGGCTCCATTGGCTGCAGTCACCACATATTTGTGAGGTGACGACCAGTCAGCGGGGGTTCCGAGAGCGGGAGAACCGTCAACGGGGGCTATCACTGCGGCTGCGGAGATCTGCACTGCGACAACAATCTGCCCGGTGCTTACCTTGCTTACCTGCTCTGCAGGGAAATTGGTAGGAACCGAAGCTGTAATCACACATGTTCCCGCTTCATCATCGATTTCATTGGTGACCGTGAATTCAGCCTGCTTTACTGCATGCGAATCACTTAAAGTGAAAGTTACCGACTCGTCGATATAACGATGATAAACAAAAGTCGACGTAATGCTGTTGCCCGTGAAAGTATCAAGTTCCTTTAAATCCGCTTTGAGGCAGGAAGAACAAGCCAGTGCGAGGGCAAAAGCTGCAATTATGTATTTTATCGCTTTCATATTCTAAATTCTTTAATGATTACTACCAGCCGGGGTTCTGCTCGTGGTCAAGACCATATGCCTCGCGGGTGTCGAGGAAGGACTGAAGAATGGGAAGAAGATAACGCTTGGTTGTAAACTTGCGGTTGGAAACATTTTCCAGAGTAACCTGGCTGATGAGGACCTTGCTGCGGTCGCGGCTGATCATCACCTTGTGCACGGGGGCTTCAAGAGCAGCAACAACGTCACCGGCAGGTCTGCCAGCATTGGCAGCGCCACCATACTTACCCCATCTGAGGTATGCGAAATAGCAATGTGACGACTCGTTGCAAAGCTCAATGTTGCGCTCACGGATGTAATCAGCCCATGCCTCGTCAATAGTGCGTGCTTTTGACTCGGGAAGTCCACCATGGACAGTACGGGTTGCGTTGAGAGCCTCAAGAGCCTTCGAGAGGTTGCTCTTGCAAAGATAAGCTTCGGCAAGGTTAAGATGGGCCATTGCTGCACGGACAATATTGAAATGATAATCAATCTGCTCTCCGTAGTACATACATGAGATATCCTCGGGGACGCACTTCCTCCAATAATAATTGGTAACAGTGTTATAATAGCCACCATTCTCGAGATTTCCGTACATACAACGTACTCCGGTCGATGCGTTGCCGTTAAGGTTCATATCCATTGTCTCTCCGAGGAACTGGCTATGATCATAAACAACTGAACAGTAGAAACGCTTGTCCCTGTTCTGGTACATTAGTTCGGAAATATTCCTTGTATCAGTGCGGCCCGACTTCAACTCTGAGTATCTTGTAAACAGAGGATAGCCTGTATTCACATTGGTGAAATCACCTGATGTAGGAATATGACGGACGAAACCTGAAGTTCCGGCGTACTGGTCAACCTGACCGGGCTCCGTAACTGAGTCGGGATTATTTTCGATGACATTCTCCTTCCACTGTGATGTTTCCCACCAGGGAAGGGCCTCGCCTGTCTTTTCATCAATTACAAGATACTGGTCAACAAGGTCCTGCGTAGGCCAGAATATTCCCCATCCCATCCACGTGGGGCCTCCAGATGGGTTAGCCCAAGGTGTTTCGCAAAGAGCCTCTTCAAGTTCAGGGGACTGAATATTCGCACCTACATCAATAAGCTCGCAGAAACTGCTCACGTATGTGTCCTCTTTAAGATAATAGTATCCAAGAAGAATCTCGGGATCGTAGGAATTCTTTCCGTTGAACATTCCTGCATAGTCGGTTGAGAGAGAGGTGTTGGCGACAACATCTTCTGCAGCGGCAATAGCCTTGTCAAGATATTTTGTATCCTTAGTATAGGCATATGCCTGAAGGCATGCCTCTGACAGCATGGTCTCGGCAGCATATTTGTTGGCCCTTCCTGCCTTTGCACTGACGGGAAGACCTGCGGTAGCATCCTCAAAGTCCTTTACGACAATCTCATAGCTTTCCTCTATGCTGGATGTCATCTTGAGGCTGTTGGCGACGGCGGTGTCGGTCTGTGAGAAAACCTGCATTATAGGGAGAAAACGGCCCATCTTTCGTGTCTGATCAAAGAAAATCATGGCACGAAGGAACTTTCCGTCTGCGACAAGCTGAGTCTTCTCTTCGTCACTCAACACCTCGGAAGCGGCAGCTTTTTCGATAATGATATTACATTTTCTAAGACTGTTTGAATAATTGACACCATAGTCGAAGGAAGGGGTAATATTAGACTCAAACGTGAAATTATCAGGTCCTTCTCCAACCTCTGAACATCTTACAGAGTTCGGTGTACGGCACTCCCAGAAAGTTGCAGCTCCGTTGCCGGCCCACATTCCTGAGTAATCGGAGTTGCTGGGTTCTGTAAGAACCTGAGCATAAGCACCGTTTACAAAAGCACTTGCTGTAGAATATGAGCTCCAAACAGTTTCCTCGTCAAAGAAATCATTCGGGTGGGTATCAAGTGTGTCCACACAAGAGGTCACACCAGCAGCAAGCAAACCCAATATACTAATAAATAATACTTTATTCATAATTGACAAACTGTTAGAATCCAATATTGACAGTCAAAGCAAGCGTCCGGCTGACAGGATAGCCGTAACCGGAACCGTTGCTGTTTTCAGGATCCATACCATACTTCTTGGCCTTGGAGATTGTGAAGAGATTCTGTGCAGACACACCAACCTTGAGCCTTGAAAGCCACTGTACGTTCTTAAGAGCAGAGTATTTGAAATCATAACCGATCTGGAGGTCCTTCACGCGGAGATAACCGCAGTCAAGAAGCCAGAAGTCGCTTGAAAGATAGTTGTTCTTTGAATTCAAATTAGAGTTTGAAGTCAGCTTAGGATATGCAGCATCGGTATTGGTAGGTGTCCAGGTATCCTTCTGGTAAGGATAGAGTGTTGTTGTACTTCCTGCATGCTGGGTATCCATGGAATTGGTACCGCTGATATAAAGGTTGAACCTTGTGGATCCCTGGAGCAAGGTGCTGAAATAGAATCCCTTGTATCCCATAGCGATATTGATACCATACTGGCAGCGGGGCATACTGGACTTACCGAGATGGCGCAGGTCAGCGTCAGTGATCTGACCGTCTCCGTTCGTATCCTCATATTTGAGGTCTCCGGGAGTAAGATATCCCGACTGGATACCGGCGAGGTATGCAACGCTGTTGAACACATCGTCCTGATCGGCATAGTAGCCGAGGACATGGTACAGGTTGGAATAGTAAGCGGTAGACTGCTGAGTACGTGTGTAGGGGTTCATGTAAGAAGCCTCGGACTCAGACTGATCATATGCCCAGAGCGACTCGAAATAGGTAAGGTTGCCTGAAATGTCATATGAGAAATCGCCGATGGTATTTCTCCAGCCAAGCTGGATCTCAATACCCTCTCGTCTCTGTTCACTTTCAGACTTGACCTTAGGCATTCCTACACCCATGATGGTGTTAAGATAGCTCTGTCCCGTAGGAGCAACAAGGAAACCATATGTCTTATAGAAGAAGTAATCGAACGATCCGTAGAGACGGTTGTTCATAGATGCGAAATCAAAGCCAAGATCCGTCTGATATGTCGTATACCAGGTCAGATTGGGAGAAGGAAGGTCTCCTTCAGAGAATGTAGGAGTGTAGGTGTTGTCAACAACATATCCCTTGGGATTGATTGTATAGGCTTTGAGATATGCAAAACGGCCTGCACTTGAATCAAGACCGGTCTGGCCATAAGAAGCTCTGATTTTCAACATGTTGAGAATATTCTTGTCAACAAGGGGCTTCATCCAGGGCTCTGAGGTTACGACCCATCCGAGAGAACCGCCATAGAAAGGGCCCCATCTCTTGCCGGGAGCGAAATAGTCGGAACCATCATAACGGATACTTGCTTCTGCAAAGTACTTGCCTGCATAGTTGTACCTGACCTGGCCAATCCATGCAGCACGGCCGAGTTCTGCTTCAACGCTGTTGTTTGTCTGGTTGTCAGCAGGACCTACACTGATCTGGTCAACACGGAATTCATATTCCGTCCTAGCAAGTTCAGAATAGTCTGAGGTCTCATAATACTGCTCGAACCCACCCACAGCTGAAACGCTGTGATTTCCAAAGGTATTTGCATACTCAAGGAAAGCCTGATTAGTGTAGGCGACAGTCTTTCCATACGTCTTGGTAAGGGATGGCTTTCTTGAATATGAAGGAGTCTGGGAATCCCACTCATAAGTTCCGGGATCCTGAGCCCAAACCTTTGAATCCTCGAAATCGAAACGGTAGTCAGTGGAAAGACGGACCTTGAGTCCCTTCACCCACTGGACGTTCCAGATTGCTTCAGCTTTGGCATTGACGACATTACTGTTCGTCCTGTTGTATCCGGCATCTTCAGAGAGCTCGGCGACAAGATTTACGTTTCCAAGGGAAAGAGGAAGCCCATACTTATTCAGGAGAACCTTCTCAGGAGCATTCTGCATATCTCCAAATGCAGTTCTATAACCAGGATCCATGGTTGTCCAGGGGGTCCTGGTATTCTGTGAGAATCCGTCAACAGTCGCATTGATCTGAACACCAATCTTCTTCAGGTTCACGGTCTCCGCCATACGGAAGGTCGTTCTGCGAAGATGATCATCCACATTCGCATAAAGGGAGTTGTTGTCAACATATCCGACAGAAGCATACAGCTGAGAAATATCATTGCCTGCATTGATGCGGATATTGTGCTTCTGCTGGGGTGCCCAGTCCCTGAGGACCAGATCCCTTGTCACCTGCATAGGACGGCCGAGAGCATCGAGACCCTGCTTTGCAAGTTCAATTGCCTCTTCGGAGAACAAAGGATCGATGCCATCGTTGGCGGCACCGATATTTGCATATTCGTAGCGTTCCCAAAGGCGGGTCGTCTTCTGCCAATATGAAGGCTGTGCAAAACTCTGCGTGAAATCGTAATCGACAGCGACTTTGCCTCTGGCGCCTTTCTTGGTCACAACCTGGATGATACCGTTGGATGCACGGGCTCCATAGATTGCGGTTGCAGATGCGTCTTTGAGGATATTCATCTGGTCGATGTCCTCGGGGCTGAGGACGATGAAATCCGCCTTCGTGCGGATGACTCCGTCAATGACATAGAGAGGGTCTGCTCCACCGCGGATGCTGATGGTCGGGTTTACTACCGCACCACCGCCGCTTTCAGTCACGATCAGACCGGGAGAACGGCCTGCGAGACCCTGGGAGATGCTGGTGGTCGGGAGGTTTGAGATCTGCTCCGTCTTCACCTGGGAGACGGAAGAGATAAGGTCACGTCTGGTGGTGGTGGAGTAACCCACGACAACCACGTCGTCAAGGAAAAGGGCGTCGTCTTCGAGCACGATGTCATTGGTCCTGGAGGCCACGGCATTGAACTCCTTTGTGGCATAGCCCATGCACTCGACGGTTACCTTTGCATTGGCGGGGACCGTCAATGAATACTCACCATCGGAATTGGTGGACGTACCGTTGAGCGTTCCTGCCTCAAAGACGAACGCCCCAACGACAGGAGCGCCTTTTGCATCCTTGACAGTACCGCCGACGGTCACCTTTGTCTGCGCAAAAACTGCTTGCGCAAGGCACAAGAGACTGGCAATGGCCAGCACTTTGAGATGAGATGAATGTAACATAGATAAAAGGTTGGAATAAAAAAGAATGTTATTTGTGAAACATACTATTTTCTGTTGAGGACAACGGCGAAACCGCCGCCGGGAGCGCAGTGAATATCCAGCTTGCTGCCGGAGTTCACCGTCAGGGTGCGTATGACGTAGTCTTCGCCAATCCTGTCGGCGTTGGCTCCGTCTGAGAATATTGTTGCCGAATACTCGCCGTCCCCGAGGAAGGAAAGGTCCACGGTGACATCACGCGGGACCCAGGTGGTGATGCCTCCCACATACCAGGAAGAGCCTTTCCTGCGAGTCGTTACCACATATTCTCCCACGGCACCGTCGATGACCCGGCTTTCGTCGAAGACGGTGGGGATGGAAGTGATATAACGAGTGGTCTCGGCTTCGCGGATGTAGTTGGTGGGAGTGTCGCAGAGCATGACGACCGGAGAGTCGAACAGCACGTACAAGGCCACCTGATGGGCCCTGGTGCCCTGACTCATGGGCATGTGGCGTATGGCACGGAAATTCTGCCGGGTGGCGTTGACCATGGCTCCCGGAGTATAGTCCATCGGCCCCACGGCGCCTCTGGTGAAGGGCAGCATCACGTCGTTGAGCGGCATGTCGGCATTCAGACCGTCTGTCCATTTCAGCTGTTCCAGACCGAAGACGCCTTCGTAATTGACGACGTTGGGATATGTGCGGCTGAGGCCCGTGGGCTTGTACATCCCGTGGTAGTCTATGGTGAGGCCGTATCTGGAGGTGACCTCCGCCATGTGGTAGACGCTCTCCACGAATTCCTGGTCCTGACGGTCGAAGAAGTCCACCTTGAAGCCCTTGACCCCCATCCTGGAGTAATGTTCACAGACTTCCTCTATCCGGGACTCGAAAGTATTGCCGACTGCCCAGAGCATCACGCCCACTCCCTTTGACTTTGCGTACTCCACGATTTCCGGGATATTGCACTCCGGGATGCCTTCCAAAAGGTTGTTGGTCTTGTAGGAATACCATCCGTCATCAATCAGGATATTCTCTATGCCGAATTCGGCGGCAAAATCCACGTAGTACTTATATGTCTGTGTGTTGATTCCGGAGACGAAATCCACGCCTGAAATCCTGATGCTGTTCCACCAGTCCCAGGTGGAGTGGCCTCCGGAAATCCAGGAAGTGTCCGCCACCCGGCAGGGGGAGGCTGTCTTGTAGACCATGTCGTTGTTGGCAAGGTCGACGTCCGTCTTCCCATAGATCAGCATCCTCCAGGGGAATGTGCGCGTGCCGTCAACCTTTGCGATGTAGTCCTCGCGGGTCTTGGGATAGCGGGCATTGTCCTCGTCCAGGAAGAAGCTCCCGGGGTAGAGCGGATGCTCCACCACATAGGAACTGCCGCCTCCTGACCTGAGGAACATGCCCGGATACTGCTCCACGTCGGACTCGGTGATGAGGAAGCGGCCTGCCTCACCGGCGTTGACGTAGAGCGGAGCGTAGGCGAAGGTGGTGTGGGAGGCGGCATCGCTGACTTTCTCGAACACATACTGGTCTTCGAAAGAACTTCCGTATTTGTCTTTCCTGGGGGTGGTGTAGGTCACGGCCACGGGAAAATCCTGAGCAAACCTGAACTCCGCCTGTTCCTCCCTGACGCATTTCCCTTCGCTGAACGCGGTGCGGAAACGGTAGGCCGCGCCGTCGGGATACAGCCTGAACTCAAGGGCCCAGCCTCCGGCAAACCTGATGTCCAGCATCCTGTAGGTCACATCCAGCCGGCTCTGCCTGTAGAGCGGAGCCTGTATGGTCTCCTGAACGTCCTTCACGGAAGCCTTGAGGACTTTGGGAAAGGCTCCGAGCACGGTCCCGTCGGCAAAGGTCATGGAGATGGCGCTCGGAGAAAGGACAGGAATGCCTCCGGCCTCCACGGACCATGTCACGATATCGTCCACGGACACACACACTTCGAGAGCATCATTCTTAAGGCTGTAGGTCTTGCCGTCGAGGGCAAGGCACATCGAGGACAGAGCCAATGTCCAGAAAAGTTTCTTCAGCATATCGTATTATTGTTCAATTATCGTGTTGTCACAATGCTCCATCACGAACCTCTCGGAGGCGCTGCCTTTTTCAGGATAGTCCGAAGTCATCTCTATGGTGTTGTTCCTGAAGGAGAATCCGTCCACGGAATAGATGTTGACTATCCTGTTGTCGAAGCCGCGGAAGACGTTGCCCTCCACCACTATGTTGCTGTGGTAGCGGGAGGCTTCCTTGTCTGCCAGACCGGTGCCCACGCTGATGCAGGCTCGGCCCCACGGGCCGTACATGCAGTTCAGGAAGAGGTTGTCCCGGATGAGGACATCCCTGACTCCGGACTGCTCGTACCAGAAGCGCCCGTCACCTTCGAAGAGTATGGCGGAGCCGGGGGTGTGGAAGGTGTTCTTTTCGATGACCACTTTCCCGCGCGAGCCTATCAGCAGCCCGCGGGCGCGGTTGTTGCCTATGTAGCAGCCGGATATCAGGACATCGGGATAGGAGTCGTCCTCGGCCACGACGTCCATGGGCCTGACTCTCGCGGGGATATGCTCGCGGAACTTGACCAGGGCGTATTCGGAATTGAGGTACTCCACTTTCCTGACCCTCAGGTGGGCATATGTCGTGAGGGTCGCAGGGTCGGCGAATTCCAGGCGCATGCCCTTCTTAAGGAAGCGGATGCCGCACTGGGCTCCGTTGCGCCAGCGAAGGAGGGCGCTCCGCCGGCAAAGCACGCTGTCCACGGCCATATACCATCCATGGATGTTGGTGGCGTCATCCTTCTGATTGCGGAACTCGCAGTCCGTCATCCGGATATACCCCTTGCAGTTCACGAAATGAGTTGCATCGGCGGATATGCTGACGATATGGTCCGAACCCGGAGCGGGGACTACCCTGACCCTGTTGAGCGTAACATTCCTGCAGCACTGTGCAATCACTCCCATGCCGCCGGCGTTGTAGAGGTTCACGTCCTCGAGGCAGAAATTCTCGCATTCCCAGAGGGTGAATGCCGGGTGCAGCCTCTGGGCAGCTCCGAAGACCATGGTGTTTCCGGGGGTCATGCCATCGAAGTCCTCTCGCTCGAAGCGGTAGGCATTCTCCCCCACTTTTTTTGCCGGAAGGACATTGTTCCACAGCCACCAGTCGTGGACTCCGTAGGCCACTTCCTTCTTCCGGGTATCGAATTCGAGAAGATTGCAATAGGGGTACTCCACCCCGTCCTTGTCGAGAAAAACCGCAAGTCCGTCACGGATCTCCACGGGGAAGCTCTCCGAGAAGGAAAGTTCCATCCACCCTTTTCCGGCAGAGAGTATCCGGCCTTCGGACACGAAGGGACGGGCATAGTCGATGTCGATTCCGGATATCCTGATGCCCTTGCATCCCTCCAGGCTGAAAGGGGACATGAAACCGTTGAACATCAGGGTAGTGCCGTCGTCCGTTATCCTGAAATCCTTCATTCCCTTCATCAGGAATGCAACCCGCTTGAGCGACTGGGAGTTGTTGCTGATTGCCTCCAGGTGTTCGTAGGCATGTTCCGGCCGGATGTTGATGACCCCGCGTGGCAGGACTAGTTCACCGGCCCTTGTACGCGCGCAACAGTCGAGGGCGGCGCGGATGGCCGGCATGGCATCGGCCTCGGAATTCTCGCATTTGTCCAGATAGTCCTTCAGGAAAACCGTCCCTTTCGCCTGGACGGACTGAAGAGGAAGAAGGAGGATCAGAAGTGAAATGATTGTCCTTGACATGGGGTTACAGTTTTATCGTTATGGTGCGGCCTTCCGGAGCGTCGATGACTGAGGTGGCCGAGGATGAGTGGTCAGTGGTCATGACCTGCAGCGAATCCCCCTTGCGGACCACCTCGATGTCGAAGTCGGAGCCGAAGGCACGGACATGCCTCAGGGCCATGCGATCCCATCCCTCGGGAAGCCTGGGGGTGAGGTCGAATGACTTGAACGAGCGGGGCCGGATGCCGAACATGCCCTCTGTGATGGCGCGGCAGAAGAGTCCGCTCTCTGCGGAAAGGTGGCGCTGGGAGCCTTCCGGCCATGCCTCGATGGGATACGGGACATGGTCTCCGAGCAGGCGGCGGACACAGTAGCTGTGTATGAAGCCGTAGGCAGTGGCGGTGTCTCCGGCATAAAAAATGCCGCGGATTGCATACAGCGTGGAGCGGTCCCAGAAGGTGGTGCTGCCTTCCTGGGTGAGCAAGCCGTCATCGGTCATCAGGGCGGGTGAGGTGAGAGCGGCGATGGTACCCTCGGCACGGGATTGCAGGCCTACGATAAGGGGCATGCAGATCCACGAGCGGAGAAGAGTGTTGCCATCGTAGTAGCGGTAGGTGTGGAACCCTCCCACCTCGGCGCCGAAATACTTCTCTATATTGCGCGCGAGCGCGCAGGCCTTCCGGGCATATTCTGCAGCCTTCGCGGCTCCCGAGCCGAGCTCACGGCAAAGCATCCGGGCGGAGAGCAGGGCGTCATAATAAAGGCAGGACGTACACAGGTTGGCGCTGCCGGAAGGGAAACGGCCTTCGAGTTCATCGGTGTCGGATGCCACCACCCCCTCGGTGTTCAGGGCCCTGTCGCAGTATTCCAGGCACCACTCTATCAGAGGCCAAAGCTGCTCAGCCTCGGCCCGGCTGCCTCTGGCGAGAAGATAGCGGGATGCACCATAGGCAATCATCGCTGCATCCCCCCTGTCTCCTGCTCCGTCCCATATGTCCGTGCCTTCGGCGATTATGGAACTCGGGACCGGCTTGTAGTCCGGGTTGATGAAGCGCTTGAAGTGCAGATATGAATTGAGGGCGGAACCATTGCCCTTCCAGTATCCGAGGAAAGGAAAGAAAGGATTGACGTATTCGGCCTGGTCATTGGCCCAGATGGCGGCATAGTAGGCTTCGCCGCCCGGAGCGTGCATGTAGCCCCCCGCGGTCTTGAAGATGCTTTCGGATGCCCTTATCTTGGCGAAGCGGAACTCCCTGTCCAGCACCGGGTCCGGAGTCTGGAGGACCAGGTTGGAGTCGAGAAGGCCGATCATGGAAAGGCGCTTGTCGAACTCTTCACGAAGGTCCGGATACACGGGCTGCTCCGTCTGAGTGCGGGCCTGGAAGATGACATCGAAACTGCGGCTCTCCCCCGGATTGAGAGTGAAGGTGCCGCTCCCCCGGATGTCCGTACTTATGATATAGGAACCGTAGACACCTTTTTCCTCCAGAGTGGTGAACGACTGGGAGAAAGAAGGGACATACAGGATGAGGGGCCTGTCGGAGAGATTGGCAAGGGTATAGATTTCCCCAAGCAGAGGGAGGTCGGTGGACGGGAAGAGCGTCCTCTCCACGGAAACGGAGCCGCCCGCGTGGGAGAATCGGCTGGAAACCCGCATATAGCCGTCGAGCGTCACAGCCTGCACACACTCTCCCTCAAGACTGCGCCCGTTGACGCTCAGGAGCGAGACGACATCCAGGGCCGTCCTGTGGCGGAGGCTTGCATGGGTGTCATTCGGGATGGTGCGGAGCATCGGGAAAACCAGAGAACGTTCGCAGCGGAAAGCCCCGCTCCCGTCTATGCCCCAGCGGAGGACGGCGGACATCTGCTCGCCGCTCATCTCGATATGGTCCGAATGAGGGGAAAGGTCCCTTAGGAGAATGGCGTTCGAAGCAGGGTCGATATCCCATCTGACTGCAGCGGGAAGGAGTTGTACGAGCAAAAGCAGTGCAACTGAAATGGCCGGTCTCAATGTGGTTATGGAATTCATTGTCGCTTGATTTGCGGTAAAGGTATCAAGCCTGAAAATAAAAAACGGAAAAAGGAGTGTAGAATTATTGTCTCCATAGTACAAATTTGATTTTTTTAGCAAAGATTAGACTATCCTTGCAGTATTTGTAATTTATTTTATAAATTTGAGAAAAATTGCCCGAACAAGATGTCAGCAGTCAAAAAGGCCATTCTTGTAACAACTTTGTTACTTTCGGTATGTGCAAAGGCCCAATTCCGCTATTTCACAACGGAAGACGGCCTCCAGTCCAACACCGTCAAATGTCTCTTCCAAAGTTCCGACAGCCAGATATGGGCGGGGACCTCGAAAGGCATCTGCCGGCACAACGGCATCGGTTTCAGCGAATACGGGATTGAGAACAGCCAGTCATTCCGGTCGGAGGTGCTCTCCATCTGCGAGTCGGCCAAGGACGGGAAGATATGGCTGGGGTGCGTGGACGGGCTGTATTTCATCGACAAAGGGACAATGAGGATAGAGAAGGACCCGAACGTCGGAATCGGCATCAGGTGTCTTTGTCTGGACAATGACGGAGGATTGTGGATAGGCTCCAACGGCAAGGGCATCATGAGATATGACTCCTCAAGCGGCACCTGCCTGGGCTACCCGGAGTGTTCGGAAGGTAAAATAATTTCCAGGATACTGATGACATCCGACAATGCGGTGTACTTCTGCGCCCTGTACGACGACAGCATATACAGGTATGCCCCGGGCCGGGACGAATTCGTCCGGATACCCATCGTGGACAGATTCACGAAGGAAAAAGCCTCGAAAGTCGCCGATTTCTGCCAGGATAGCTACGGAGACATCTGGATATGCGACAACAAATGCACCCTTTTCCGGCTCCACCCCTATGACATGCAGTTCGTAAGCTACAGGTCCACCCTTCCCATGAGAATCACGGACGTGCGCGTCATGATAGAACACAAGAAGGAAAATCTGGTCATAGGCACCAACGTGGGCCTTGCGGGCTTCGACTGCAACACCATGAAGTTCTACCCGATAGACGAAGGGAACGTCCGCAACGACGGAAGGCTCAACGACCGTTTCATCTATTCCCTTCTCAAGGACGGGGATTCAGGCCTGTGGGTAGGCACCTATTTCGGAGGCGTGAACTACAAATCCCCTTCCTGCGACATCGTCCAGAACGTCGACATCCCGGACGGCTGCGGGGAAATCATCTCCGTGATGTGCGAAACGGACAAGGGGAATGTGCTTATCGGAAGCGACGACGGCGGACTGAACAAATACGACTTCAACACCAGGGCATTCCGGAGAGTGGTCTTCGATGCCGAGAACCCGAACCTCAACATCCACTGTATCTTCCCGGACGGAGACGACCTCTGGATTGGCACCTACGGAAACGGGCTCTACCGGCTCTCAAGAAATTTCTCCGTAAAGAAACATTACGAATCCACCGACATCACGCTCGGCGACCTGCATGTCTATTCGGCACTGCGGGACAGGTCGGGAATACTGTGGATGGGTACCCAGCAGGGGATTTGCAAGTACAACGAAGAGAGCGACGAATTCGTACGGGCGTTGTTTTTTGACAAAGGGAACGATGTCACGGACATAATCGAATGGGAGGGTGACATCTATTTCGCATCCCAGGGCATGGGCCTTATCAGGTTCAGGCGCAACTCGGAAAGCTTCGAATTCCTCACCTCAGCCTCGGACCTCCCGAAGAGGATTTCCACTCTGGAGGTGTTCAAGTCCGAACTTTATCTCGGTTCCTTCGAGGGACTGTTTTCCTATGACGGAGTGAATTTCACCAAGAAGGGCAACAAGCGGCTTTCGGAGAGCAATGTGGCCAGCATCACGGCAGACAACAACGCCCTTTGGATCACCACCACGGACGGACTGTACTGCTATTGGGACGACGGTACCGTGGAACGCTACGGAAGGGAGTCGGGCCTGCTGAGCGAGGCGTTCAACACCAATTCCTCGATCAAGCTCAGCAACGGGGAAGTCCTCGTGGGGACGGAAAGGGGCCTGAGCACGTTCAAGGCCGCCGCCCTGACCCTCGATTCGGAACAGCGGAGGGTCGGTACGGTCATCACGGACTTCGTGGTCCTCAAGGAATCCGGAGGGGCGAAGGAGAGCAGGTCATGCATGGAACAGATCATCATCAAGAGCAAGGCGGCGTCTTTCTCCATCCATTTCTCCTCCCTGAACTACCAGAAGCCGAAGAGCAGCCGGTTCCGATACAAACTTGAGGGCAATGACAAGGACTGGACCTACATCGAGGCGGACGAGAACCACAGGGATGCCACATACTCGTCCGTCAAGCCGGGAAGATACCGTTTCAAGGTCTGCGCGACGGCGACGGAGACAAGCCAGTTCGGCGACGAGACAAGCCTGGATATCGTAGTGAAACGGCCGCTTTCAAGCATAATGGAGATAATCGCCGGCTTGGCCTTCTTTGCCCTGGCGGTTTTCTATGCCCTGCGTTTCATGCAGAGAAATAAAGCCACCGAACGCTATCTTAAGAGCGTACGGAACACCCAGATGGAGAAAAAACTCTATGAGAGCATGCTAAGTGAGATCATCGAGGAAACCAGAAATACTCTTGCACGCTTGAGGATCACGCTCGGAGCAATGTCCGATACGGCCTCTACAGACAGTAAAGACCCGAACGGAAGGATTATCAACAACAATATCGAAAGCCTGTTCGACATCGTGGAGAAGGACGCCTTGAAGTTCAAGGCAGTCTCCTGCGGCTATGGGAATCTGACCGGCTCTGACCACCCGAAGGCCGACGGGGGGTGGATATTGCAGAACATGCTGGAAACATACAAGGAACTTTCAGCCAACGCGTTCAAAATCAAGATGAGCTTCACGGTGTCCAACAGGGCAAGGAGCCTGAGGGGCCAGACGGACGTCAGGACCCTCTCCTCCAGAATGCGGGAAATCCTGGATGAGTGCCTGGAAAATGCATCAAAGGAAATCGAAGTCAACGTGGATTCCGCGGAAAACAGTTTCGAAGTCAACGTGGTGATTGACGGACGGAAATCCTCGAAGAAGAATTTCAAAATCGACATTTCAGACCGTGACGAAAGGCAGGACTCCGGAAGGGACGAGCCCATGCTCAACAGAAGATTCCGGAAAGACGTGTTCAACGTGATTGTGGACGACGCCGAGAGCGGATTCCAGTCCGGCGAAGCACGGGCCTTCGACACCGTCTTCAACGTCGTGGTCTGTTCAGGCCAGAAGGAAGTGGAGCTCGGTTTTTCGAATTTCCCCGTAACCGCATTCGTCTGCGGGCAGGAAGCCGGAGCATCCTACGGAGCAGATGCGCTGCAGGAACTCAAGAGGCAATATCCCAGCACTCTGTTCATCACCCTGAGTTCGTCCCTCCACGACACCTCCCGCATAGAAGACCTCGGCAGCTTTGCAGACCTCACTCTCACAAGACCAGTCTCCCTGGAACTTCTCGCAGGGCAGATCCGCTCCCTGATGAGACTGCGCAACACGAAAACGGAGGTAACGGACGAATCGTCCATCCTGAAAAAGATTGAACAGACAGACAACTTCACGAAGAGCCTCTGCGAGATAATCAAAGCCAGAATCTCCGACCCTGCCCTGTCTGTAGGGGACCTGGCGAAAGAGATGAACGTCAGCCGCGCCACGGTGTTCAACCGTCTCAAGGCCTCGCTGGACACCACCCCGAACAACCTCATCCGGGACATCAGGCTGGAGATAGCCGCACAGATGCTCACGCAGGGCAACGTCCGCGTTTCCGATGTCTACTACAAGACAGGCTTCACATCCGCCTCCTACTTCAGCAAGCTGTTCCACGACAGATACGGGATATCGCCGAAGGACTACAGCAAATAAGATGAGGACAAAGAGCGATAAGTCAGGAATTATTTCTAATTTTGTTCTCAAGTTTAAAGACTGTCACTATAATGAACTCCATCCTCAACAAGACTTTCGGGTTCAACCCGCTTGTCCACAAGAAATCCAAGGAGATTACGGCCGGGATCACCACCTTCCTCATCGGGATACCGATGGGCATCACGCAGTGGCGAGGGTTCGTGTCGTAGAGTAGTAAAACTGACTTTACGCCTTCCTTAATGATAGAAAACGGCATCAAACTGGATCTATAACATTCCAATATCCATGTATGTTTTACGGGCCAAACATATGGCTGACCGTATAGACTTAGGGGCGTATAGTGTGTGTATCTAACCAAGAGCTGATATACTTATAGGTACATACTGTATCCGTTTTCGAAATCATTCATGAGCGCCTCAGTATTCTCAAGACTTTCGCCATCAAGAAGAGGGCTAACGTTCGCTATCCACAAATTCCCAGTGACCACCTTTGTCCGGCCCTATTCTTACGAGTATGCCCTCCGCCTTCAATTTGGCAAGATGCTTCTCAATCGCCTTGGGAGAAATACCGGCCAGTTCTGCGAGGCTGTTAGTGGTATGACGGCCGTTTTCCTTGATTGCGGCAATGATTTTCTCCCTACTCTTTATCTTCTTTCCTCCTGCTTTTTCGCCGGTTTCTCCCTCCTTTTCTTCAATTGAACTGATGAAGATATCGATGTCACGCTTGAGATTCGCAATCATCATATCGGTCATAAAATCCCTGAATATGCCAAGGTCGTCATTCTCCCGCGTATCGATGAGAGCCTTGATATAGCCTTCCTTCGACTCTTTCATGACCTTTGCGGGAATCAGTCCGAATTCGAACTGAAGATGGTTCATAAGCAACCGGGCCATCCTTCCGTTGCCGTCAGCCCACGGATGGATAGTCACAAGATTGTAGTGGGCATCGAAACTCATCTCATACAAAGCTGCGATGTCCTTCGCATCGATGGACTTGCGCTGAGCATTAAGGTCAGAGCAGAAAGACGCCAACTTCTCGGGAACCTTGATATAGCTCATATACGAGCGGCCTCCGATGCCGGCCGTCACGTTGAGAAGACGGAGTTCCCCTCTGGCGGATGAGAAATCGCCAAGGGCTGTCTTATACTCGGACCCTGTATTCTTCATAACGATGGATGAGAGGTCCTTAAGCAAGTCAACCGTTATGTCGGTATGGGATGATGCCAGCGATATGCTCTTCTCGTAGGCATTCTTCAGATCAAGATTCATCATCTGCTCGGAAAGCGTCTTCCCGGCAGACGTG
Organism: Candidatus Cryptobacteroides sp.; assembly: GCA_045641985.1. Taxonomy (GTDB): domain Bacteria; phylum Bacteroidota; class Bacteroidia; order Bacteroidales; family UBA932; genus Cryptobacteroides. Next base: position 21,890 of record JAZUHY010000016.1, read on the forward strand.
ATGCCTTGGTCAAACAGCAACTGATTCTCGACTTCGGTGATCGTCGAGCCCTCTATTGCAGTGGAATGCGTGATTATCGAATACAGACAGAATTTGTCATAATCTATCTGTCTGTCAATGCCAAGTTCACGATATCGTTCTACAAGAGATATAAGTTCTTCCTTTCGTTCCATATTTCTACCATTTCCGCAAATATAGAACTTTCTCCCCACCTTTCAAATTTTCTCCCTAATTATTTATCAAATTGGAACGTTGGGTGAAACAAAAAATTCTTTCTCTCAGCTCCCGCAAAACTTATAGACTTAACGGACAACAGTATGTCTGTTGTGTTCATCCGCACATATCAATGATTCTGACGTACTGCGAACATTGTAACAAGCTATTGACCAGTGCATTATAAGTGTAATTCGATTATTTTTATCGGATGCCGATTTTGACATAGCCGGCTATTGACAGTATTCTGTAGGGGATAAAGAAAATGAGCTATAATCCGGGAAAAATCGAGTTATAGCCCAATGCAGTATTAATGTTCAGTTTCTTATTTCAACACAAGCCAGCTACCGCCTTTCTTTCCGTCTTTTCTTTCTATTTCACCGGAAGCTTTCATATTGCGGACAGCTTTTTCGACACCACTCAAAGACATTCCAAGAGGCCGAAATCGTCCGGAGGATTTTCAACTATTACATTCAAGATAAGACCCCGACGCAGATAGTCGATATCCTCAATTCCGAGGGTATACCCTGTCCGTTCTGGTCAAGATTGAAAGATGCTGCGGAGAAACGCAAGGATAAGGGCCTTGGCCCGAAGATATACCGCAGGGGCGACCCGGACAATATGAAGTGGCATCCCTGCAACATCAACCGTATGGTAAGAAACGCCATATATGTCGGCTATGAGTGCCACAGGAACCACAAGCCGAGAAGCATCTATGGCAGAATCATTGCGGAATCCGGATACACTCTCCTTCTCAAACTGCAAAACTTTTTTGTAAAATCTTTACTCGCTGCCGTAAGGAACACCGTTAGACCTGTTGGGCCACCAATAAATGAATGGATTGTAATAGCTGGCCGAACCGCCCGTGCTGATTATCCAATAATAACCACCTATGGATATGGCGGGGACAACCCCATATGCCTGCCCCTGACTGAAAGAGCCTGTCGCAGTTCCTTCGAAGGTCTGTTTTTCCGTGCCGGCCTTGTAAGTGCCGACTTCCAGAACCTGGTCGGGCTCTTCAGAAATCCCCTCAAGCTTTTTGTCGTGCGTATATATGTAGAACGAACAACAAACACAACTTGTTATGAACGAAATTGATAAGCCTACGTATCTGTACGAGGGAGAGAGTCTGGAAATCCAGAACTGGAATGAGAAGAAGGAAATTACATTTGACGAGCTTGCCAAAGCCGTCAGAGTGACCAGCGAAGCCTCACAAGCTTCCGCACTGAAAGCAATCAACCGCATGCTCACAATGAGAAACTGGCTGATTGGCTACTACATCGTTGAATTCGAGCAGAAAGGAAAAGAAAGGGCGCAGTATGGTGACAAATTACTGAAGAGGCTGGAAGAAAGAGTTGATTCGAAAGGATTGACAGAACAGACTTTCCGATTCTGTAGAGTCTTCTACTCCTTTTATCCCCAATTGGGCGCTCTTTTTCAGACAAGCAATCCAACAGATAATCAAATTGGTGCGACAGTGTCGCGCGAATTGCAATTACCGGATAATCAGTCGGTTGAAAAATACGCGACAATGTCGCGTGAATTCATTTCGAGTCCTGTTGATGTAATCAGCAGACTTTCATTCTCACACATCAGGGAACTTTTGACCATTGACAATCCTCTGGTGCGTTACTTCTATGAGCAGGAATGTATGCGCTGCACCTGGTCTGTCAGAGAACTGCGCCGCCAGATAGGAACGAACCTGCATATCCGCGTCGGACTGAGCAGGGATCCGGAGAAATGCCTGTCCCCGTATCAAAACGGAAGCGACTCGGCACAACTGCAGATCAGAGAGCCCTACACCTTCGAATTCCTCGGTCTGAAGCCGCAGGATGTTGTGACCGAATCCGACATCGAAGACGCACTCATCAAACACCTGCAGGAGTTCCTCCTCGAATTCGGCAAGGGAATGTGCTTCGAAGCCCGCCAGCAGAGAATCATCATCGATGACGATTACTACTACCCTGACTTGGTTTTCTACAACAGAATCGGCCACTTCACCCTGATTGTCGAACTCAAGAATGAGCCCTTCTCGCACGAGAACTTCGGCCAGCTCAACTCTTATGTCTCCTACTGGAAAGAAAACGAAATGCAGCCCGGTGACAATCCTCCGGTGGGACTTCTCCTCTGCACCCAGAAGGGCAAGAAGATGGTCCAATACGCCAAAGCCGGAATGGACAACAAGCTCTTCGTCTCAACCTACCAGCTTCAGTTGCCGGATGAGAGAACGTTGGAACAATTTTTAAAACATGAACTTGAAGAAATATGAATACTGATACATTTTCCAGAGGCGAAATAGTCCTCTACCAGACTGCCGACGGCAGAACCTCGATTGATGTAAAACTTGAGAATGAGACGGTGTGGCTCAGCAAAGAGCAGATGGCAATGCTCTTCGAGCGTGACAGGACAGTTATTTCCAGACACATCAAGAACATTTTTGAAGAGGGTGAATTAGACGAGAAAACAACATGTGCAAAAAATGCACAAGTTCAATTTGAGGGAGGAAGGACGGTTACAAGAACTTTTGAGTTCTACAACCTTGATGTAATAATATCCGTCGGATACCGGGTCAAATCACAGCGCGGCACTCAGTTCCGCATCTGGGCCAATTCCGTCCTCAAGGACTACCTTATAAAGGGTTATGCGGTCAGGAATGACCTCGCGCAGCAGAAGTATGACGACCTCAAGGCTCTTGTGGATGTCATGGGGCGCACAATGGGCTATCTGGACTCACCTGCCGATGAACAGATCAAATCCATCTTCGATGTTGTCAAGGATTACACTTATGCCCTGGACACACTCGACAGCTACGACTACCAGACCCTCTCAATCCGCTCGACAAGCAAGGAATGCTTCCACGCGACGTACGAGAATGCAATGGAGGTA
>JAZUHY010000017.1:0-24518 GCA_045641985.1 Candidatus Cryptobacteroides sp.
CCTCTCGGACACGGTCCCGCCCTTGGCGACCACGCGGCCAGCATCACCTACGGCCGGGTGGGCGTGATGCACGGATTCAACAGCTATATGCTTGCCAATGAGGACGGTTCTCCCGCCCCCGTATATTCCAACGCCAGCGGCCTGGACTATCCTGCCGCCGGTCCGGAGCACGCGCTCCTGCACGATATGGGCCGAGTGAACTACGTCACTATCGATGACGAAGAGGCAATCGAGGCCCTGTTCCTCCTCTCCAGAGTCGAAGGTATCATCCCCGCCATCGAGAGCAGCCACGCCCTTGCGTACTCTCTCAAGATTGCCCGCCAGGGCCGTCCGAATTCCGTCATTGCCACCCTCTCAGGCAGAGGCGACAAGGACCTGGACTATGTCATCGAGCATTACGGCACCGGCGACGAGTTCCTCGCGAAGCGCGGCATAGTGCTGAAATAGGGGGGTGGGTAATTAAAATCTTTGCTTTGAAGTTATATTCCGGGAGGTATATAGTTAAGTTTGTAAAAACAACGGAAAATGTCTCTTAAGTGTGGAATTGTGGGTCTGCCCAACGTAGGCAAGTCAACCCTTTTCAATTGTGTGAGTTCCGGGAAAGCGCAGAGTGCCAATTTCCCTTTCTGTACCATAGAACCCAATCTGGGCTCGACCAATGTTCCGGACAGGCGCCTTGACGTGCTGTCGGAGATATGCAAACCACAGAGGACAATTCCCGCCACGGTGGATATTGTGGATATCGCGGGGCTGGTGAAGGGGGCAAGCAAAGGCGAAGGCCTTGGCAACCAGTTCCTTGCCAACATCAGGGAGTGCGATGCCATTCTCCACGTGCTGCGCTGCTTCGACGACGGCAATGTGGTGCATGTGGACGGCAGCGTGGATCCGGTGAGGGACAAGGGAATAGTGGATACGGAACTCCAGATAAAGGATCTTGAGACGGTAGAATCGAGGTTGGGCAAGGCCGACAAGGCGGGCAAGGCCGGAGACAAGGACGCGAAGAAACTTGCGGCCGTGCTCACACGCTACCGTGAGGCCCTGCTTCAGGGAAAATCCTGCAGAAGCGTCGCTCTGCTGAACGAGGAAGAGGAGACCATAGCCCGCGACCTGTTCCTTCTCACCAACAAGCCCGTGATGTACGTTTGCAACGTGGATGACGCTTCAGCCGTGAACGGCAACGCCTACGTGGATGCGGTGCGCGAGGCAGTGAAGGACGAGAATGCGGAGATTCTCATAATTTCCGCAAAGACGGAATCCGAGATAGCCGAGATGGATTCCTATGAAGACCGCCAGATGTTCCTCGAAGAGATGGGGCTCGGAGAATCGGGAGTCGTGAGGCTCATTCAGGGGGCATACCATCTTCTCGGCCTCCAGACTTTCTTCACCGCCGGAGCGGACGAATGCCGCGCCTGGACCATCCACAGGGGAGACAAGGCCCCCAAGGCGGCGGGAGTGATTCACTCCGACTTCGAGAAAGGCTTCATCCGTGCCGAAGTCATCAAGTATGATGATTTCGTGAACCTGAAGACGGAGTCCGCAGTGCGTGCCGCCGGCAAAATGGGAGTTGAGGGCAAGGAGTATGTGGTGCAGGACGGCGACATCATGCATTTCCTTTTCAACGTATAACTATAACCAATCGCATAAATTATGAAAACAAGAATCCACGAAAAATTCAGGGAACTGTTCGGAGAAGGCGGAGTGCAGTATGCTTCCGCAGGCCGTGTGAACCTTATCGGAGAGCATACCGACTATAACGGCGGTTATGTGTTCCCCGGCGCCATCGACTGCGGCATCATTGCCGAAATCAAGCTTAACGGCACAGACAAGGTAAGGGCATTCTCCCTCGACTACAATGAAATGGCGGAATTCGGCCTCAACGAAGAGGACAAACCCGCACAGGCCTGGGCCTGCTACATATTCGGCGTTTGCCGTGAGACAATAAAGAAGGGCGGGAAGGTAGCCGGATTCGACACTGTCTTTGCCGGAGACGTTCCCCTCGGAGCGGGTCTTTCATCATCTGCGGCGCTTGAGAGCACCTTTGCCTTTGCCATTGAGGACATCAACAGGAACGGCATCGACAAGTTCGAACTTGCCAAGATAGGCCAGATGACGGAGCATCACTACTGCGGCGTCAACTGCGGCATTATGGATCAGTTCGCTTCCTGCTTCGGCAGGAAAGGCAGTCTTATCCGCCTGAACTGCAAGACTCTTGAGTATAAGTATTTCCCTTTCAATCCCGAGGGCTACAAGCTTGTTCTTATTGATTCCTGCGTCAAGCACGAATTGGCTTCTTCCGCATACAACAAGCGCCGCCAGTCCTGCGAGAATGCGGCTGCCCATATCAAGAAGAACCATCCCGAGATTGAGTTCCTGAGCGACTGCAACCGTCTGTGGCTGGACGAGGTGCGCGGAGAGATTCCCGAGGAGGATTTCCTGCGTGCGGAGTATGTCATCGGTGAGGTGCAGAGGGTTCTCGACGTGTGCGACGCCCTTGAGAGGGGAGACTACGAGACCGTGGGCGAGATGATGTACCAGACCCATTTCGGCCTCAGCAAACTTTATGAAGTCAGCTGCGAGGAACTTGATTTCCTCAACAAACTGGCCCGCAAGATGGACGTCACCGGTTCACGCGTGATGGGTGGCGGCTTCGGCGGATGCACCATCAACCTTGTGAAGGACGAACTGTACGAGCCCTTCATCGAGGCGGCCAAGGAACAGTTCACGGCAAAATTCGGCCACAGCCCCAAGATTTACGACGTGGTCATCTCCGACGGAGCCAGAAAGCTCAACTGAATGTAGGGAGCAGGGGAATCAGATTTTCCCCTGCTTCAGTTTTTCCATATACTCGTCTATCCTGCGGAGTTCGGCGGGAATCCTTATGCGCTGGGGGCAGGCTTTCTGGCATTGGCCGCAACTGATGCAGTGGTCGGCCTGGCGCACGGCCTCGATGCTGCGGCTGTAGTCCAGCAGATATTTCTTGCGTATTCTCGCAAAGTTTTCCTGTTCCGACGAGGTGACGTAAGTGCCGTCATTGACGTGCTTGTTGTAGAAGCGGAAGATGCCGGGTATGTCTATGCCGTAGGGGCAGGGCATACAGTACTGGCATCCTGTGCAGTCCACCAGAGGGTATTCGCTGATCCGGCCGGCTATCTGTTCCAGGAGTTCGAATTCCGACTCGCCCAGAGGCTTGAAGTCCGTGAATGTACGCAGATTGTCTTCCAGGTGCTCCATACAGGTCATTCCGCTGAGGATGGTGAGGACCCTGGGAAGACTGCCGCAGAAACGGAAGGCCCAGGAAGCAATTGAACTCTGCGGAGCCTTGGCCTTCAGATCGTCGGCAAGTATCGCCGGTATCTCCGCCAGCCTTCCTCCGAGCAGCGGCTCCATTATGATGATGGGGATGTCGAGCCTTTCAAGCTCGCTGTACATATACTCCGCAGTGGCATCGGGCGCGGCGTGGGTCCAGTCGATGTAGTTCAGCTGTATCTGCACGAAATCCCACCGGCAGCTGTCGTTCAGTGCCATCAGCGAGTCGAAACCCTCCTTCGTGCCGTGGAAGGAGAATCCGAGATTGCGGATGCGGCCCGCGGCTTTCTCCTTCTGGAGGAAGTCCCATATGCCCGTGTCCACAAACCTTTTGCGGAAGTTGTCCGCCCCGTTCATCGAGTGCAGCAGGTAGTAGTCTATGTGGTCGGTCTGGTATATCTCAAGAGAGCGCCTGTACATATCGATGCATTTCTGCCGGTCGCTGTCCCAGACGGAGAGTTTGGTGGCTATGAAATAGTCTTCGCGCGGATGTCTGGCGAGTGCGGCCGCGGTGGCGGCTTCGCTGGCCCCCCGAAGATACACCGGGGCTGAGTCGAAGTAGTTCACGCCGTGCTCCAGCGCCTTGTCTACCATCTCGTTGACCGCCTTCTGGTCTATGACGTCTTTCCCGTTCGCATCTTTGGTCATCGGCCATCTCATACAGCCGAAGCCGAGCAGTCCGACGTTATTGGTGCCGTCGTTCCTGGCAGGAACCTTTCCTTCGATTCTTTCCCCGGCAATCGTATTTTCCGCCGCTTTGGGCGTGCAGGATGCAATTCCGAGCGCAGCGGCTCCGGCGGCTGTGGTTTTCAGAAAATCTCTTCTGTTCATATTCTGTGGGTTTGGAGTCCGTCAATTGTAATGGCGCTTATGGGGCGCACGGGGCAAAGGTATTCGCATGCGCCGCAACCGATGCACACTTCTTCCATCACTACCGGCTTCGGCCGGTCATAGCCTTCAATCTTAACCATACGGATGGCTCCGGTAGGGCAGTGGCGGGCGCAGTTACCGCAATCGATGCATTGGTCGAGGCTGACTTTGGCGCAGCCTATGTGAATCTGCGATTTCTCTTCTACGGAGATTGGCAGAATCGCTCCCGCCGGGCAGACCTCGGAGCACTTCACGCATTCCGGACGGCAGAAGCCCTTGTCGTAACCCGCTTCGGGCTGGAGGAAGTGCTGCAGGTCGGTGGATGGCCTGAGAACGTTGTTGGGGCAGGCGGTTACGCAGAGCTGGCAGGCCGTGCATTTGTTGTAGAAGTTGTTGGCGCTCCCTGCTCCGGGCGGTACAATTCTTCCGGCTCTTTCCGGACTCTGCTTGGGAGTGACGGGTGCCAGGCCTCCCTGGTCCTGGGCTTTTGCGACAGTGCCGCCCGCAAATCCCGCACCGGTCAGCATTGCCGCTATTCCGAGGAACTTGCGGCGTGAGATTCCCTCTGCCGTCTCTGACTTCTTTGCGGCCGGGAGGCCGTAGCTGATGGCTCCTTCCTTGCACCTTCCTATGCAGTCGAAGCAGTCAACGCAGCGGGAATAGTCTATGGAGAGTTTGTCTCCGTCGATGCAGGATGACTTGCATCCCCGGACGCATCTTCCGCAGTGCACGCATTTCCTGGCGTCGATGCGGGGTTTGAGCAATGCGAAGCGGCTGAACAGTCCGAGAACGGTGCCCACAGGACACACGGTATTGCACCAGATACGTCCTCCGAAAAGAGCGCAGACGGTGATGACCAGCAGAAGCAGCAATCCTGTGACAACCAGGGAAAGAGAACTCCCGTTGGAGGTGCCCACGATGCCGCGAACTATTTTTCCGTATGCGCTGTAGGGTGCAATCAAGGCAACGAAGACCTGTATTCCTGCAATCAGGGCCGCTATGGTAAGGGCCAGAAATCCGTACCTGACGGTTTTGCGCTCGGGACTGTATTCGAAGTGTTTGACTGTTGCCTTCAGAACCGGTTCCTTCCCGGCTTGCTGTCCGCTCCGGTCGGATTCCGCATTGACTTTGTATGCGGACAGTTCCTTGTGCCTGACCAGTCCGTTCCTGCGTTTGAACCATATTATGAAGTCCTGGAGCACGCCGAGGGGACAGATGACGGAGCAGTAGATGCGCCCGAAAATCAGGGTCAGCGCGATGATGCCCGCCACGACCGCGAGGTTCAGGAAGGTGGCGCTGCCGATGGTTCTGAGGACGGCCGGCAGGAACTGCAGCTTCGCCATCCATCCCCACCAGTCTGCGCCTATTCCCATAAACAGCAGGGTGATACCTGTCAGGAAAATACAGGCGGCGGCTATTCTTATGCCGCGCAGTTTGTTTGGTTTTTTGTTCATAATCAGTCCAGAATTATGATTGCCTTTGATTTGTGATTGAACTTGAGTTTGACAACGTCGGCCGAGGCCCTGTTGAGGGTTGCTTTCCACCAGTTGTCGAAAACGACGCCGTCGGTGGGCCACACGAGTCCTTCGGATTTAACCTTGAGCGTCGGGTCAGGCGACAGGATGCTGACCTTGCGCCCTTCCCCCACGTGGAAATCTCCTCCGTCCGTTATGGCGAAGATTGTGGAATAGTCGGAGACCATATCGAGGCTGACACCCCTGTCGGCGAGGTTGAAGCGCTCTTCGTATTCCATCAGAAGGGAGATGTTGCCTATGGTGTGGGCCTCGGATTTTCCCGTGGCTCCCAGGATGTGTACGGCCCCGGCATCCGGCCATTTGTCCAACGCAAAGCTGAAAGCTTTCGTGAGGTCGTTGGTCTCCTGGTCAACGTTTCTTATGACTGACTTCCCGAATCTGCCAAGCGCACGATGGCAGACCGAGTCCAGGTCCCCGACAACGGCGTCCGGCATTATCCCGTGCTTCTCGGCCGCACTCAGCGCACCGTCGCAGCACACCACCGCGTCCGCCGACTTCAGAAGATACAGCGGGTACTCCTTCCTCGGGAACTGCCCGTTCGCAAGTATGGCTATCGTCTTCACGGATGCAAATATACATTTTTCCTGCCAATAGTGAACAAAGGGCGGCGACTTTAAATAACGGCATCTAACCCGCTGATTTGTCCGAAAAAAATTGTAAATTCGCAGGTTTTCGGAAAGAAGAATCAAATGACAACTATAATGACCTCAAAGGAAATCAGAAAGCAGTTCCTCGATTTTTTCGCATCGAAGGGACATATCGTCGTGCCTTCCGCACCGATGATAGTGAAGAATGACCCGACGCTGATGTTTACCAACGCCGGAATGAACCAGTTCAAGGATATATTTCTCGGCAACTCCAAAGCCAAGTTCTTCCGCGCCGCGGACTCGCAGAAATGCCTTCGTGTCTCCGGAAAGCACAACGATCTGGAGGAAGTGGGCCACGACACGTATCACCACACTATGTTCGAGATGCTCGGCAACTGGAGTTTCGGAGACTATTTCAAGACCGAAGCCATCGACTGGGCGTGGGAACTCCTGACGGAGGTTTACAAAATAGACGGGAACCTTCTCTATGCGACAGTTTTCGAAGGCTCCGACGAGTGCCCGCTTGACGAGGAGGCGAAGGCCGCCTGGCTCAAGCATCTTCCGGAGGACCATATAGTTCTCGGCAACAAGCACGACAATTTCTGGGAAATGGGTGACACGGGGCCCTGCGGCCCCTGCTCGGAGATACATATAGATATCCGTACTCCCGAAGAGAAGGCCGACGGCACCCCCGGCCGAGACCACGTCAACAAGGACAATCCCCACGTGATAGAAATCTGGAACCTGGTGTTCATGCAGTTCGAGCGGAAGGCCGACGGACATCTGGAGAACCTTCCCGCCAAGAACATCGATACCGGAATGGGGTTCGAGCGTCTGTGCGCCGTGCTTCAGGGCAAGAACAGCAACTACGACTCCGACGTGTTCTCCGGAATGCTGGCGAAGATAGGGGAGCTCTCCGGCCACAAATATGGTGAGAACAAGGAAGCGGACGTGGCCATGCGCGTCATCGCCGACCACATCAGGGCCATCAGTTTCTCCATCGCCGACGGCCAGCTTCCCAGCAACGTCAAGGCCGGTTACGTAATCAGGAGAATCCTGCGTCGTGCCGTGCGTTACGGATACACCTTCCTCGGATTCAACGAACCCTTCCTCTGCCGTCTCGTACAGCAGCTGGTGGACGATATGGGCGAGGCCTATCCCGAACTGACGAGGCAGCAGAACCTCATAGAATCCGTCATCCGCGAGGAGGAAATGGCCTTCCTCCGCACTCTGGACAGGGGTATCAAGTATCTTTCGGAGCATATGGAGATCCTCAGGGACAGCACGGACAAGACGGTTCGGGGCGAAGACGCCTTCCTCCTTTACGACACCTACGGCTTCCCCATCGACCTCACGCAGCTGATTGCTTCCGAGAACGGATTCACGGTCGATATGGACGGCTTCAACGTTGAACTGCAGAAACAGAAGGAGCGTGCCCGCAACGCCACCGCGAATGAGTTCGGTGACTGGGTGGAGTACTGGCCCGGCGAGAGCAGCTTCCTCGGCTACGACAAGACGACCTGCACGGAAGTACGTCTGCTCAAGCAGCGTACCGTAGTCCAGAAGAACAGGGAGATGCTGCAGTTGGTGTTCGACCACACTCCGTTCTACGGCGAGATGGGCGGAGAGGTAGGCGACACCGGCCGCATCATAAGCGAGGACGGTGAGGTGATAAACATACTCAATACGGTCAAGGAGAACAACCTCACGGTGCATATTGCGGAAAAACTGCCTCAAAACTGCCGGGGCTGCTTCACTCTTGAGGTGGATGCGGAACGCAGGCAGAAGATAGCCAACAACCACTCCTGCACCCATCTTCTGGACCAGGCCCTCCGCGAGATTCTCGGACCTCACGTGGAGCAGAAGGGTTCGTTCGTGAGCGACAGAAGTTTCCGCTTCGACTTCTCTCATTTCGAGAAGCTCTCCGACGAGCAGATACTGATGGTGGAAACGCGCGTAAATCAGATGATTCGCCGGAACTATCCTCTGGAGGAGGTCAGGAAAGCCACTATGGAGCAGGCGATGGAAATGGGCGCCATCGCCCTCTTCGGCGAGAAGTACGGCGACAGGGTGCGCGTGGTGAAGTTCGGTCCCAGCGTGGAACTCTGCGGCGGATGCCATACAAACGCTACAGGCACGATAGGTCAGTTCAAGATTGTGAGCGAATCCGCCATTGCTGCGGGAGTGCGCCGCATCGAGGCCGTGACCGCAAGCTCCGCCGACCTCAGGTTCCTCGGGATGGAGAGCACCATCAAGCAGATGAAGACAATGCTCGGCAATCCCGTGAACGTGGTGTCCGCGCTTGCCAGACTGCTGGAAGACAATGCCCGTTACCGCAAGACTGCCGAAGAGGATGAGAAGAAGCGCGCTTTACTCCTCTCAGAGAAACTCATCTCCGAAGCAAAGGAAATCAACGGCACCAAAGTTGTGGAATATACGGACACCAGGCGTGACCCCGCGCTTGTGCGCACCATCGCCGCACTCGTGCAGAAACAGGCGGAGAATACAATATTTGCGGCCGCATTCGCCTATGAGAATAAGCCCAACCTCATTCTGGCATACTCCAACGACCTCGTGAAGGCGGGACGCAATGCCGGACAGACCATCCGCGAGGCGGCGAAATGCATTCATGGCGGTGGCGGCGGACAACCCTCGATGGCTACCGCAGGCGGTCGTGACGTCAACGGACTGGCAGCCGCGCTGGAGATAATGAAAAAGTAAGTGAAGAAGCTCGACAGGTTCATACTCAAGGCTTTTCTGGGACCGTTCGTCGCGATCCTCCTGATAGTTGTGTTCATTCTGATGATGCAGTTCCTGTGGCTGTACATCGACGAACTGGTCGGAAAGGGTCTGGACCTTACGGTGATTGCGGAATTTCTTTTCTGGGGAGCTTGCACAATTCTCCCTCTGGCTCTTCCTCTCTCTACCCTTCTGGCTTCGATGATGCTTGTGGGACAGTTGGGAGAGAACAATGAACTTATGGCAATCAAGGCGGCCGGCATTTCCCTGGCAAGGGTGTTCGTCCCTCTGGGCATCACCGCCGCCGTAATCACTGTGGGCGCCTTCTTCTCCGGGAACAATCTGGTGCCCAAGGCCTACAACGAGATATACACGCTGCGTGACGACATAATCCACACCAAAGAGGAGATAAAAATACCTTCCGGCACGTTCTACGACGGCATCGAGGGCTATATTATGCGTGTCAACGATCAGGGGGACAACGGGATGATGTATGACGTGATGGTGTATGACCATACCGGCAGGGACGGCAACACTACCGTCACGCTGGCGGACTCTTCCACCATCAGGGTATCCAAGCACAAGGACTATCTCGCGTTCACTCTCTACAACGGCTCCAACTATAAGGAAACCAACGTAAAGAATTACCGCGATACGACTCTGGATTTTCAGAGGATAGATTTCACGAGGCAGGAACTCATCATCCCCCTCAAGAATTATTCTTTCGCCAAATCGGATTCAAGCCGTTTCGGCGATCAGGTGAAATCGATGACGGTGGCGCAGCTGGCTTATCAGAGGGATTCGCTCAACAGGGAGACGGGAGCTATGTTTGACAGGCATTACAACCGTATGGCCCAGTCTTCTTTCTTCCTGGAGCGTTCCCAGTTGGATACTGCCGGTGCGAAGAGCCTGGCAGCCGATTTCTCCGACCCCGATTTTCTCCGCTGGTCATCCATAGAGGACAAGATAAGTGCGTATGAGAAGGCCCGTAACACCGCCAACCGGCTTTCGGGCGAGATTTACTCGATGAACAGTGACGTTTATGCCTACAATTTTTATCTGAACCATACCAATATCGAGTTTATGAAGAAATTCGCACAGGCGCTTGCCTGCCTGCTGTTCTTCTTCATAGGAGCGCCTCTGGGAGCGATGATCAGGAAGGGAGGTCTGGGCTCCAGCGCGATAGTGTCCGTGATGTTCTTCCTGCTGTATTGGGTGATTGACATTTCCGGCACCAAACTGGCGCGTGACGGTCAGATGGACGCATTCAACGGTGCGTTTATGTCGGCGTACGTCCTGGGTCCCATCGGTGCGTTCCTTACCTGGAAGGCAATCAACGATGCCTCCCTTTTCAGCGCGGACAACCTGAAAAACCGTGCGAGAATGATTTGGAGCAGGATATACAGATTTTTCCGCCCGGTGCGCATCGTGTTTATGGGTACGCCCGAGTTTGCCGTCGCGTCTCTGGATGCTCTCCTGGCCGCAAGATATAATGTGGTAGGCGTCGTCACCGTGGCTGACAAGCCAAGCGGTCGCGGCCTTCAGTTGAATGAGAGTGCCGTCAAGAAATACGCCGCGGCCCGCAATATTCCCGTTCTTCAGCCCCTCAAACTCAAGGACCCCGAATTCCTTTCCGCACTCCGCGCTTGGAAGGCGGACCTGTTTGTCGTGGTGGCGTTCAGGCTGTTGCCGGAAGAGGTGTGGAAAATGCCCCGCCTCGGCACGTTCAACCTGCACGCGGCCCTTCTGCCCCAGTATCGCGGTGCGGCTCCCATCAACTGGGCCGTCATCAACGGAGAGAAGATGACGGGAGTCACCACCTTTATGATAGACAGGGACATCGACACCGGCGGCATCATTTTCCGTCAGGAATGCAGGATAGGACCGGAAGATACTGCGGGTGACGTGCACGACAAGCTTATGGCTATAGGAGCGGAACTTGTACCCCAGACCGTGGAGGCTCTTGTGCAGCACAACGTCGAGACCAGGGTGCAGCGCTCGTTCGTCCAGGGCAACGAGGTGCTCAAACCTGCTCCGAAACTCACCAGAGAACTGTGTGACATCGACTGGAATGCCGACACAAACCACATTTATAACCTCATACGCGGTCTGAGTCCCTACCCTGCCGCTTTCACGACACTTTTCGACAGTGACGGCAAGGGGCAGCAGATGAAGATTTTCAAAGCCGAGGCGGTTGATCTCCGCGGTGAACCCGGACAGGTGCTTTCGGACGGCAGGACTTATATGGCAATAGCCGCCGCAGACGGTGCGATAGGGCTGAAAGAGGTACAGATAGCCGGAAAGAAGCGGATGGAAGTCAAGGCGTTCCTTGCGGGTTTCCGTTCGCCGGAACAATACAGGTGCAGAAAAACGGATGCGCAGATACTATAAATATAACCCCGAGACTCTGATGTATGAGGCGACCGAGGAGCCCAAGGCTCTCCGGCTGCTCCGTATTTTTCTGGCCGCGGTCGTAGCCGTTGCTTTGGTATGGGGCTATTATATGTTCTATACGCGGGTTCTGGGATGGGAACTGCCCAAGACGGTCTTTCTGCGCAAATCGATTGCGCGCTACGAGTCAAGGCTGGATGTAATCAACAGGCAGATGGATTTTTATGACGTTGCACTCAGCGGCATCGAGGACAGGGATGACCGTGTGTACCGTTCCATCTTCGGACTCGACAGTGTGGCTGTGGTAAGTATGCCGGAGAACCGTGAGTTAACTGCCCGTGTGGACTCCTTGTCAAAACGCATCGTTTTGCGCCTGAATTCCCTTGAAGAGGTGAAATCCCTGGCACGTTCGGCCGGAGATATGGCATCGCACGTGCCGGCCGTGCCTCCCATTTATCCCAAGCCCGGATCTTATCGCATCTCCAGTTCGTTCGGGTCCAGGACAGACCCTGTATATGGCGGAGGGGAATTCCACCAGGGACAGGATTTTGCCATGGGTACAGGCAATCCGGTTTATGCGACTGCCGACGGGGTTGTCGAGACCGCCGATATCAAGTTCTACGGTTATGGCAATGAGGTGGTGATTGACCACGGATTCGGGTACAAGACGAGGTATGCCCACCTCAGCGTAATCAGTGTTGCCGAGGGTATGGAGGTGAAGAGGGGCGAACTGATAGGAAAGGTTGGCAGGTCCGGCAAGTCCACAGGCTCACATCTCCATTATGAGGTGATATACAAGGGCCGCAGGGTCAATCCGATTGGCTTTATGGATATGGAAATGTCGCTGGAGGAATTCGATGAGATAATCGGGAGAAGACAAGAGTATTCAGGATACGGGGACGAGCGTATGCCCGGCACTATGGAACTGCTGAGAAGAAGGAGGTGACGCAATGGGAAGGAGGTATCTGGAATTCGACAAATTGAACTACAGTTTCAGGAATGCGACAGTATCCGCCTGGCGTCTGCTCGGCGTAACGTTGCGGGTCCTTCTCGTAAGCATTGCATTCACCATCATAGGCTACGGACTCGTGGCTCTGGTGTTCAGCACGGATACGGAGAAGAAACTGGAAGCCGAGGAAGCCCGCCTTTCGGATCTGTACGGGAGGCTTTCCGTGGAGGAGCAGATGATAGGGGACGTCACCACCGGACTCCAGTTCAAGGACAAGGACATCTATGAGCGGATTTTCGAATCCGAGGCCCCCAACGTCGATCCTGTGGGAAATCTGGGTTTCCTGTTCGGCTCGGACACAATTCCTGACAGGGATCTGGTGTCTTACACGGCGGGAAAGGCATTGGAACTGGAATCCCGCGTGGAGAAGGTTGAGGCGTCTTTCGCGGAAATTTTCAATATCCTTTCCGGTGACGGATTCGTCATTCCTCCTATGTCGAGCCCGCTCGCGGACATAACCTATTCCCAGACCGGCGCCGGAATGGGGGAGAAGATACACCCGTTCTACAAGACCAAATCCTTTCACAGCGGCCTGGATTTCATCGTGCAGCAGGGCGAATCCGTCCTGGCGTCTGCGGACGGTGTGGTGACGGCGGCATCACGCTCTTTCCGCGGACAGGGAAGCATTGTCGAGATAAGCCACGCCGGAGGGTACCGTACCCGTTATGAGCATCTTTCGCAAATTTTTGTTCACAGGGGCCAGCCGGTCCGCAGGGGGCAGAAAATAGCCGCCGCCGGAATGTCCGGGCAGGCGTTTGTCCCCCATCTGCACTATGAGGTCATCGCCGACACCCTTTATCTGAACCCCATCAATTATATCTTCGCTTCGGTAAGTCCCGAAGAATATTCCAATATGCTCTTTATGGCGGCCAATACTTTGCAATCAATGGATTAACGATATGGAAAAACTTTATTATTCAATCAGTGAAGTGTCGCAGATTCTGGGAGAGGCTCCGTCTCTCGTGCGTTTCTGGTCGAATACCTTCTCCCGTTTCATCAAGCCCGTCAGGAATGCCAAGGGCAACAGGCAGTTCAAGGCGGAGGATGTGGAGGTCCTCAAGCAGATTCATTATCTGGTGAAGGACAAGGGAATGACTCTTGACGGAGCGGAAAAGCAGATTGTCGCATCGAGGAATACCGTTGACAATTCCGTCAAGGCTCTGGAGAGCCTGAAGACCATCCGTGCCCAACTTGTGGAAATAAAAGAAAATATATAAATTTGTGCCCCTTTCAGTTGAACTAACAAAATCATACGATACAATGGCTACTACAGCAAAAAAAATCAAGAAAATCGAGACTCCGATAGATGAGCGCGAAACATTTGTCTCTCTTCAGAAGTCTTTTGCCGATTCCGAACTCAGCGTCGAGGAAAAACTGAAGACCCTTTTCGAACTTCAGGCGGCCGACAACGAGTTGGAGAAGATATTCCAGCTCCGCGGAGAACTCCCCGTGGAGGTTGCGGGGCTCGAGGAGGAAATATCGAAATTCGAGGACAGGATAAGCGGAATCGAAGCCCTCATCGCAGAGTACGGCAATTCCATCGAAGCCAACAAGAAGGAAATCGTGGAGTTCGATGCCGAGATAGAGAGATATCAGAAGCAGCTCGAGAACATCGCCAACAGCCGTGAGTTCGATTCCATCAACAAGGAGCTTGAGAACCTCAATCTGCTCAGACAGATTGCCGAGAAGCATATGGCTGAGGCAAAGGAGGCCATCCAGGCCCGTCAGGCGGATATCGAGAACATCAGGGAGCGCATAGGCATCCGTGAGGAAGATCTCAAGGCGAAGAAGGAGGAACTTTCGACAATCGTGGATTCAACCTCCAAGGAGGAAGCTGTGCTTCAGGAGAAGCGTGACGCCTGCGCCGCTAGAATCGACAGCCGTACGATGAGCGCCTATGAGCGTATCCGCGCAAGCGTGCGCAATCATCTTGCAGTTGTTCCCGTGTATAACGGTGATTCTTGCGGAGGTTGTTTCAATACCATTACCCCTCAGCGTCTTGTGGACATTGCTTCCGGCAAGAAACTGATTATCTGTGAGCACTGCGGACGTATCATCGTCAACGACGAGCTGAAGTAATTCCTATGGCGGATCAGAAAAAAACTTCCAGAAAGAAGGAGAGCCTGGACAACATCGGGCTTGAGATGGGCAACAAGCCACCTCAGGCTCTGGATGTTGAGGAATCCGTCCTGGGCGCGATGCTGATAGAGCAGTGTTGCGTGGATCAGGCTATGGAAGAGCTCTCTCCTGCCTGTTTCTATGATCCGAAACACAAGATGATATTCGAGGCTATGTCCTCGCTTGTGGCGGAGCATACGGCCGTCGATATCATCACCTGCACCGCCAAACTCAAGGAGCAGGGCAACCTCGAGTCTGTCGGAGGCCCTGTTGCGCTTGCCAATCTGTCAGAGATAGTCGGCTCCGCCGCGCATATGGAATACTATGTGAAGATTCTCAAGCAGAAGACCATTCAGCGCGACCTCATCTCCGCATCCCACGAGATTCTCAAGGATGCTTTCGATGACTCCATCAAGGTGGACGAGCTCATAGACAAGGCCCAGACCAAGGTTTATGACGCTATCCAGAGCAATGTAAAGAGGGAAATCCAGGACATCGGGTCCATCATCAACGAGGCGATGTCCGACATTCAGGAGCAGCAGGGCAATACCGGAGTCACCGGTGTGCCTTCGGGCTTCCCGAGCATCGACCGTGTGACAATGGGGTGGCAGAAATCCGACCTCATCATCCTGGCGGCCCGTCCCTCCGTGGGAAAGACGGCATTTGCTCTCAATATTGCCCGCAACGCCGCCGTGGACCATCATATGCCGGTAGCGGTTTTCTCTTTGGAAATGTCCAATATCCAGTTGGCAAAGCGACTGATGACGACGGAATCGGGCCTGACCGCCGAAAAGATAAAGGGCGGCGTCAGATTGGAGGATTTTGAATGGCAGCAACTCGAGTACAAGTTGAAAGGTCTCTCGAAAGCACCTCTCTACATAGATGACACTCCGGGTATCCAGTTGATGGAATTCCGCACGAAGGCCAAGAATCTGGTGAAGAACAAGGGTGTAAGGCTGATTGTGGTGGACTACCTCCAGCTTATGCAGGGACCTGCGGAGATGAGGGGCGGTATGCGCGAGCAGGAGGTTGCGGCCATTTCCAGAACGCTCAAGGCCACCGCCAAGGAACTGGAGATTCCCATCATTGCCCTTTCGCAGTTGTCCAGGGCGTCGGTGCAGCGTTCAGGAGGTATCGGGAAGCCGCAACTTTCCGACCTTCGCGAGTCCGGGTCCATCGAGCAGGACGCCGATATGGTAATCTTCATCCATCGTCCCGATTACATCGGAATGTCAGAGAATCCCGAGGACAGGGAGAAGACCCAGATAATCATTGCCAAGCACCGTAACGGCGAAACCCTCGACATAGATATGACGTTCAAGAGTGATCAGGTCAGATTTATGGAGTTGGATGAGGCTCTGGATATTCAGGCTTCCCAGACGGTGGAATCAAGGATGAACTACGATCCGTTCGCCGGTGGTGTTTCAGAATTTGAATAAAGATGTCCGATATAAGCCATAAGGGGAAAATTGTGGAAATCTCTCCGGAGTTCACCACCGTCGAGATTGTTTCCGAATCGGCCTGCTCTTCCTGCCACGCAAAAGGACTCTGCGGTGTGTCCGAGTCACGCAGGAAGGCGGTGCAGTTGCCTACCAGGGGATGGGACGATTTCCGTGTGGGAGACGAGGTGGAGTTGGTCCTGAAGTCTTCAATGGGTCATAAGGCCGTGTGGATGGCCTATGTGATACCTCTGGCCATTCTTCTGACTGCGCTTCTCGGCCTGCTGTCTCTCGGAGTCGGCGAACCCGCATCGGCCGGTATCGCCTTCGCGCTCATAGCCGTCTGGTATTTCGTCCTATGGCTTCTCCGCGGCAAATTGAAAACGGAATATATATTTAATATCAAAAAATAATGAATTCTACGATTATCTGGACCATTGTGATTCTGGCGGGCCTTGGACTTGTTCTTTCGCTTGTCCTCTATCTCGTGGCCAAGAAATTCAGGGTCGAGGAAGACCCCCGCATCGATGAGGTGGAGAAGGTGATGCCCGGTGCCAATTGCGGCGGATGCGGTTTCGCCGGCTGCCGCGCGTTTGCCGAGGCTGCCGTCAAGGCCCCCAATCTGGACAATAACTACTGCCCTGTCGGAGGTAATGAGGTTATGAAGCAGGTGGCTGCCATTCTCGGTTACGAAATCAAGGAGAAGGCTCCTCAGGTTGCTGTCGTGCGTTGCAACGGAAGTTGTGCCAACCGCCCCACCGTAAATATATATGACGGCGTGAAGTCCTGCAGGGTGAAGGCCGCGCTTTACAGCGGCGACACCGGATGTTCTTACGGATGCCTCGGTTGCGGGGACTGCGTGGAAGCCTGTCAGTTCGGGGCGTTGTCTATGAATCCCGAAACCGGCCTGCCTCAGGTTGACGAGAGCAAGTGCACGGCTTGCGGTGCCTGCGTCAAGGCCTGCCCCAAGGCCGTCATCGAGCTCCGCGCCAAGGGCCCCCGCGGTATGAGGGAATTCGTGAGTTGTATCAACAGGGACAAGGGCCCCGTTGCGAAGAAGGCCTGCGCCGCCGCCTGCATCGGCTGCGGTATCTGCGCCAAGACCTGCACCCACGATGCCATCACCGTGGAGAACAATGTTGCATACATCGACAGTGGCAAGTGCAAGCTTTGCCGTGAGTGCGAGGCTGTCTGCCCCACCGGAGCGATTCACGGGGTGAATTTCCCGAAACCCCTGGATGTTGAGGCGACAAAGGCCCGTATTGCCAAACGTAAAGCGGAGGCTGCCTCAGGACAGCCTGTCGCCACCAAGGGACCGGGCAGCATGGTTAATGGCCCCTTGGCGGCGCAGGCAGTTCCTTCGGATGCGCCGATTAACAAAGTTGTTTCAAAATAACAGATTGGGAGGACTTGCGATGAATAAAAATGTTACTTTTTCAATCGGAGGTATCCATCCGAACGACAATAAGATTGCGCGCGGGTGCGCCATCGAGGCTCTGCCCCTGCCTCAGACCTTGTATGTGTCGGTGGCGCAGCATCTCGGAGCCCCCGCCAAGCCCGTTGTGGCAGTCGGCGACAAGGTGAAGACGGGGCAGGTGATAGCCGAACCGGGCGGATTCATATCCGCTTTTGTCCATTCACCCGCCAGCGGTACCGTCAAGAGCATTGCTCCCCGCAGGGATCTTGCCGGCAATTGGATGACGCATATAGAAATAGAAGTCGAAGGTGACGAGTGGGCCGAAGGCGTTGACCTCAGCGATACGCTTGTGACCGACCTTCCTGAAGACATTCCCGCAACGCTTGAAAAAATCAAGGCTTGCGGCGTCGTCGGTCTTGGCGGAGCCACTTTCCCGGCACACGTCAAACTCAATCCGGGTCCTCAGGCGCATCCCGAATGCCTGATTCTCAACGGTGCCGAGTGCGAGCCCTTCCTCACCAGCGACTATCGCATTATGCTGGAGAAGACAAAGGAGATAATCGTCGGTGTCGCCATAATGCAGAAGGTTCTGGGAGGCGTGAAGACCGTGATTGCCATCGAGGAGAACAAGCCCGAGGCCATCGAAGCCATGCGCAAGGCTCTTTCAGAGCTTCCCTACGGCAACATAAGCGTGCTCGTGATGAAGAAACGCTATCCGCAGGGCGGTGAGAAGCAGCTCATAGACGCCGTGATGAGGCGTCAGGTGAAATCGGGAGCCCTGCCTGTCAGCGTGGGGGCCGTTGTGCAGAACGTGGCCACCTCCCTTGCCGTATATGAGGCGGTGCAGAAGAACAAGCCTCTCATTACAAATACACTGACTGTCACTGGAGACTGTCTGCCGGTGGAAAGGCAGCACAACTACCTTTTCCGTATAGGTATGCCTCTGAGCTTTATCGCCGAGTATGCCGGGGGAGTACCCGCCGAGGCTGCGAAGATAGTGAGCGGCGGCCCGATGATGGGTAAAGCCATCGCCAATCTCGATGCCGCTGCCGTCAAGGGTTCTTCGTCTATCCTCTTCTTGAGCGAAAAGTTTACAAGACGAGGTGTGGAGACTGCCTGCATCCGCTGCGGCAGATGCTCCGATGCCTGCCCTATGGGACTGGAACCGTTCCTTCTGAACAGGCTCTACAAGGCCTCTGACGTCGAAGGGCTTGAAGCCAATGCCGCACAGGATTGCATCGAGTGCGGATGTTGCCTCTACAGCTGTCCTTCATACATTCCCCTGCTTGACAACATCCGTATGGCCAAGGGGCAGGTTATGGCTGTCATACGTGCCCGCGCCGCCGCAAAAGCTGCCGCCGAGGCTCCAAAGAACGATAACAAAAAGTAATAGATATGGAAAAACTGTTGGTTTCACCCAGCCCGCACGTGCATTTCTCCACGACGACGTCCAGACTGATGGGCGATGTCTGCATCGCGCTGCTGCCCGCAATAGTGGTGTCCGTCCTTTTTTACGGATGGGCTGAACTGCTCGTGCTTGCAGTGAGCGCCGTTTCCTGCGTTGCAATAGAATGGGCAATCACCAAGTTCCTTTTCAGGAAAGAAGGATACTTCTGCGGCTCGGCCGCGCTTGTTACCGGGCTTCTCCTTGCGATGAATCTCCCCGTCACGACTCCCTGGTGGATAGTTGTCGTCGGAGCCCTTTTTGCAATCGGAGTCGCCAAGATGCCTTTCGGCGGACTCGGACAGAACATCTTCAATCCGGCCATCGCCGCCCGTGTGTTCCTGCTAATCTCCTTTCCCCGACAGATGACGGACTGGAGTGTCACTCCCGGTTTCATCCACGCTACGGATGCGGTTTCGGGAGCCACATTGCTGGGCATCTACAAGGAAGGCGGTATGGCGGCTCTTCAGGCAACCGGCATTCAGGCGGAAGGCATTTCCACGCTGTTCTACAACATCGGAGGTTCTGCGGGCGAAATTTCTGCCGTCGCTCTTCTGATAGGGTTCGTGTACCTGCTTTGCCGCAAGGTCGTGAAACCCTGGATTACGCTTTCCATCTTTGCGACGGTCGCCATTGTTTCCGGCATCTTCTGGCTTTCCGATTCTTCGGTTTACACCGGACCCGGCTTCAACCTGCTGACGGGAGGCCTTATCCTGGGTGCCTGCTTTATGGCCACGGATTATGTGACCTCTCCGATGAGCAACTGGGGCGGGGTCATCTACGGTATAGGTATAGGTTTCATAGTGATGATGATACGTTACTTCGGCGCTTATCCCGAGGGCGTTTCGTTCGCTATTCTTATTATGAATATGGTGACTCCTCTCATCAACAGGGGATTCCACCGGAAAAAGTTCGGGAGGGCTTGATATATGGCGGCAAGTTCAACTTTAAGGAATATGGTGCTCTGTCTCACCGGAGTATGTCTGCTATGCTCGGCGATTCTGGGAGTGGTGTATGTGGTGACGGAGAAACCCATTGCGGATGCGGAGAAAGCCAATCTGCAGGAAGC
Source organism: Candidatus Cryptobacteroides sp. (assembly GCA_045641985.1). GTDB lineage: Bacteria > Bacteroidota > Bacteroidia > Bacteroidales > UBA932 > Cryptobacteroides. The sequence continues at coordinate 19,925 of JAZUHY010000017.1, forward strand.
GTTGAGTGCCGTCGTCCCCGACGACAGCGTGATTTCCACCGAGCCTTTCTATCAGGAGTGGAACGGCATCAAATATGAGTGCTATCACGCTCAGGGGCCTACAGAGACGGAGTTCGCGACGGCAGTTAAATCTACGGTGAACGGTTTCGGCGGACCCCTCACGGTGCTCGTGGGTGTGTTCTATGACGGGACGGTGTTTGCCACAAAGGTGCTGTCGCACAGTGAGACTCCCGGACTCGGTGCCAAGTGTTCCGATGCAATGTCTGATTTTGTGCTTCAGTTTCAGGGCTTCGACCCTAAGGCGAAGCAGTTGAAGGTCAGCAAGGACGGAGGCGACGTGGATGCAATCACCGCTTCCACCATCACTTCGCGCGCTTATACTCAGGCTGTGGCAAATGCAGTAGAGGTTTGTGTTGCTGCCGGGAGGACTTCGGCCTTCAAGGCAGAAAAATCAGGGGTAACTGCCTCTCAGACCTCTCAGGCAGACGGCAAAACCGAAAATAACGGAGGACAGGGAAATGAGTAAGTTAGGATTGATAACAAAGGGTTTCATCAAAGAGAACCCGACCTTTGTGCTGGTGCTGGGAATGTGTCCCACACTTGCCACCACCACCTCGGCAATGAACGGTCTTGAGATGGGTCTCGCCACAATGTTCGTGCTGATTCTGAGCAACATAGTGATTTCCCTCATTGCTCCCGTAGTGCCGGACAAGGTCCATATTCCGGTGTATATCGTCGTCATTGCGACCTTTGTGACAGTGCTCCAGCTTCTGATGCAGGCCTATGTGCCGGATGTTTACAAGACCCTCGGTCTGTTCATTCCGCTTATCGTGGTCAACTGTATAGTCCTGGGGAGGGCCGAAGCCTTCGCCAACAGGAATTCCGCCCTCGACTCCGCTCTGGACGGAATCGGAATAGGAATAGGTTTCACTCTGTCTCTCACCGTGATAGGCCTCATCCGTGAGATACTCGGAAGCGGCAGCGCTTTCGGCTGTAAGTTTATCCCCGGAGACGGTATCCTAGCTTTCGTGATGGCGCCCGGCGCATTCCTTGTGCTCGGTTTCCTTATGGTTCTGTTCAACAAACTTGCAAAGAAGTAGAATATGGCTGAGTTCTTTCTTTTAATCATATCCGCGATATTCGTCAACAATATCGTGCTGGCGCAGTTCCTCGGAATCTGCCCCTTTCTCGGTGTGTCCAACAAACTCAGTACCGCTACAGGAATGTCCGGAGCCGTATGCTTCGTGATAACTCTGGCCACGGTTGTGACATATCTTGTCAATCAGTACCTGCTTGTCCCTTTCAAACTGGAATTCCTGCAGACCATAGCCTTCATCCTCGTGATTGCGGCTCTCGTCCAGCTCGTGGAGATTGTGCTGAAGAAGATAAGCCCTTCTCTCTATCAGGCCCTTGGCATTTTCCTTCCCCTTATCACCACCAACTGTGCCGTTCTCGGTGTGGCAATCACCGTGGTGAGCAAAGAATTCACTTTTGGCGGGACTGCCCATATGCTCGGACTTGGAGAGGCTGTGGTTTATGCATTCGCGACGTCTCTCGGATACGGGCTTGCAATGATTCTGTTTGCGGGTATCCGCGAGCATCTGGCACTCAACAACGTGCCCAAGTCGTTCAGAGGCCTGCCTATCGCCCTGATTACCGTAAGTATTATGGCAATGGCGTTCCTCGGTTTTTCAGGAATAGTATAAATTTTTTGTATATGAAAAAGATTATTGTAACAGTTGTAACCATTCTTGCCACGGTATTGCTGGCATCTGCCCAACCCCGGGCATTCGGTATCCGCCTTGGCGGAGACGCTGAAGCATCGTACCAGCATAAGCTCGGTAGGAATTTTCTTGAAGCCGATCTCGGTCTCGGGTTTTATCGTTCTTCACTGCAGATTTCAGGCATTTACGATATCGTTATCGCCCACACCAACAATTTCAGTTTCTATGCCGGTCCCGGCGCCCAGGTCAATATCTGGAATAACTGGACAAACGGGAATAGGAATTCGAATATAGGTGTCGGCCTCGGCGGACAACTCGGTTTCGAGTATGCTTTCGGTGCAATTCCCTTCAATATTGCATTGGACTGGAGGCCTATGTGGAATTTCATAGGGCGTTACGGCGCCTGGTCGAGCGTGGCTCTGTCTTTCCGATACAGATTTTAATTTCTTGCCCCGAAAATTCTATCCCGTCCATGAAATCCAAGCTTTTTGTGGACGGGAATTGCGTTGACTTATGACAGTTCCGGTGAAGACAGCCGTCTGTGACGGCATCGAAATGGATTATGCGGTGTTCGGCGCCGACTTTGCCCGCCGTACCCTTGTGATCATACCCGGGATGAGCCTGCATTCCGTGATGCAGTCGGCGCAGATTGTGGCCCATACCTTCGCGCCCTTCGTAAGGGCCGGATACACCGTGTATCTCTTCGACCGCAAGAAGGATTTCGGCGGCAGATATCCCGTAAATGAGATGGCGGAGGATACATATAAGGTTATGCATTCTCTGGGTATCAGCCGGGCGGACGTGTTCGGCACATCCCAGGGAGGAATGATGGCATTGTCGCTCGCCGTGAATCATCCCGAGGCAGTGCGAAGACTCGCCGCCTCGTCCACCCTTTCCCGCCAGAATCCGACCAGTCTCGACACAATGAGAACCTGGCTGGCCCTTTCCGCCAAGGACAGTCCCGTGGAACTCAACAGAGACGTTTTCCGCAGGGTGTATTCTCCGGAGTTCCACGCCCGATACGAAAAGGCTTTTGCCCGTCTTGAGATCGAAGGTTCGCCAGAGGAGATGCGTCGCTTTGCAGTGATGGCGGCGGCTTCGATGGAGTTCGATATCTACGATGAACTCGGCTCCATTTCCTGTCCCGTCTGTCTGTACGGGGTTGAGGACGATACCGTTCTCTCCGGCCGGGGCGTACGGGAAATAGCGGAAGTCCTTCATTGCCCGTTCAGGATGTACCCTGGAAAGGGTCACGCCGTATATGATGAAGACCCGCATTTTGTGGACGGCCTGCTGGAGTTCTTTGTTTGAAATTAGTCCATTATTTGATAACTTTGCCGGGATGTCAAATGAGTGAAAGAATATGAGAGACCTCTTCCTTACAAACACACTGACCAAGAAGAAAGAATTGTTCGTCCCAGTCAACAAGGGGCGCGTGGGTATGTATGTCTGCGGACCTACCGTCTATGGAGATGCGCATCTGGGGCACGCCCGGCCGGGGGTGACCTACGACGTGCTCAGCAAACTTCTGCGCCACCTGGGCTACAAGGTCCGTTATGTCCGCAACATTACGGATGTGGGCCATCTGGAGCACGATGCCGACGAAGGGGAAGACAAGATAGCCAGGAAGGCCAAGCTGGAGCAGCTTGAGCCGATGGAAGTGGTGCAGCAGTACACTTTCCGTTATCACGAGGCGATGAGGCTGCTCAATGTGGCGCCTCCTTCCATAGAGCCCCGCGCAAGCGGCCACATAGTGGAGCAGATTGAGGCCGTGAAGAAGATTATGGATGCAGGATATGCCTACGAGAGCAACGGCAGCATCTATTTCGACGTGCGCAAATACAACGACGAGCACCACTACGGAGTACTCTCGGGGCGCAATCTGGAAGATACCCTCGAGGGGACCCGCAGCCTTGACGGGCAGTCCGACAAGAGGGCCCCTTTCGACTTCGCGTTGTGGAAGAAGGCCGAACCGGAGCACATTATGCACTGGCCCTCACCCTGGAGCGAAGGATTCCCCGGATGGCATCTCGAGTGCTCCGTGATGGGAGAGAAGTACCTCGGCCGGGAATTCGACATCCACGGTGGCGGTATGGACCTGATGTTCCCCCATCACGAATGCGAGATTGCCCAGAATGTTGCCTCGCGCGGCACTCAGGGCGTGCACTACTGGGTGCACAACAATATGATAACCATCAACGGGCAGAAGATGGGCAAGAGCCTGGGGAACTTCATAACCCTGCCGCAACTGTTTGCCGGGGACCATCCCAAGCTCAGCCAGGCCTACAGTCCGATGACCATACGTTTCTTCATTCTTCAGGCCCACTACCGCGGCACTCTGGACTTCTCCAACGATGCCCTTCAGGCGGCCGAGAAAGGCCTGAAGCGTCTGATGCAGGCGGCGAAGGACTTGTATGCGATGTCAGGCAGGAAGATGCCTCAGATTCCGTACGGTGAACTGCCGGAGGGCATTGCGCCCGACAGCTGTAAGGCGGCGTCGGCAGAGGTGAATGCTCTCTGGAACGGCGTATATGATGCTCTCTGCGATGATATGAACACACCGGTGGCATTGTCACACATATTCGATTCCGTGCGTATCATCAATACTGCCAAGGATCATAAGCTCGCGCTGTCACAGGGCGACATTGACACACTGGTGCACCTGTACGATGATATCGTGTTCGGCGTACTCGGACTCACCGACGATTCTTCCGACAGCGGGAAGGCCGGCAGGACGATTTCCGGTCTGATGGACATGGTTCTCGAGTCACGCGCTGCCGCGAAGGCCGCCAAGGACTGGACAACCAGCGACCATATCAGGGATTGTCTCAAAGCACTGGGCATTGCCGTTAAGGATACGAAGGATGGCG
>JAZUHY010000018.1:0-2580 GCA_045641985.1 Candidatus Cryptobacteroides sp.
CAACAGCTTTCGCTTGGTATGTCTTGTCCAAATGTTCGTTTGAACAAGGCAAATGTAAGCAACTTTTTCAATTATTTGTCTTACTAGTCATTTCTTTGAAATAAATTTTCATAAAAAGTGCGGATATTCCGTTTTTGTGACAGATAACGTCACTGAACGGGATTAATTTTGTGTAAAAGAAACAGACGGCGGCAATCTGAGACTGTACTGACATTTCCAAGTCATCCCCGGCAGACCCGCTTTCCGCCGCATCCGCTTCCACTGCGTTCACCGTTCCGTTGAACCTGGTCGTGGTTCACCGCAACGAACGCTCGGTGGGCGGAAAATTACAAGCGCGCGGGGTCCCTTCCGAATGAGTCCGGCGGGACGGCAGGGGAGAAGCGATAATGATAACATAGCTACACTTGACGGTTTCATATGAGGAGAAGCTGTCAGATAATAACCAAACGTAATACCTAAAAAATAGTAGTGTATGAATGAAGTAATGAGCAGTACCAAGACTCCGACACCATCGGAGGACCGCTCCCGCCTGCAGGAGGAGGCTATCGCCAAGAATGCAGAGATTTTCCGCTGCGTGAAGCAGCTTCAGGCATTGACTCTTCTGGAAACCGGGACGAATCCGGCAGCGCTCCATATGGCGTTGGATTATATCCTCGATACGGCGGTCGCCCTGGTGGAGGTGATGTGCGGCGGAGACCTTGACGCCTCCCGTGCGATTCTCAAGAAATACAATTATCCGAATCTGTTGGATTGATGGCAGCATGACCCTTCCGGGTTATGCTGTCGTCGGTTAGTGCCGCAGGGCCTTGAACTCCTTTAGTCTGCCCGTTGCCGTGGCCTGTTCTGCAAAGCTGGCTCCGTTTGACGGGCCTCCCAAGGGGCGCGCCATGTCCCCCTTGGTCAAGGAGGAAACGGCGGATGTATCCGCCGTGAACAAAACCGCGTCCCCCTTCATGGCCACCATCAGTCGCGTTTTTTTCCGCTGACCCCTTGTCCGTCCCTTTCTGTGGAGCCTCTGCCGCTGCACAGTCCCGGGGAACGGGCCTGAAGGAGTTTATCTTATATTTTTCAATCATGAGAACTATCTTTCATTTCACTTTCAGTGTCGTGAGAGCGATCTTCCGCATCACGTTCGGTGTGGTCCTGCTGGTATTGTCCATTATCCTGGAAAGTACGCCCGATTAGTTGACGGAATCCTTGCATGAACCTTCAGAAATCACTAAATTGCTATAGAATTATGGGAACGAGAAAATCATTCGCGGGACTCCTGTCCCTTGTCATCACCGTGCTCATCTGCGCGGGATGCGGCCATACAGAACCGGACATACCATCATCACCTTTCCTGTGGCTTGACGGGTCAACCGTCCAGTCGGCCAATCTGGACGGTGAGGCGCAGAAAATTTACTTCCATCTTTACGACGCCTCGGATTATAAGGCCAGCATAGTCGAAGGTGAGTCCTGGGTGGATATCTCCGGACAGTCCGCCGGCGGTATTGAGCTGACCCTCTCCGAGAATGTGGAATCCAGGCGTGAGGCCCGGATAATCCTTAAGTCGGATGCCGGACAGCTCAGCATCGAGCTTTCGCAGAGTCTCTCCCAGCGAGGGATCCTGATGAAGTTCTTCGAGTCCACCGGAGGATCCAACTGGAAGGAGAAGGACGGCTGGTGTACGGACAGACCGCTCGACAAATGGTTCGGCGTGACCCTCGGTCCTTCAGGGAAGGTCATCTGGCTGATTCTTGACGGAAACCATCTGGAAGGGACAATTCCGGAGGAGTTCTATGAGCTCAAGTCCCTCCGGTTCCTCAGTCTGAAGAACAGGAAGGCGCTTAATACCATGGACAACTCCGACAAGGATAACTGGAACAAGCTGTCCGGCGGGATATCGCATTCCATTGCAAAGCTTGAATCCCTGGAGACCCTATACCTTGCAGGCAATCCTCTGGGAGGCGACATCCCTGACGAACTGTGGTCTGACCATATCAAGGAGATATATCTTGACCGATGCAGCCTTACCGGGGGACTTTCTCCAAACATCGAAGAGGCTATAATACTTGAGTTTTTATCATTGGATGATAATAAATTGACAGGAAAATTACCAAATGAAATTTGTAGTTTACCTTGTCTAAGAGAACTTGAACTTGGAAACACGTGGAAAAATTCCACAGATGCTAATAAATTTGATTCTCTTCCAGACAATATTGGAAACCTTATGTCTCTTGAGTTTTTTTCTATACCAGATTGTGGACTCTCCGGAGAAGTTCCTGCAAGTTTGTTTTCGTTACCATTCTTGGCTACAATAGAGATTCGCGACAATTCTTTGTCGGGGATTATTGAAGCTGAGTGGATTAAGCAAATGAAGAGCATCAAAAGGTTTGATATGCATAACAATATTGACCTCAAAATCCGTGGCGAAGTGCCTTCCTGCGTGGCTTGCAACCCTGCTCAGATTATTGATTAAGGCTGGCGACGATCACTCGCGGCCAGCCCTGATAGAAAAATGTTGCAAAATCACCAAAGAAAAAGGATATCAATTGTAATGGGTGCCGTAGTCGTCTATTCTGATCTCGCTGTCGTAGT
>JAZUHY010000019.1:0-13105 GCA_045641985.1 Candidatus Cryptobacteroides sp.
CGGATGTATTTCAGGTATTCTTTCATATCTCAGATTATTATAGTATTTTTGCATCGTCACAGGGGAATTCGCGTAAGGGATGACAACCCTTTCTGTTTCGGCAGTTTCGAGCCCCTTTTTCTATGGCCGCTGTTATCAGTGGCTTTTTTCTGTTTTGTCTTCAAGGTATCTGAGAGACTCCAGATACGCCTTTTCAACATTACTTAAAGTCTTCTCCTGATATTTTTTATATTCCTCTTTTGCTTTGGCATTAGCCTGCTCGTGAGAAATGCTGCCGGCTCCAATAAGAAGTTGCTCACCACTCATCGTTAGAATCTTGTCCAGATGTCCGGCCCAGTCAGCCATTGTCATCTGAATGTGCTTTTCTGCTTGACGCTCTGCGAAATCCAGGTATCCGGAGACAAGTTGTCTGAGCGAATGCAGTTCCTGCTGATTCAAATAGTTCTTTGCAATAAGTGCATCGGACAAGTATGGCCTGTCTCCTTTGAATGAAGTAAGGCCCATAAACTCTTTTTCGGCATCCGCTCGTGTATATATCACTTCTGCAGCGGTCTGTCCGTGGATTGCATAATGAATCTTGTTCTGTACTGTCTTGAAGAACAATATTGAAGTGTCTGCATTTGGGTCATAGTCTATACTGGTGGCATAAATATCAAGTACTTGGCGATAGAACACCTTCTCTGATGCCCGAATATCCCTGATTCTTTCTAGCAGTTCCTTCCAATATCCTCCACCGCCGAGTTCTTTGAGCCTTTCATCATCCAAGGTGTACCCTTTTCTTATATACTCATTTATTCTTTTCGTAGCCCATTGGCGGAACTGTGTACCGACTATGGATTTGACTCGGTAGCCGACAGAAATAATAACATCTAGGTTGTAATATATAGGTGCCTTCTGCATAAATTCGGAATTTCCGAATTTATGCGTACAGGCCTCTGGAATCAATTCTTTTTCTTGAAAGATGTTAGAGATATGCTCGCTGATGGTTGATTTTGATTTCCCGAAAAGCGTGGCCATCTGTTCCTGTGTAAGCCATACGGTGTCTTGATCAAAAATGACATTGACATCTATTCTGCCATCTTCCGTTCTGAAAAGAAGAAAACTGCCTTCACTTGGTATCAATTCTTTTGCCATAAATGCTATTTTTTTTCAAAGTTAATGATTTTACTCCAACTCTCTGACAAGTTCCTGCTTCATATCGTCATCGATGTCGCGGTAGCGGGTGAAGGCTGCGGAACCGTGGGCGTGACCGGACAGCGAGCCTACGGGATCCGGGTCCTTGACTCTGCGGTACAGATTGCCACAGAAAGTCTTGCGCGCCATATGGCTGCTGGCAATTTCGTTGATGGGAACCTGCTTCTCCTCCCTTGTCAAGGGGTCTATGACAGTGACCATCCTTGTGACTCCGGCAGCCTTGAAGATTTTCTTGATTGCGTGGTTGTAGCGCTGTGCGCTGATGAAAGGAAGAAGTTTGGGACCTTCCGGATAACGGTCCAGAATTTCCTTGGAGATTGACATCAAAGGGACGTGCAGCACTTTAAGCGAACTGTCCTTTGTCTTGCCCGCAACATATTCTATGGAATTGCCCACAATGTTGCTTTTGGTCATGCGCATCAGGTCGCTGACACGGCAACCGATACAACTGTGGAAGATGAAGATGTCCCGTTGCACGGCCAATTGCGGGTCCGAAGACAAGTCGGCATTGAAGATGGCATCCCGTTCCTTCTTAGTAATATATACAGGTGTACCATACAATTCAGGCTCTATCTCGAAATTTCCGAACGGATAATTCCTTGTATAGCCCTCGCGCCTGCGCACATCCTTGTTTATCTTTTCCCTTTTGGAATCCCACCTGTCAGAAGGTATCCAGATGCCTGATTTACCCCGAATGGCAACCGACTTGCCATTGATTTTGCCGACGACCATTCTGAGGAGTATCTCACTGCATCCTGTGGCCTTGTCGGACTTGCTTGATAGACTGCAACTTATCTTCATATCTTCCCATAGTTTATCATACGGTACAAATGCAGGAAAATATTTCTGATTTTCGTCAACCTTTTGTCAACCTAAGCGAAAACGAGTGGTTTTCAACGAAATTATCCGAGATGCTAACCCGTTGATTTTGAGTTCAAAGCACTTCGGACAATTCCAGAAGATTTCATTATTTGTACCCCCTAGGCGAATCGAACGCCTATCAAAGGAACCGGAATCCTTCATTCTATCCATTTAACTAAGGGGGCAAATCCCTGCAGCCTTCCGGACTGGACTGCAAATTTAAATAAAAAAATCAAAAACCAAGCTTGAAAGGCGGACCGGGAATCACAAACAAGACTATTTGTATCCCGCAACCTTCACAAGCACTTTGGGCACGTCCGTATTGTCGCGGCAAACCGCAAATTCGGACGCCCGGGCTCCCTTGACATAAAGCCCTACCGGAGCTCCCGAATGGCCGCCTTGGGTAAAAACCACGCCGGCCTTGTAGTCCAGATATCTCACGACCTCCACGGCAAGCTTCTTGTTGGAATGATACAGATCCTTCACGTCCTCACTGCTGCCGTCCAGAAAAGTCTCCTTGTAGAGAGATGTAAGCACGCGCTCCTCATTCTTGTCCACAGGCACCCTGTCCCACAGACCGGTCTTTTCCGCAATCAGATTCTTCACCTCAAGCCAGGTCACCTCGTTGCCGTCGGATGCAAGTCCGGAAAGCGCTTCCGTCAGTGAATTGATGGTGCATTTCTGGTTTGCAAGCAGTTCGGGATGGTCTCCCGCAATCACAAGGCCTCCGGTCTCGTGGTCGGAGGTGACGATGATGAGGGTCTCATCGGGATGCTTTGCATAGAACTCGAGAGCCCTGTCCACACAGGTCGCCAGATCCATAATGTCACCCACCACCGAGGCTCCGTCCCGGGAATGGCAGGAATGGTCTATGGCCCCGCATTCCACCATAAGGAAAAAACCTTTGCGGAAATTGGTATAGAGATAATCCAGAGCTGCAACGGTGTACTCTTCAAGAGTCCTGTCGCCTTCCTTCCTGTCCAGATGGTAGGCCAGATCCGATTCGTTGATATTGTTGGAGAGATACATCACCTTGCCGCCGCGCACAGGAGTGTATTTTTCGTCTCCGGAGAAAACCCTGATGCCGTTCACCTTCGCGAGAGCTATCCATTCTTCCGTCTTTCCCTCTTTCGAGGTGAGGGTGGAACCGGCGGCGAAATCGGCCACCGGCTTCGTGACCTGCCACTCTATGATATCGTCATAGCTGTTTCTGGCAACGTTGTGGGCGCTGAAAGCGGCGGGCGTAGCCATATTGTAGGCATCCGTAGTAAGGATTCCGACGCCATAACCGCATTTCGACGCCTTCTCGGCGACAGTCTCAACTACGGTACTGTCCGGCAATGCGGAAATCGCCCTATTGTTGAATTTGCATCCCGTGGCAAGGGCCGACCCTGCCGCCGCCGAATCCGTCACAAGGCTGGATGCGGAATGCGTGGTGATGAAAGTAGCTACGGGGAAATGCCTGAAATTCAGATCCCCCATACCCATAGCACGCATATAGCTCTCCGTAACGGCGGTCTGGTTGATTCCCATCCCGTCTCCTATCATATAAATGACGTATTTGGGGCTGCGTCCCCAAACAATGGATGATGAGGCGCAAAAAGCCACCACCAAAAGCAGAATCCTGATTTTTTTCATATTGCAAAATTAACATTTTTCAAGAAGAAGCACAACCCCGTTGGAGATTTTCCAAATTAAAATTATATTTGTATGCTATGAAGATTGCGCACATTTTTCCAGGACAGGGTTCCCAGTTTCCGGGGATGGGAAGGGAGATTTTCGAATCCTCTCCCAAGGCAAGAAAGATGATGGAAAGAGCGTGTGAAGTTCTCGGATTCCCCATCACCGACATAATGTTCGAAGGCGGCGAAGAGGAACTCAAGGCCACGGAAGTGACGCAGCCGGCGGTGTTCCTGCATTCCGTGACGCTCGCACTCTGCAGCGAAGGTCTTCCCGCACCGGACGTGGTAGCCGGGCATTCCCTGGGGGAATTTTCGGCATTGGTTGCGGCAGGGGCGATGGATTTCGAGGACGGTCTGAACCTGGTGGCACTGCGGGCGAAGGCGATGCAGAAATGCTGCGATGCCCATCCCGGCGCGATGGCGGCCATAATCTCCCTTCCTGACGCTCAGGTGGAAAACATCTGCAGCGCCGTGGACGGCATAGTCATCCCCGCCAATTACAATTCGGACGGGCAGGTAGTCATTTCCGGCAGCAAAGATGCCGTTGCGGCAGCCTGCGCGGCATTGAAGCAGGCCGGAGCCAAACGCGCGCTGCCAATACCGGTGGGAGGAGCATTCCACTCCCCCCTTATGGAACCGGCCCGCAAGGAACTGGCCGGAGCCATCGATGCCACGGCGATCCGCATTCCGAAATGCCCTGTTTACCAGAATGTCAGCGCCCTGCCGGAAACGGATCCGAGCCGCATCAGGGAGAATCTCCTGAAGCAGTTGACCTCTCCGGTAAGATGGAGCCAGTCGGTGAAGGGTATGCTCTCCGACGGCGTAGTCTCATTCACGGAAATAGGGCCGGGAAAGGTGCTTCAGGGGCTAGTGAAGCGCATCGCCGCCGGCACGGAAGTCACAATCGAAGGAATACAATGAAACAATATAACTAACATCAGACTATGGCAAAAGAAAAGAAATTCATTACCTGTGACGGTAATCAGGCAGCGTCCAACATCGCATATCTTTTCAGCGAGCACGCTGCCATTTACCCTATCACACCATCCTCAACGATGGCAGAGAACATTGACGAGTGGGCGGCTCACGGCAAACTCAACCTCTGGGGCGAGAAAGTGAAGGTAACAGAGATGCAGAGCGAGGCCGGAGCCGCCGGAGCCGTTCACGGTTCTCTCCAGGCCGGCGCCCTCACCAGCACGTTCACTGCTTCACAGGGACTTCTCCTGATGATTCCCAATATGTACAAGATTGCCGGCGAGATGCTTCCGGCAGTATTCCACGTATCCGCACGTGCACTTGCCTCCCACGCCCTCTCCATCTTCGGAGACCATCAGGACGTGATGGCCTGCCGCCAGACCGGTTTCGCGATGCTTGCATCCGGCTCGGTCCAGGAGGCCCAGGATATGGCCGCAGTGGCCCATCTGAGCGCTATCAAGAGCAGTATCCCCTTCCTGCATTTCTTCGACGGATTCCGCACCTCCCACGAGATTCAGAAAATCGAGGCCATCGAAGAAGCGGACCTCAAGGCAATGGTGAGCGAAAAGGCTCTCGAGAATTTCCGTGCACGCGCCCTCAACCCTGACGCTCCCGTCACCCGCGGAACGGCCCAGAACGGAGATGTCTATTTCCAGTTTACAGAATCGCGCAACCAGGTTTACGATGCCGTTCCCGACATCGTGGCGCGCTATATGGGCGAGATCAGCGAGCTGACAGGCCGCAAATACCGCCCGTTCGACTATTACGGCGACAAGAACGCCGAGTGCGTCATCATTGCGATGGGTTCCGTCACCGAGACCATTAGGGAGACCATCGACTACCTCGCATCCCGCGGACGCAAATACGGTGTGGTGGCAGTTCACCTCTACCGTCCCTTCTCGGAGAAGTATCTCAAGACCGCCCTTCCCAAATCGGTCAGGAAAATTGCCGTACTTGACCGCACAAAAGAGCCCGGTTCCCTCGGAGAGCCTCTCTACCAGGACATCAAGACAATGTTCCAGGGCGTTGCAGGCGCTCCCCTCATCGTGGGCGGACGCTACGGACTCTCTTCCAAGGACACCACACCGGCACAGATAATCGCCGTATTCGACAACCTCGAACTCAAGAGCCCCAAGAATGGTTTCACAATCGGTATCGTGGACGACGTGACGTTCAAGAGCCTTCCCGTCAAGAGCGAGATTTCCATCGTGAAACCCGGCACCACCGAGTGCAAGTTCTACGGACTCGGCTCAGACGGCACCGTCGGCGCCAACAAGAACACCATCAAGATTATCGGCAGCCACACGAACCTCTACAGCCAGGCATACTTCGACTATGACTCCAAGAAATCCGGCGGCTACACCTGTTCCCACCTCCGCTTCGGCAAGGAGCCGATTCACGCCCCCTATCTGGTGAACACTCCCGATTTCGTGGCCTGCCACGTCCCTTCCTACCTTGAGAAATATGACGTATTGAAGGGCATCAAGGAGGGAGGCAGCCTCCTGCTCAACTCCCTCTGGGACGAGAAGGAAACCCTCGACCGCATCCCGGACAACGTGAAGGCGGTAATCGGGCGCAAGCACATCAACCTGTTCATCATCAACGCCACCAGGATTGCGGCTGAAATCGGCCTCGGAGGACGCACCAACACCATCCTCCAGTCGGCGTTCTTCCGCATCACCGGCATCATCCCCGCAGAGGATGCAATCAGGTATATGAAGAATGCCGCCCTCAAGAGTTACGGCAAGAAGGGTGAGAACATCGTCAATATGAACTATGCGGCCATCGACCGCGGCGGCGAATACGTCAAGGTCGAAGTGCCCGCAGAATGGGAGAGCATCAACGCCAGATTCGTCAATCCCAATGCGGAGCGTCTGGCAACTCCGTTCGTGAAGGACATCGCCGACGTGGTGAACGCCCAGTGCGGCGACACCCTCCCCGTCAGCGCGTTCCTCCCCTATCAGGACGGCACTATGCCCGTGGGCACGGCCGCCTATGAGAAGCGCGGAGTGGCAGTCTCCGTTCCCGTTTGGGATCCGGAATCCTGCATCCAGTGCAACAACTGCGCGTTCGTCTGCCCTCACGCAGCCATCCGTCCCTTCCTTCTGACGGAAGGAGAAGCGGCGGCGGCTCCCGCATCGGTCAAGACGGCTGACGGCAAGGCCCAGCTCAAGGAATACAAGTTCGCTCTCGCCATTTCCGTGGCAGACTGTACCGGCTGCGGCAACTGTGTTGACGTCTGTCCCGAGACTCCCGCCAAGGGCAAGTCCCTCAAGATGGCATCCTACCTCGACAACACGGCAGAGCAGGACAACTACGACTACCTCAACAACAAGATAGGCTACAAGACCGTAGTCGATCCCAAGAGCAATATGAAGAACGCACAGTTCGCACAGCCTCTCTTCGAGTTCAGCGGAGCCTGCGCAGGTTGCGGCGAAACGCCCTACACCAAGAACATCACCCAGCTCTTCGGAGATCATATGATGATTTCCAACGCCACCGGATGTTCATCCATCTATGGAGCGTCCTTCCCCGCATCGCCCTACTGCACCAACGCACAGGGTCACGGCCCGGCCTGGCAGAACTCCCTCTTCGAGGACTTCTGCGAGTTCGGACTCGGTATGCATCTCGGTTCCGACCGCATCCGCGAGACTGTGGCTTCCCTTATGGCCAAAGGCCTCGACTGCGGAAAATGTTCCGACGCGATAAAGGCTCTGTTCAGGCAGTGGCTCGACAACAGGAACGACTACAAGAACACCCGTGAAGTGGCGGACAAACTTGTTCCCCTTATGGAGGATTGCGGCTGCGATACCTGCAAGTCTCTTCTCAGCCTCAAGCATTACATCCCCAGCCGCAGCCAGTGGATTTTCGGCGGTGACGGCGCAAGCTATGACATAGGCTACGGCGGACTTGACCACGTGCTCGCAAGCGGCGAGAACGTCAACATTCTCGTGCTCGACACCGAAGTTTACTCCAACACCGGAGGACAGTCCTCCAAGGCGACACCGGCGGGAGCAATCGCCAAATTCGCGGCTTCCGGCAAGAAGATTCGCAAGAAGGACCTCGGTATGATGGCCATCAGCTACGGCTACGTCTATGTTGCCCAGGTAGCAATGGGAGCAAGCCCTGTCCAGTATATGAACGCCATCAAGCAGGCCGAGGCCTATGACGGACCTTCACTCATCATCGCCTACGCTCCCTGCATCAACCACGGACTCAAGGTCGGTATGGGACTCAGCCAGAAGGAGGAGAAACTTGCCGTAGAGTGCGGTTACTGGCATCTCTACAGGTACAACCCGGTTCTGGAGGAGCAGGGCAAGAACCCGTTCTCCCTCGACAGCAAGGAGCCTGACTGGAGCAAGTTCCAGGACTTCCTGAAGGGAGAGGTGCGCTTCGCATCGCTGCAGAAGCTGTTCCCCGAAACAGCAAGCGAACTCTATCAGAAGACTGAAGAGTTCGCCAAGATACGTCTCGAGACTTACAAGCGTCTCGCCGGAAAGTAATTATCTGATTTCGGCCTGACGGTTTTCAAGCCATCTGGAGAGCGTGCGGTACAAATCCTCACGCTCTCCTTTTGACAATGAGCCTCCCTCGCGGGGGAAACCCCAACCATGCCCGCCTGCGGAGAGGATGTGAAGTTCACCGGGCACGCCGTACTTCTGCATCGCCCTATAATAGCGTATGCTGTTCTCGGGCGACACTGCGGCGTCGTCGGCGCTCAACACCAGAAATGCGGTGGGAGTGCTTGCGTTCACCCTGTTCTCCAGGGAATAGTGCTCCACGAGCTCGGCAGTCTGCTTCTGTGGAAGGAGGTTGTCTCTGGTCCCGCGGTGTGTGACAAATTCCTCGAAAGTGATGACGGGATACACCAGAATGGAGAAGTCGGGCCGGGTAATCGCGTCGGCGTAGAGGGTGGATGCGCTGGCGGCAAGATGACCTCCGGCGGAGAATCCCATCACGCCTATCTGCTTCACGCCCCATTCCGCCGCGTGGTGACGGCAGTAGCGGAAGGCATTCTGCACGTCCTGCAACGGCACGGCGCTGTGATGGTTGGGAAGACGGTAGATAAGCACGCAGGTGGCGATACCTCTCTCAAGGAACCATTCCGCCACGGTGTAGCCTTCGTGCTTTGCGCACACGTTCCAGTATGCTCCTCCCGGGCACACCACCACCATCTGGCCGTTGCATTTACGGGGAATGTATATCTCGATGCGGGCGCCATCGGCTACGTGGTCATATACTTCCGGCCTCCCCTTGGTGTTCACGAGACTCCCCTCCCATCCGTTGGATTCGAGGGGGCCTTCCGTCACCTTGACACCGTTTTCGACTATCCCGGCATCGACATTCTGCCCCTGAGGGTATAGAAGCAGAGTGTAATCGGGCTCGACGACTCTTGCATTGAGGGCCGTAAACAAAAAAAGCGTCACGAAGACGCTTGAAAATATGTGCTTCATATTTTAACTACTCTCCCGGTGCGATGGCTCCCATAGGGCAGGCGTCAGCGCAGGCTCCGCAGCTGATGCAGACTTCGGGATCAATTGAATAAACATCACCTTCCTTGATGGCGCCTGAAGGGCACTCGCCCTGGCAGGTACCGCATGCGACGCAAACGTCGGGATTGATTACATATGCCATAACGTAAATATTAATTTGGTTTGTTGTCCACAAAAGTAGTCATTTTATTTGTAACTTTGCCAGCAATGAAGAAATTTTTGCTGATTCCGGCATTGGCCGCCGCCCTCGCCGCCGGTCCTGAAGTGGAATTCGACAAGATTGTCCACGATTTCGGGCGGGTCACTGTGGGCGACGGAGCGCTTTCGTGCAGTTTCATCGTGACAAACACCGGAGACTCTCCCCTTCTGATTCAGTCGGTAGTGAGTTCCTGCGGATGCACGGACGTGAAATGGACGCGGACGGAAATAGCCCCCGGCGGGACTGGCACGATTGAAGCTACCTATTCCAATGACGAAGGGCCCTACCCTTTCGACAAGAGCCTGACCGTCTATACCTCCGCGGCAATGAAGCCCGTTGTGCTGCACCTGCGCGGAATTGTCAAGAAAAAATAGTATATTTGTAGGATATGCCATCAGAACAAATAAGTTACAGCGACGACAACATACGCACCCTGGAAGGCGTACAGCACATCCGGATGCGTCCGGGTATGTATATCGGACGCCTCGGAGACGGACGCAATCCCTCCGACGGCATCTATGTCCTCCTCAAGGAGATTGTCGACAACTCCATCGACGAGTACTCGATGGGCTTCGGAAAGCAGGTCCAGATTACCGTGGAAGACAATCACGTGCGGGTACGCGATTACGGTCGCGGCATTCCCCTGGATTCCGTGGTCAAGGCCGTCAGCATCCTGAACACCGGAGGCAAGTTTGACGACAAGGCTTTCAAAAAGTCGGTCGGCCTGAACGGTGTGGGAACGAAAGCCGTGAACGCCCTTTCCAAGAATTTCTATGTGTGCTCGCACCGCGACGGAGAATGCTCCTGGGCACGTTTCGAGTGCGGCCAGTTGATTGACAGCGGCAAGGAAGCCACAAAAGAAAAGAATGGAACGCTCGTGGAATTCTACCCCGACGCAGCCCTCTTCAAGGATTTCAACTACAACCTTGACTTCGTCGAGACGATGGTCAAGAACTACTCCTACCTGAAGAAGGGACTCACCCTTGTCCTCAACGGCACCTCCTACAAATCCGAGAACGGACTGCTGGACCTCGTCAACGAGAATCTGAGCGAAGAGCCTCTCTATCCGCCCATTCATCTGGAGGGAGAGGACATCGAGATAGTGCTGGCCCACGGCAACGCCTACGGAGAGAACATCTCGTCATTCGTCAACGGACAGAACACCAGGGACGGAGGAACCCACCTCGCGGCATACAGGGAGGCAATAGCCAAAACCCTGAAAGACTTTTTCAAGAAAAACTATGCTCCGGAAGACTGCCGCCAAGGCGTTGTGGGAGCCATAAGCATACAGATACAGGAGCCCACCTTCGAAGCCCAGACCAAGATGAAGCTCGGCTCCACCTATATGTGGGAGAAGCCCGACAAGGGCGAGCACGGCCAGACTATCCGCGCTTTCGTCAACGACTTCGTGGGCAAGGCTCTGGACGACTACCTTCATATGCACAAGGAGATAGTTCCCGTGCTTGAAGACAAGATAAAGTCCAGCCAGCAGGAGCGCGAGGAGATTTCCGGCATACAGAAAAAGACACGCGAGCGCAACAAGAAGGCCAATGTCTATAACCGCAAACTCCGCGACTGCCGCTATCACTTCAACGACAAGCGCACGGAGAAGACACAGGACGACATAGAGAAGTCTTCCATCTTCATAACGGAGGGCGACTCCGCAAGCGGTACCATCACCAAAGCCCGCAACGCCAATTATCAGGCCGTCTTCAGCCTGCGCGGAAAGCCCATCAACAGTTTCAAGGAAAGCCACCGCAAAGTGGCGGAGAACGAGGAGCTCAACCTTCTGGTCAGCGCCCTCGGAGTGGAGGACGACCTCGAAAACCTGCGTTACAACAACATAATCGTAGCCACCGATGCCGATGACGACGGAATGCACATCCGTATGCTGGTACTCACCTTCTTTATGAAATATTACCCCGACCTGGTGCGCCGCGGCCACGTGTATATACTCCAGACTCCCCTGTTCCGCGTGAAGAACAAGAAGGAGAACAGATACTGCTATGACCAGTCGGAGAAGGAGAAGGCAATCGCGGCGCTCAAGACAGGAGTGGAAATCACCAGGTTCAAGGGCCTGGGAGAGATTTCCTCGCAGGAATTCGTCCACTTCATCGGTGACGAGATGAGGCTCGACATCGTGAAGCTGGCCGAGGAGGAAAGCATCTCCGAAATTATGGAATTCTATATGGGAGACAACACCATAGAACGCCAGAATTTCATTATGAAGAATCTTCGGAGCGAGGAACAGCTGGAGGACGTTAACATTTAATTTTGTTTTGTCAGAATATTGACTTATCTTTGCAACCCTTTTGAAAAAGGATACTAACAATTAATTATCAACAAAAATGATCAAACAGTACGAAACCGTTTTCATTGCAACTCCCGTTTTGTCTGATTCCCAGATGAAGGAAGCGGTTGCCAAGTACGTCAATCTCATCAAGTCCAACGGCGGAGAGATTGTGTACGAAGAGGATTGGGGGCTCAAGCAGCTCGCGTACCCGATCCAGCACAAGACATCAGGATTCTATTACCTGATTGAATTCAAGGCGGATCCTCAGTTCGTAGGAACTCTGGAAACCCAGTATCACCGTGACGAGCGCATTCTCCGCTTCCTCACAGTCGCTCTTGACAAGGACGCTGTGGCATATGCAGAGCATCGCCGTCAGATGCGTGCAGCCAAGGCCGCCGCTCCCAAGGCAGAAGAGCCCAAGGCAGAAGTTGAACCCGTTGAAGTGGAGGAATAAACTATGGCAAACGTAGAAAACAACGAAATCCGTTATCTGAACCCTCCCACCGTAGAGGTTCGCAAGAAGAAATACTGCCGTTTCAAAAAGGCAGGCATCAAGTATATCGACTACAAGGACGCTGAATTCCTCAAGAAGTTCCTCAACGAGCAGGGCAAGATTCTCCCCCGCCGCATCACAGGCACTTCCCTCAAGTTCCAGCGCAAGGTCGCCCAGGCAGTGAAGCGCGCACGCTCACTTGCTCTTCTCCCTTATGTTACTGACCTTCTTAAATAATCGAGAGCTATGAAAATCATCCTTAAGAAAGAAGTTGCCAATCTCGGCGAGGCCGGAGAGGTGGTAGAAGTAAAGACCGGATACGCTCTCAATTATCTCGTTCCCCAGGGTTTCGCTACAGTGGCCACGAAGTCTGCTCTCAAGCAGCACGAGGAGACTGTACGCCAGAGGGCTCACAAAGAGGCCAAGCTCGTTGCTGACGCAGAGGCTGTCGCAGCGAAGATTTCTGCAGTTGTCGTGAATCTGTCAGCCAAGGTCGGCGAGAGCGGCAAGCTCTATGGTGCCGTCACCGCAGCTCAGGTTGCCGACGCTCTCGCAGAGAAGGGCATCGAGGTCGACAAGAAGAACGTCACCGTTCCCGAGATCAAGGAAGTCGGTGAGTTCGAAGGCAAGGTCAAGTGCTACAAGGGCGTTTTCGCCACAGTCAAGATTATCGTTGCTGCAGAGTAATCCGGCAGTGCTTGAATATCAAGAGAATGGCCTCAAGTCAAAAGACTTCGAGGCCATCTTTTTTGTTTCATTTTCTGAAAGTAAAGAAGATGTCAGACTTTGTTGATGCGAAATATCATTTTAGGAGCATGTTGTCAAGAGAGAGACCAACGAATGTGGTATCCCAATGTTTGTGATGCGATATTATCCCGGCAGCTTTCTCCTGTAGGACCTTGATGTTGATCTTTT
>JAZUHY010000020.1:0-3311 GCA_045641985.1 Candidatus Cryptobacteroides sp.
TTTGAATGGAACAACAGTATTGATGATGGTGACGGTCTCTGCGCCATCGTAATCAAGCGTTGCATAAATCACGAATGGGGGTGCCGCATCCATCTGCTTTGCGAGGGATATTGATATCGCTCCTTTTTTAGTAATAGCCGGGGCCTCTGTAAACAGCGGGCTGTACAACAGAGTGAGTTTGGTTGTCCCGTCCGCAGGCTTGGCAACCGTATGTATCGCATCGGTCGAAAGCAGGGCATATCTGTCTTCTGTGCCGGCGAGGGCTGCTTTCAAAGAGCCGAGACACTGCTTTCCATCATAGACATACACGGTCTCACCTCCCTTCCAGGACACTCTTGTCACGGCAATGCGCTCCGCCTTTGTCGCCTCCGCAGGGCTGTACTGTCCCATAGCGGCATTCACTTTTATTTCTATCGTACCGTCATTACCAGCCGTAAGCCCTGACTCGTCCATAGACTTCTGGCAGGAGATTGCGGCAATGGCGACAGCCGCAAAAAGTATTGTTCCGAATATGTTCTTTCTCATAATATTCAATTCTAAAAGTGTCAATGCCTATTCATACTTCACATCAGAAACAAGACGGACAGATAAGCCATGGGAGGTAGTAAGGTCGGTACTAAAGTCACTAATTTCTGTATCACCATGCGCATTTTTTTCAAACCAAAGGCACCATGACCTATATCCACTTTTATCACCATCTCTGGTACTTGACCAATAATATCCCCGCTCTCCAAAATATCTCACTTTGTCACAATGAAGTTTTTCAAGAGAATCACTACTCCAATATCGATGTCCTGCCGCCGGCAAGAAGATAAGTCCATATAAGCGTCTGGCGTCATACCAATCAGAAAGTGAGTACTCGCTTTTGATTTCTCCCGGAAAATCGTCCGGTGCGATGACAAGCCCCGGAATAAAAGAATATTCTGTTATTACTGACATTTTTTGTTTGCCTTTTCTTACTGGGAGATTAATTCTATTATCACAAAGAGAGTTCCACTCATCTCTTGTAGGGGTGCGCCAAGTACCCTTGTTGTCTATCTTCGCCCCCCAAGGATCCGAATTGTCGCCAGGGTTCTTTTCACTTGGCCACAGATAATAATCCGTATATCCCGACTCCTTACGCTGAGGGTCGGCCGGCCAATATCTTGTTTCCCAAGGGATAGTACATCCCCAGCCGAACAGTTTCTGAAAATTATGGTAGTCTTTCGTCAGATATTCCGCATAATTTGCTCCGACATACTCTTGTTCGTTATCGTAAAAGTCATTTGCGCTTATACCCCATTGTGCCGGATATGTGGTATTTTCAACCTTATGCTCTCTCATATAGAATAGGTTGCCGTTTGAGAAAAAGACTTGTCTGCCATCCTCTCCGACAGTGAACAACCCGGGCGAAGCCCCTGAGGGTCTATTCAGATTCTTCAACTTGCATACCGCACTGAAGGCTGTTCCAGCTGTCAATTCCCTCTGCGGAAAATTGTTGTCGCCAATCATAACAAACACATCCTCATACCCATCATAGTACAATTGATTGAGTGTCACAGCACGTGCATTGGTTGCAGCATCGAGTACAGGCACATCCATATCGAAAGCCATATTGCCTTTATTGAGATTTTCAAAGTCGGGATCATCGAATTTGATAATCTTTCCCTGTTCGGTTCCAGCAACGGCCGGCGCTTCCGTCCCCGATAGCGTAAGCTTGCACGCTGTGTTTACATTGCTCAATGCTGCCGTTCTGATTTTGGTTTTATTTGGCATATCAATCCCGGTGCAACTGATCCGGACAACCGATGTTGCGAACTTGAACGGGAGTACCATATTCTCGATGACTATGCTTTCTTCACCGTTGTAACTGAGTGTGGCATAGGTCACAAAGGACGTACCCGAGCCTTCCTGCCTTGCAAGTGATATCGTCAATGCTCCGTCTTCGACCTCCGGCGTTTCTTTCAGGGCTGGGCTGTAAACCAGCGTAAGGACTGATGTCCCGTCAGCTGGTTTGTCAACCGTGTGGTCGTCATCCGTGGAGAGCAGCGCATATCCGTGATCCCCTCCGTCAAGGCTTGCCTTCAACGACCCGAGGCATTCTGTCCCATCAAACACATAGACCGTTTCGCCTCCTTCCCAGGACACCTTCATTGTGTTGATAAGCACGGCCTTGGTGGCATCGGACGGGGTGTATTCGCCCAAGGAAGCGCCGATGCGGATTTCAATATGCCCGTCGCCTTTCTCGGGAGGTGTCACCGGACGTTCATCATCAATTGACTTCTGGCAGGAAATCGCCGCCATTGTGGCAATCCCAGCGCATAAAAATATATTGAATATTCTTTTCATATCGTGATGTTTTTGTTCAAACTTACCTTCTACCAGTTTTTATCACCGTTGTTGAATTCGGTATCATCACCTTCTCCGACCTGCCACGGCTTGATAAAGTTTGCAGTGATAGTCGAGTCAGAAGTGACTGTAACGGTTCTCGGATTGATGGTGAAGCCATTGTCGGTCCACTTTTCGAACCTGTTGTTGGTATTGGCCACCGCCTGTATCGTAACTTTTGAGCCGTACAGTACGGTCAACTGACTTGCGGCATCCCCGTTCATCTTGAATGAACCCATACCGTCATCATTCGCAGTAAGTTTAAGAGTATGCCTCAGATAGCCCACAGTGGCCACGACATCCTTTGTGATGTCGTCTATCGTGAAATAATGGAAATTGCCGCTAAAGGATGGAGTTACGGCTGCCTCACGGTCATCCCTTGAACAAAATAGAACTTTACTGCTGTACGAGATGGCCCTTACCTCCGCGGAAGTCGCATTTATAGGAAGAACACTTACCAACACATCCCCGCCCGGCACGTCATCCTCCAGTTTCACCGTCAGTTTGTATTTCCCTACATTCACCGTCTGCCAGTCATCGATGCTCACGCTGGACACGGAGATGCCGCTGTTGCTCAGGTTGATTACAATCCTGGACTTCACGCCGCTACCGAAGATGAGTCCGTTGTCACCGGTGAGATTGGCCGATTTCTCCTGTCCGTCTATCTTGCGGGTCAGAGCCACGTTCTGCCTGCCCCCCTTCACAGCAGAAGGAACTAGCAGGCACTAGAATACTGAGCCTTCTGCCGAAATCTGCTGTTTCCCACTGGGAACGGTTAAAGTCACGGCCTGCGCCTTGGTGGCAGCGATGGTGCCGTCCACGGCGTTGAGCGTTCCGCTCTCTGCTATCTCCGCACCGGCAAACTTGATGCTCTGGAGCTTTGCGTCTCCGGTGTAGCCCTTGTTTACTACGGTAATGGCCACCCTCGCCAGCGCGTGTTTCAT
>JAZUHY010000021.1:0-4196 GCA_045641985.1 Candidatus Cryptobacteroides sp.
CACCATACTTGGCCTCGTAGTCGGACTTGATGTCGACTGCCGTTGTGGAAGGTGTCCCAGGTACGCCGACCTCTGCGGCTTTGCTGTAGGCACGGCTGATACCGTTGCTCTGAGGAGCGGAAGCGCAGATGATGAGCTTGAGGTTGGTGGTTGAAGAAGGCACGGAGTTCAGCTTGAATGTGAAAGCCGTTGCTGAGAGAGTGATGGTCGCATCTGCGGGAGCATCGACACCGGTGAGAGCAGGAGGATTGGACATAATGCTGCCACCACAGTAGACTACCCAGTAGTTCAGCCTCATAAAGAGGTTGGAACCGGTGATCTTAGTCTTGGTACCGAGCACGGAACGAGCTTCAGCTGACTGTGCAGCGGAGTTCCACGCCAGGATCTGGGCGTTGGTGAGAGACTGCCAAGCCTGTGAGAGCTGCTTGAAAACGGCCTTCACGGAAGCCTGGTCGGAAGTGCGGATGGAGCCGCCGTATCCGCGGTTGCGGATATACTTGCGACCACGCGCTTTGGCTGCGGTCACACCCTTTGCGGAGCCCGACATCTCCTCAAAGGCGATTGAAGGAAGATACTTCATAATTTGAAGGGTTTTAGATGTGAAACAAAATATATAGCTGCGCAAACTATCAGTATAACTATCAGGGCGAACGCATAGCCGCCCAGTTTGATTTTGAAGGATTGCCAGGCAGTAAGTTCTGCCGGCATCTCGATGTAATGGTCAACGTCAACTTCCTTGACGATAACCGAGTCTTTGTAAACAATCTGTTTCTGGACGATTGCGGGCTCTCTGACGGGCTTTAACTCCAGAGAATGATTCAGTGTACCATTTTCAACCAAAGCCTCGGATTTGGCGTATTTATTCTCCAGTACCGAGACAGTATCGAGAGTCTGGACTTTCTCGACAATCCGGGGAAATTCGATGAAAACCGTATCCTGAACAAACACAGTTTTCGTTCGAACTTCGACCGTTGTTCGTTCTCTGGGTGTGACCTGCCTCATCGTGGAGCAGGCCACACAGAGAAAGGAAAAAAGAAGGGGAATGAAGTTCCTCATAGGTATTACACTACTACTCTACTGTCTTGTCAGCTTTACGCTGCAAATCTGACTCTATCTTTATGAACTTGGCGTCATACGATGTCTTGACTCCGAGGATGGCTCCGGCCAAAACCAGCAGCTCCGAAACAATCGAGATTGCGGAATTGGAGATTTCTCCTTTCGGGTCAATCAGGAATATACACACCGATGCAATACCGACACCGGCAGCAAAGCTGGCGATAGCCATAGCGCCCTGAAGGCGTGTCATCTCTTTCTGGGTAAGCCTTGCCATATTATCTTACGAGATATGCGTAAATGAGGCACTGGCTGTACTCCGCCACCCAGAAGTTCACAAATCCTTCTATAGTCATCGTGCCGTCCTCTATGTGGACATAGGAGTATTTGTTGCCGTAGTAGCTTGTCATATACTCCATCTTCAGGATAGGGAAGTCTCCCGTGAATCCTTCAGGCAGTCCTGTCACCGGTATCTCTATCGGAGCGTCTGCGGGGTTGGTGCTGATATGGTTGATACGGATGCACAGGTAGACATAATCATCAGTGATGACCACCTTCCTGAATGCCAGGTATCCCCGGTCACTGTATCCCGGAATCTGTATTATGACTTCGGGATATGCCTCGAAGGTCGAGTCCTTTCCCTTGGTGACGTACATACAGCAGAACATCAGTTCGTACTCGTCTTCATCGGTAAGTCCGTCCTTCTTCTCGACGCAGATCGTGTTGCGGTCCTTTATCCACGACTTGACTACGGTCATCACGCTGCCGCCGTTTACGTGCCTTGTCGCATAGACGTAGGTCTCAAGGCTTCTTTCGAGATTGAGATCCGGGACATATATCTCCAGGACTGACGCCGAGGCGTACTGCGGGGCGGTCTTGTCCACTGTGATGCGGCCGTTGAGTATGAGATACTGTTTCTTATCGGATGCGTTGAAGGTGATTTCACCTGCACCGAAGTTGTTTCCTGTTGCTGTTATCATAGTCTTTCCTCCTATTCGTATTCAATCGGCACACATCCTCCGCATATCTCGAAGGTGTTTTCCAGTCCTCTCGACACAATGTCAAACACTATCTCCGGCGTTCCCCAGCCTTCCCTATAACGGAACTCGGCAAGGTTGACGCAGCCCGGATCCATCGCTACGCCAAGAGCCAGGACCTCCTCCCTGAAATCCGGGCAGTTTTCCATCGTGTCCGGCCTTCTGAACCAGGTGGAAGTGTTCGAGCCTTTCATTCTGAAACGTCCGGAGAATGAACCTGTCTTTGACGTCTCGTCAGCGCATACGAGTATATTCGTGAGCTCGACTTCGTACGGCGCGTCCATATGGTCGATCGATACGAGGACAGGGGAGGAGTAGAGCTTGTGCTCTATCATTGAGTAGTCGCTTCCTGTTGTGGATATCCACATTGACTCGCTTGTGAATCCCGTTTCCTTGTCCATCCACCAGAACTGGAGGAAGTATTTCTTGCCGTTCTCCACCTTGAACCCCATCACTTTGGTGTAGTGGTCGGTGATGTCGGCATCACCCCAATCAGGAACGGCACCCGGCTCCACTATCACGGTCTTTCCGAAGCCGGATGTCACGCCATTGCTTTCCGGCCCGCTCATCTTCAGTACCAGGACGTGATGGTCTGACGGGGTATTGAGATTGCGGAATACGATATGGTCATGGGATACCCAGAGGTCATCATAGTCCACCTCAGGGATATCGCTCTTGTATTCAGGGGCATCTTCGAGGGGCGGCATATTCACAAGCGAGCGGTTGGCGTTGATGCGGACGAATGCGTTGTGGGCGGTCATTTCCGCTGCCTTGCCGAATGTGGATATACCCTTGAGATGCTCGGCCAAAGCTCCCCAGGCTTTCATTTGGGAATCGGTGAGCTGCTTATATGCCCGGGAAACTTTGGACAGAGTATTGCGTGAGACTGCCTGAGCAGGAGTCTTTGTCTTTGCTTGATATGCTTTGTGGTTGAGAATCGTGCGGCCTCCGATGGACCTTGCCGTAACGTCACCGGCCGAACCGGTGAATTCTCCGAATGCGATGGATGGTAGAACTTTCATACTGCTTCATATTGTAGCAGCTACCAATTCCATTGCAAATATACAATAATTATTTATTGCAAAGTATCAATACTTTATGATATTTTACTTTGAGTTGTTATTAAGGTTGTTTCAATGTTTGGTGTAGGACTCATTCATGCAGACGGATGAACGGATAAAGTTCTGCAGAAAAACTTACAATCCAAGATTAAGCCTGCTTCGGTCCTCATCCTGCTTTTGGGGGCTCTTTTGCTGTTTGAAAGAGTTGAAGTTATAAGAAATGCCGAGCCAAATCATACGGCTTTTGCGCAGGCTCTCATTATCCAGTGTAAAAATACGGTTAGCTGAATGGATTTCCCATTTGTCGGTTCCGAAAACATCGGTAGCTGTAGCGGACAGGACCAAAGCACCTTTGCAGAGGGTCTGTTTGATGCCGATGTTCATATAATGGTTGAAAGCAGTTGTGAACTGTGGATAGTACTGAGGAGAAGAAAGGAAGTATTGCAGCTGGATATCCGTATTCGGGAACGGGAGGAAGTTCAGCAGGAGATTGCTGCTGTTCGACCAACCCCTGTTGTTTATGTCGATATTTTCGAAGTCCCCCTTTGTATCGGTGTAGGAGGTGTTTGCGCTCAAGGTTGCGTCGAACCACCTGACGGGGGCTATCTTCAATGAAAAGTCCAGCCCTGTCTTCAAATCCGAGGGGCAGTTGATGTATGTCATCAGCAGTATGTCACCGTCGATAAGATTCGACACCTGAGTAATATAGCCTTTCGTGTGGCTCAGATAAAGGTCAGCGAATGTTGAGAGCCACCCTACCGTTCCCGAGTACGACAAGTCGAGATTATCCGCCTGCTCCGGATTAAGATCAAGGTTACCCTGCTCGAATGTCTTGGCGTCAATCATACTCATATACGGGTTGAGCTGAGGATATGTGGGGCGTCCTATCCTCCGCCCGTATGCCATGGAAAGTGACTGCTTCGGACTGATTCTGAACGTCCCGGAAATTGACGGGGCGAGGAAAAAGTCCCCCTTTGTCTTGTCGATTGATTCCTTGTCGCTGTGAAGCCTGACTATGCTGTATTCCGCCCTCAATCCAACCTTG
>JAZUHY010000022.1:0-6622 GCA_045641985.1 Candidatus Cryptobacteroides sp.
ATTTATTGGGACACCAAGCCCGTTTAACATTAGATACTTTGCGGCGCGCCGGGAGGCGATGTCCGCTCGCCACAAAGATAAGATGTGGTCTTGATTTTTATATAAACGGGCGTAAAATCAAAAGATTTTATGTAAGTTTGACCGATAGTTTTGACTTGTTTTATGACAGCGGCTCCTCAATTTTTGGCAAAAGAGATATTCGGCATCGTCAGTGACGTGGCCGAAGAGAAGGGAGTGCGGGCCTTTGTGATAGGCGGTTATGTGAGAGACTGTTTTCTGGGTAGAAACTCCAATGATATAGATATTGTGGTGGAGGGAAGCGGGATAGATTTCGCGCGCGCAGTGGGGGAAAAGACCGGTCGCTACGTGAGTTATTTCAAGAATTTCGGGACGGCGATGCTAAGATATGACGGAGATGAGATAGAGTTCGTGGGGGCGAGGAAGGAGTCATACAGGCGGGAATCGCGCAAGCCGATAGTGGAGAACGGCACTCTGGAGGATGATCAGTTGAGACGGGATTTCACTATCAACGCAATGGCTTTTTCTCTCCAGAGGGATTCTTTCGGAGAACTGGTGGATCCGTTCGGGGGTATAAGGGATTTGTCTGAAGGCATAATCCGCACCCCGCTCGACCCGGACACAACCTACTCCGATGATCCATTGAGGATGCTGAGGGCCGTGCGTTTCGCTACCAAACTTTCAACCCCCGGGTGCCGGTTCTCGATTGTCCCGGAATCTGTGGCGTCGATGCGGCGTATGGCAGAAAGGCTCAAGATACTTTCCGCCGAGCGCATTGCGGACGAGTTGTGCAAGATGCTTTCGACATCGGTGCCGTCTATGGCCTTCAGGCTGATGGACGAGGGTGCCCTTCTCCCGCTTATCCTGCCGGAACTCAGTGCTTTGAAGGGCGTTGAGACGGTTGACGGCCACGGGCACAAGGATAATTTCGAGCATACGCTCTCTGTGCTGGACAATGTGGCGTCGGTGTCCGACAATCTGTGGCTGCGCTGGGCCGCTCTCCTGCACGACATCGGGAAACCGGCGAGCAAACGTTTCGACGCTTCGGCGGGATGGTCCTTCCACGGGCACGAGATAATAGGCTCCAGAATGGTGCCGACGATATTCAACAGGCTGAAGCTCCCCCTGGACTCGATGAAGTACGTGAAGAAGCTTGTATGGCTTCACCTCAGACCCATAGCCCTGGTGGATGATATAGTCACGGATTCGGCGGTGAGGCGGCTGCTTTTCGATGCCGGCGACGACATAGATGACCTTATGACGCTGTGCAATGCCGACATCACATCCAAGAACCCGGCCAAGGTTGCAAGAATCAAGTCCAATTTCGAATTGGTGGAGCGCAAGCTGGTGGAGGTGGAGGAGAAGGATGCCATACGCAACTTCAAAAACCCCATTACCGGCGAGTACGTGATGCAGCTTTACGGCATTCCTCCGTGCAGGGAAATAGGAGTGCTGAAGGAAGCCGTCAAGGAGGCTATCCTCGATGGGGTTATCGGCAACAATTTCGAAGAAGCCGACAGGTTTATGCGCCTTAAGGCCGGAGAGATGGGTTTGAAAACGGATAATCAAAGATAATCTATCAGATATGAAAAAGTTCTTATTTGTTGTTCTTGCAATGTTCGCTGTCGCATATCCGGCGGATGCGCAGAAACTTGTTTCCACGAAGTTGAACAACGGGATGACTGTGTATGTCTATGAGGACCCCGCACAGCCGGATGTGTTCGGTGAGATGGTGGTGCGCACGGGCTCTTACAATGACCCTGAGCGGCACAAATCAATTTTTATGTGCCGATGGGAGATTTTGACAAGAGTATGGAATTGAAGAGAAATGCGTTCAACCAATATTTCAGTGTCCTGAGACGATAGACAACATCAAAAACAATATCAAGGAATCTCTCCGGACCCGGAAGCCTTCACCCAGAAGTTTGGGACAGAATGTTGCTGCTTGGGAGAAGATGGGGTACACCGAGGATTTCGCCAAGTTCGGAAAAGTCGTCAAGGTGAACGAGAATTCTCTCTTCAACGACAAGGACGTTCTTTTCTAGCGCATAAAAAGCATTGATGACGGCATCTACTCCGATGCCTGCAAGTCCATTGTGGAAAATTTCAAGAATGTT
This sequence comes from Candidatus Cryptobacteroides sp., assembly GCA_045641985.1. Taxonomy (GTDB): domain Bacteria; phylum Bacteroidota; class Bacteroidia; order Bacteroidales; family UBA932; genus Cryptobacteroides. Next base: position 2,136 of record JAZUHY010000022.1, read on the forward strand.
TGTCATGAATAATCAAATGGTGATGAAAAGATATCTGTTGACTCTTCTGGCTTTTGCCGCGATGATTCCCGCCAACGCTTCCGGAATCTATCACAACAATTGGATTGATTTCAACAAGAACGGGCGCAAGGACGTTTACGAAGATCCGAAGCAGCCCGTGGAAAAGCGCATTGAGGACCTGCTTTCCCAGATGACGCTGGAGGAGAAGACCTGTCAGCTGGTGACTCTATACGGCTGCGACCGCGTGCTCCACGAGCCTTTGCCGACGGAAGGGTGGAAGTCCCGCGTGTGGAAGGACGGCATTGCCAATATTGACGAGCACCTCAATGGTTACAAAAAGTCTTTTGATAAGTTTCGCCCGTATATTTATCCTTTCAGCGCTCACGTGGAGGCGATACACGAGACCCAGCGCTTTTTCGTCGAGCGGACCCGTCTCGGCATTCCCGCCGAGTTCTCCAACGAAGGCATCCACGGTCTTACACACGCTCTTGCCACACCACTACCTGCGCCCATCGCAATAGGTTCTTCCTGGGACAGGGATCTTGTGCTGGAAGCAGGGGAGATAGTGGGCCGCGAAGCCCGCCTGCTAGGCTATAACAGTGTTTATGCGCCGATTCTGGACGTAGCCCGCGACCAGCGCTGGGGCCGTGTCCTCGAGTGCTACGGAGAAGACCCTTATCTTGTTGCAAGGCTCGGCACGCAGATGGCCGTGGGCATCCAGAAATATGGCGTCGGAGCCGGTTTGAAGCATTATGCGGCCTATAGCGTGCCCAAAGGCGGCCGCGACGGCGCTGCTCGGACCGACCCGCACATAACTCCCCGCGAGCTCCACGAGATTTTCCTGTATCCGTTCCGCGAGGTCATTGCCGCCGCCGATCCTATGGTGGTGATGAGCAGCTATAACGACTGGAACGGCGAACCTGTCACGGCGTCGCACTGGTTCCTTACCGGGCTCCTTCGCGAACGCTTCGGTTTCACGGGTTACGTAGTGAGTGATTCCGATGCCGTGGAGTTCGTGTACAACAAGCATCAGGTGGCTTCAAGCTATGAAGATGCCATTCGTCAGGTGCTGGAGGCGGGCTTGAACGTGAAGACCAATTTCGAGGAGCCGGAATTGTTCGTCGATGCTCTCCGTAAAGGCTTGTCTGAAGGTCTGATTTCGGAAAAGACGGTGGATGACCGCGTGCGTGAAGTGCTGCGCGTGAAGTTCCGTATGGGGCTTTTCGACAATCCCTATTGCGGTGATGGAAAAATTGCCGACGAGGAGGTTGGTCTGAGCAGGAATGCGGAGTTTGCGAAGCGTATCTGCCAGGAGGGAATGGTACTCCTCAAGAATGAAGGGGGACTCCTCCCTTTGGAGAAGAATGCGCTGCGCAAGGTGCTCGTCACCGGCCCTCTTGCCGACGAGGACAACTTTATGACTAGCAGATACGGTCCCAACGGGCACGACTGCGTCACGATGCTCGAGGGTATCAGGAAATACCTTGGGGACAGTGCGGAAGTGGTTTATGAAAAGGGATGCAACGTTGTGGATACAGGATGGCCGGAGAGCGAAATAATCCCGCAGCCTCTTTCCGAAGAGGAGAAAGCCGGCATTCGGGCCGCAGTGGAAGCCGCCGCGGACGTTGACGTGATTGTTGCTGTTATGGGTGAAGATGACCTCCGCACCGGGGAAAGCAAGTCCCGCACTTCGCTGGACCTCCCCGGTCGCCAAAGGGACCTTCTGATGGCCTTGAAGGAGACAGGAAAACCGATTGTGCTGGTCCTTGTGAACGGCCAGCCGCTCACTGTAAACTGGGAGAACGCATACCTGCCGGCCATCGTTGAGACCTGGTTCCCCAATTGCTTCGGAGGCACCGCTCTTGCCGAGGTCTTGTTCGGAGACTATAATCCATCCGGAAAACTCACCGTCACCTTCCCCCGCACCATCGGTCAGATTGAATACAATTTCCCCTATAAGAAAGGCTCTCACGGATATCAGCACAAGAGCGGCCCCAACGGTAGCGGAAGGACCAGGGTCCAGGGGCCTCTTTATCCTTTCGGCTATGGTCTCAGTTATACAACCTTCGAATATTCTGATATTGATGTAGAAATCTGCGGACGGTCTGAAGATGGCGGATTCGACAGCATTGACGTGACTGCCACGATAACTAACACAGGCTCACGTGAGGGCACTGAGGTTGTCCAACTCTATGTTCGCGACCTTGTCAGCTCCGTGGTGACCTATGACTCGGTCCTCCGCGGATTCGAGCGGATAAGCCTCAAGCCGGGGGAATCCGGAAGGGTGGAGTTTACTCTCACGCCGAAGGACTTGCAGATTCTTGACAAGGATATGAACTGGAGAGTTGAGCCCGGAGAGTTTGAACTGATGCTCGGGGCAAGTTCCACCGATATCCGTCAGAAAAAGACTGTCCGACTGAACTGTTTTTTTTACTTTTCCGGCCTGTAATCGCGGAGAGCTTCTCCGTAATACCTGATGAAAGAAACGTCTCCGAACGTCTTCACATAATTGTCGTCAATCCAGGCCCCGTAACAGGTAATGTTGCGGATACCAAGTTCAGCATACATCCTGAGGTCGGCATCGAATACGTCCTTGTCCCAGTTCACGGGCTTCTGCGGTTTCTTCCAGCGGCTGAACATCGAAGCATCCAACCAGTATTCGAGGACCTGGGCATTCTCCGCCCCGAAAACTTCCAGGTTGTCCCGAAGCATCTTACAATAGTCGCCGTTACACCAGCTTGTCCTTTCTGACCAACAGGCAAGACTGTCGGTCAATGGCCTTTCGTGGCAGCGGTCGATCGGCGCGTATTCCAGAAAAACGCCCTCGGCAGGCATTACACAAGAAGGAGCCGGGGTTCCTGACTTTGACTATGCGTCACCCTGTTCGCCCGCTCCGATTTCCAGGGCATTCAGTAGCGGCTTGAGGGCCTCCTGCTGAGGGGTGGTGAAGAGGGTCTGGGAGTGGGTCTCACCGTTCGGTAGCCTCAGACGTATGGTCGTGATGGTCTTCGCTATCCAAAGCGCCCTGTCAACGCTCATTCCAAGTCCTATTGATCGAATGACGCGTTCCAACTCCTTGTAGACCTTGTAGGCTACAAAGCAAATGCAGATGTGGGCCTCGATACGCTTCTCCGTGAAGTGGAACATCGGCCTCATCTCCAACGTGCCCTTACCGATTCGGAAGGCCCGTTCCACTACCCAAAGTCCGTGATACTGGGATATGACCTCCTCCATGGGTAGGTCAGTGTTCGTGATGTAGCCCTTCAGACCGTCCCAGAGCATGTCCTCCTCTATCTTGTCCTCATTGATGGACACGGTGATGTCCTTGCTGATGTCTAGGAACTTGTTGTAGCCGCGCTTGTTCACGTTCTCCTTCGTAAGCGTGCCCTTGGCGTAGGCCTTGCGTAATCTGTCGACGCCTTTGTTGCGATTCCAAGCATTCTTCCTTGCCCTTGTGTCTGAGTAGCTGACAATCAACCTCTGCGTATCGCTTTTGCGACATTCCTCTGTGTGCCCGTCAGTCCGGTCTACCGACAGTATCCAGTCCTTGACTGCCGGTGATTCGCTGCGTATCCTCGCTCCGAGTATATACTTGTAGCCGGCGGACTCCAGCAGGGCTATGTTCTTCGCGCTCATAAGTCCGGAGTCGGCAACGACGACGAAGTCCGTCAGGCTGAACCTCTGCACAAAGTCGTCAATTATCGGTATCATCGTGCGACCCTCATACTGGCTCCCGTTGAAGATTGAGTAGGACAGCGGATACCCGTCCTCACTCACCAGCAGTCCCAGCACTATTTGCGATTCAGCCGTCTTTCCGTCCTTCGAGAACCCTGCCTGCCGCAACTCGTCATCCGGCTGCGGCATCGACTCGAAGTAGAGAGTCGTCACATCGTAGAACACCAGCCCGATGCGGCCTCCGAGCACCTTCATAGTGTGTTCCACGCTTATCTGCTGCACTTTCTCGCGTTGCGTGTTGTACAGCCTGTCCATGTACCTGTAGATGTTGTGAAGACGCACATCCTCATCGAAGTAGGACTTCAGGTAGTCCACTGTGGCGACCTTGCTCATCGGCTGGCACACGCGGGCAACGACCAGATGACGAAGGATGTCATCGTCTATCGCATTGAACCCTATCCGGCCGTAGATGCTGTTCAGGATGGTCTGCGGCATGTTGAGAAGGGTGCGGTCCACTTTCGAGAGCATGCTCCTGTATTCGGCACGGGCCTTTTCGGACTCGTCGAAGTCCAGCAGCTGTTGCCCTCCATACCTTTGTACCCACTCCCATGCCTTGCGGAACAGTTGTTCAATTTCCTTCGGGTCTGATGATGTGCCGAAGGTCTTTATCGGATGGAAAGAACCTCCGCTTTTATCCACAACGACAACCGTGGTTGTGCCGCTTTTGTTGGATTTCTTGCGTACAAACATGCCACAAAGTTAAGCATTTTTCGACGTGAGGCACCCAAGACACCGAGGCACATTCTGTAAAT
>JAZUHY010000023.1:0-15369 GCA_045641985.1 Candidatus Cryptobacteroides sp.
CAAGGAAGTCGTTCCCTGCTGCCAGCTTCAGATGGGAATGACCGAGCTTGCTCCCGGCAGCACCTGGAACACTATGCCGGCCCATACCCACAACCGCAGGATGGAGGTTTATTTCTATTTCGAGGTTCCTGAGAATGATGCCGTATGCCATTTCATGGGCGAGCCTCAGGAGACGCGTCACATCTGGATGCACAATGAGCAGAGCGTCATAAGTCCGCAGTGGAGCATCCACAGCGCCTGCGCAACCCGCAACTATACCTTTATCTGGGGAATGTGCGGCGAAAACGACGATTACAATGATATGGACTGGTGCGCAACCAAAGACTTGAAATAATATGAGAAGGACATTGATGGCAGCCATAGCCTTGACAGTGGCATTCTCTTCCTGCACACAGAAGCAGGAGGAGCCCCGTACGATGGCGCGTTTCGTGCCCGAGCGCTACGATGATTTCATTTTCGAGAACAACCTCATCTGCGGCCGTCTTTACGGCGAGGCTCTGGAAAACGACGGGGACAACCTTACCTCTCCCGGCATTGACATCTGGGTCAAGATGCCAGGAGCCCTTGTCGCTGACCAGCGTTACAAGGACGAACTCGAGAACGGCAGGACCTACCACAAGGACTGGGGTAACGGCAAGGATTGCTATAAGGTTTCCAAGAGTCTCGGTGGAGGCGCTTCCGCAGCCATAATCGACGGAAACATCCAGTATCCCGCAACCAATTACCGTGAGTGGGAAGTTACCGCCGATGGCGAAAATACCGTATTCTCCCTGAGCTATCCCGAGTGGGAGGCAAGCGGGGTGAAGATTGCTTTGAAGAAGACTTTCACAGTCTCCCCGGACACGTATTTCGTTAAAGTAGAGGATGTCTATACCTTCTGCGGCGAACTCGGAGACAGCCTCGAAGTGGCTGCCGGCATATTCCGTCATCCTGCACAGGAGACGGTCGTGGCTGAGATTAGCGGCACCGACCGCTATGCCATCTGGGAGAAGGCTTCCGACCAGAAGGTCGAGCCGGAGGACGGAATGCTCGGCGTGGCTGTAATAGTGCCCGGCGCGAAGTCTGTCAGCGTCACTGAAGACGGGATGCACGGTCTTGTATCACGATATGTGAAATCCGGCGAGCCTTTCGTCTATTATTTCGGCAACTGCTGGAGCAAGGGCGATGTCAAGACCGCGTCACAATGGTTTGAACTTGTAAACGAACAATAGCGATATGCCTCAGAATTGCCTTTATTGCCTCAATAAAGAGGCTCTGGATTCGTTGATGATAAAGATAGCGGATCTGTCCGTTTCCACCGTATACCTCTTCAAGGAGCAGAGCCATCCCGGCCGCTGCGTGGTAGCATACAAGGACCACATAGGCCAGCAGTTCGAGATTCCCGAGGACGAGTGGGTGAAATTCATGCTCGATGCACGCAGGGTCGCCATTGCGATAGACAAGGTGTTCCATCCCGCCAAGATCAATTTCGGAGCCTACTCCGATACGCTCAAGCACGCCCATTGGCATATAGTCCCCAAGTACGAAAGCGGTTTCGAGTTCGGCGGAGTGTTCGAAATGAATCCCAAGAAGACCTATCTCAGCGCCAAGGAATACGAGGAGATGATAGACAAAATCCGCGAAGCATTATGAGTGCTCTGACTCTGATAATGCTTTCAGTGTGCGCCGCGGTTTCGACAGTGAACGTCGGGACCGCGGAATGCGGTTCTATCAAGTTGATGAACGCCGTCAACAACGGGCCCGTAGTTTCCAAAAACGATCAGGTCAGGGATAATTTCCAGGCTTACAAGAATTGCTGTATCCCTTTCGCCAGAACTCACGATGCCGCTTTCGAGAGCGCTTATGGGGGAGAGCATACTGTGGACATATCTGCAATCTTCCCTGATTTCTCCAAGGATGTAAACGACCCCGCTTCGTATGACTTTGCGCTTACTGACTATTATCTGGGCAATATCAGGGCAGCCGGGACTCAAGTCTTCTTCCGTCTCGGGCAGAAAATAGAGCACAACAGCAGGAAATACAATATCCTTCCTCCGTCCGATTATAAGAAATGGGCCAGGATATGCGAGCACATCATACGTCATTACAATGGAGGATGGGCCGGTGGGTTCCACTGGGACATAAGGTACTGGGAGATATGGAATGAGCCTGACCTCGACAGGGACAATGAGGCGTGGAAAATCAATCCGCGTACCTGGGGAGGAAGTACCGAGGAATTCTTCAAGTTCTACAGCACCGTTGCGCTGCATCTTAAAAAGCAGTTTCCCGAACTGAAGATAGGCGGCCCGGCAATCGCCCACAGTGAGAAATGGGCTGCCGATTTTCTTAAATATATGAGCGGGCATAAAGTCCCGCTGGACTTCTTCTCCTGGCATATCTATGACACGAGGCCCGACAGTTTCGTGTCAAAGGCGGGAAGGATACGCAAACTCCTGGACGAAAATGGCTACGGTGTGGTGGAATCGATACTGGACGAGTGGAATTACATCAAGGATTGGACCGGGGCCTTCCAGTCAAGCATAAATACCATAATGTCTCTGAAGGGGGCCGCATTCATGGCGGCAGTGCTGCAGAGTTGTCAGAATGCTCCCGTTGATATGCTTATGTATTATGATGCCCGCCCGAGTGCTTTCAACGGGCTCTTCGACTATTACACCTATGCTCCTCTGCCTTCATATTATGTGCTATATGCCTGGAACAAACTTCTCCGTCTGGGGAATCAGCTCCCGGCAGAGTCAGGCGATACGGACGTTTATGTGACGGCGGCATCTGACGGCAAAGGCAGGACTGCGATACTTGTCAGCCGGTACAATGACGACAACAACGTCGTTGAGAAGAAGCAGGTTATGCTGAATCTGGGAGAGAATGGATGCGGTGAGGTCACTGCACATCTCACAGATTCCGCTCATCTCTATACGGAGATTCCCATAAAAAATGAATCCGGCACTCTGGAATTCACCCTAGAGCCGGACTCGTTCATTCTGATTGAAGTCAGGTGACGGATTTTGCCATCATCCTGATGTCTCAGTCATCGATTCTCCTGAACACACCCTTTGAACTGAATCGGGACAACGTTTCCAACTGGGGAAGTTGTTCTTCGAAGGGAAATATCAATCTGAATCTGAGGCTGGTCACTCTGCCTGCGGAACTGCGTGACTATGTGATGCTGTGCGAACTCTGCCATCTGAAGCAGATGAATCACGGCCCGGAATTCCACGCTCTGCTGGAATCAGTCTGCCCGGGACACCGCGAGTTGCAGCGCAGGATGAAGGCCTACAGGCTCGGATGAGCGAGAATCGCGAGCGCCTCATCCATGCTGAGGCTTTTTTCAATCCGGAATTCTCCGACCTGGGTGCGTCTCAACGAATGAAGGAAGGCTCCGCTGCCGAGCGCTTCTCCGAGGTCTCTGGCGAGGGCGCGAATGTAGGTTCCTTTGCTGCAGTTGACCTTTATTTCAGTCTGGATGAGTTCAGCTCCGCTGATGTCGGCCACGTTGATGCGGCTGTTGCGCTCTTCTTTATCATAGAGCTTTCCTGCAGCGGGTATATTCTCCTCAGGGGGGCTTAATAGAGGGGGAATGCCCCCCTGGGGAGAATATACCCGCTGCTTATATTCAAGTTCTCCAAGAGAATACACCTGCTGCTTATTTTCAAGTTCTACGGAAGAGCACACCGTTTGCTTGCGTTCGGGCTTCTGCCTGCTGCAAGAAAGCAATTCCAATCCGGATATGCTGATTTCCGATGCGCTGAGAATGTCTCCGGCATCTTCAAAGCGCCCTTCTTTATAAAGCTTCCGTGCCGTTTCGTATGCACGCACACCATCCACCGATTTGGCGCTGAATAGGGGAGCGACCTGCATCTGAGTGCCGATGAATCGTGGCAGAATCCCGCGGATGGAGTCTTCGTCAACCCCGTCAAGCGGGCAAATCCGGTCTATATCTTTCTCCCTGTCGTAAGAAGGGGTGGTGGCACCGAAACTTACTCCGGCAATGTATTCCTTTTCGTGGCTCTGCAGTTCTTCTGCCAATTTGGTCGCCTTGCCTATGCATACAAGCAGCATACCGGTTGCCAGGGGATCAAGTGTGCCCGCATGCCCGACCTTGATGTTTTTCTTGCCGAAATACCTGCCTGCCGTCCATTTGATCTTGCGTATGACATCCGCCGAAGTCCACCTGTACGGCTTGTCAACTGGCAGTATGATTCCCTCCGGATAGGCCTCCAACTCCCGTTTCAGCACTTCTCCCGGAGCCGGGACAAAAGGTCCTTTCGTCTCGCTGAACAGTTTCAGGTATGCCGCCGCTTCTGATACGACGTAAGTACTTCCGACAATCAGCACGGTTTTCTTTCCGGCGGCGAACGAAAAGGCTTTGTCAACGGCCTCCCTTACGGAGCCGGTGGGATGAATGGCGATTCCCGGCGATACCTCTCTGAATGCGGCCGCGAGATTCCGGACCGGCAGTGCCCTCGGGGTGGCGGGGGAGCAGAGGAATACTTCGGCATCTTCGGGAATGAGGCTGATGTTGGTCCTGTAGTCCTTGTCCGCCATCACCCCGTACACAATCACGGGTTTGTCGCCGACTGACGTGAAGTTCGAACTGAGAGCGGCGGGGTTGTGACCTATGTCCAGAATACATTCCGCTTTCTTTCCGTTCGGCGTGCGGGCTTCGGTTTTTTCCCAGCGTCCGTGGAGACCCGTGATTGCCGCCGTCCTTGCGAGCGCATCCATATCGGCCTTTATGCCAAGAATGTCCAGTGCGCAGAGTACGGTTCTCAAATTTTCTTTCTGGCAGGGGCTCTTGAGGTCGAGGGCGCCGATTACGGCATCCGGCTCGAATGGTATGGAGTCGGCATAGTGGAGTCTGCATCCTTTTTCGGAGGCGATGCGCTCGAAAACCGGGTCGGTTTCGGCATCGCGCCCCCATACCAGAGCGGGAACGCCTTTTTTGAAGATTCCGGCTTTTTCGGCCGCTATTTTCTGTCTGGTGTCGCCCAGAATCTCACAGTGGTCCAGCCCTATGCCGGTGATTACCGACAACTCCGGGGTGATGATGTTGGTGCTGTCGAGTCTGCCTCCGAGCCCAACTTCAATCACGGCAATATCGACTTTCTGTTTTGAAAACCACTGGAAAGCCATTGCGGTCGTCACTTCAAAGAGTGTCATTCCTTCGATGTCATCCTCCCATCTGTCGAGGAAATCCTGCACCTCGCCCGGCGGAATCATAGCATATCGTCCGTCCGAGACGATTTTCATCCTTTCCCGAAAATCGAGGATGTGGGGCGAGGTGTACAGGCCTACCTTCAACCCCGTGGCCGCCAATGCCGCCGCGAGCATAGAACATACCGAGCCCTTGCCGTTGGTGCCGGCCACGTGGATGCTCCGGAAATCTCCTGACGGGCTGCCGAGAATACGGTCCAGGCGCCTTATTGCATCCAATCCCGGTTTATATGAGTCCTTGGTGAAACCTGCCGTGGCGACGGACTGGTGTCTTTTGAAAAGCTCCTCTATTTCCATACCCCAAAATTAATAATTATAAATTAATAATTATATTTGTAGATTATATGATATCGGTCCTCCATTCTCCGTACATTATTGACGGGGTGCAGCAGGAGCTCACTCCCGCCCAGATTATCGGCATCGCCGGTGATTCTGCAGATTGTGCCGGGAAGTTTGACCCCGTTGTTGACGAAAGCGCCGAGCCCGGTCTTGATGCCATCCGATTCGATTCCCTGAATTACGAAGACTATCTTCCGGGTATCATTTCCGCCGTGCGAGTTATGCCGGTGGCTTTCGCCGGTCAGTTTGCCAGAAGCAGGGTGGCGGGAGCGCTTGTGGATGCCATCTGGCACAAGGGCCATTTCAGAATCGGAGACCTGACACCGGCTTTGTCCTGGAAGGTCAACCGCTCCACCGTCGGGAATATGGCGGCTTTTTACCGCTCTGTGGAGGCTGCCGGCGACTATGTCAATGAACTCGGCCTTGAGTTTTCATCCTGCGATGTTGAAGAGGCTGAGGTATGTGCCCTGACCGCGAAAGCGATGGTGACGGAGTCTGAAAGTTCCGAAGAACTTTTCGTGGTCCAACCGTTCCGGTCGGAAAATCCGTCGATGGAGGATGGTACAATCCCGGACAGACTGGATTGCGATTCTGGCAGTTGGGTGGTGTACATTCCGTTCGATACGGCGGATTATCGCCTCGGGGGCTCGATGCTGGCGCAAGTGACAGGACAGAAGGGAGGGGTGGACCCTCTTATTCAGGATGCTGACTATTTCATAGATTGCTTTGAGGTGGTGCGTGAACTTGTGGAGGACGGAATTGCGGTTTCCGGCAGAACTGTGCTGGACGGAGGACTGCTGACCGCAGTAAAGCGTATGATGGACGGAGAAACGGGAGTCTCATTGGATATTTCGGACATAATGAAGGCGACAGGGGAGAAGAACGTCATCAGGATTCTTTTCGCTGAGGTGCCCGGCGTGATAATCCAGGTCCGGGACAGTGATTTTGACTATCTTGATGCAGAACTCCTGCTTCAGGACGTTGCATACTATCCTTTGGGACATCCTCTCCCCAATGGCGGAAAACTCTTTCTGCGTTCCTCGGAAAAGACGGGAATCCAGAATATTCTGGAATCTCTGATAAGAAATCAGTGCGGCGAAGGTGAAGATTGAATTTTTTTTCCTAAATTCGCGTCCCGATTTGATAAGCAAATATTCTAGGTGTTAAAAAATATGGTTGAAAGTAAAAAAAGAGTCTACCTTTTCGGCGGTAAAACCGCTGAAGGAGACGGATCTATGCGCGAGCTGCTTGGCGGAAAAGGTGCCAACCTCGCAGAGATGAGTCGCCTCGGTATGCCTGTTCCTGCAGGTTTCACTATCACTACCGAGTGCTGTGCCGAGTATTATTCTCTCGGCGGAGGTTATTCTGATAATCTCAAGAAAGAAGTTGCTGACGCCCTTGCCGCTACCGAAAAGGTAATGGGCAGGAAGTTCGGAGATACGGTTGACCCGCTCCTCGTGAGCTGCCGTTCCGGTGCCCGCAGTTCAATGCCCGGTATGATGGATACCATCCTCAATATCGGTCTTTGCCCCGCCACAATTCCCGGGATGATCAAGAAAACCGGCAATCCCCGTTTTGTATATGACGCATACCGCCGTCTCATTATGATGTATTCCGATGTGGTTATGGAGAAGGCGGAGGGTATCGAACCGGCTGATGGTCAGGGCATTCGCCAGCAGCTTGACCGTATGATGGCCGAGCTCAAGGAAGCCAGGGGCTACAAGTCCGACACCGAGATTACCGCCGACGAACTCAAGGAACTTGCAGAGAGATTCAAGGTCCGCATCAAGGAGGTTCTCGGCGTGGAATTCCCCGACTCCGCAGAGGCTCAGCTCTGGGGCTCAATCGGTGGCGTGTTCAAGTCCTGGAACGGGAAGCGCGCCATCGCATACCGCCGCATCGAGAAGATTCCCGATGATTGGGGAACAGCCGTCAACGTTCAGTCAATGGTATTCGGAAATATGGGTGAGACATCCGCAACCGGTGTGGCATTCTCACGCAACCCTGCCAACGGAGACAACAAGTTCTACGGTGAGTGGCTCATCAATGCCCAGGGCGAGGATGTGGTCGCCGGTATCCGTACCCCCAATCCCCTCAACGAGGCTACGAAGAGCGAGCAGAACAAGCATCTGGCTTCGCTTGAGACCGCAATGCCCGAGGTTTATAAGGAACTTGACGGCATCCGTACGCGTCTTGAGGAGCACTTCCACGATATGCAGGACATAGAGTTCACCATTCAGGACAAGAAACTCTATATGCTCCAGTGCCGTATCGGCAAGCGCACCGGCATAGCCGCTCTCCAGATGGCTATGGATATGGTTGACGAGGGAATGATTGACGAGAAGACCGCCGTGATGCGCGTTTCTCCCAGCCAGCTGGACGAGATACTCCATCCTATCCTCGATCCCGCTTCCGAGAAGAAGGCCGAGGTGATTGCCCAGGGACTTCCCGCTTCTCCGGGTGGGGCTGTCGGGACTTTGGTGTTCACATCGGAGGACGCTATGGAAGCCGCCGCTGCCGGAAAGAAGGTCATTCTCATTCGTGAGGAGACCTCTCCCGAAGACATCGAGGGAATGCGCGCTTCCGCGGGTATCCTCACCACACGCGGAGGTATGACTTCCCACGCTGCCCTCGTGGCGCGCGGATGGGGCAAGTGCTGCATCGTGGGCTGCGAGTCGATGAAGATTGACCTTGACAACAAGACCGTTTCCTTTGCCGGAAGCGACAAGAAATACAAAGAGGGCGAGTGGTTCTCTCTCAACGGTGCCAAGGGCGCCGTTTACGCGACGAAGCTTGATACTATGGACGCATCCGAGAATCCTCTCTTCGTGCGTTTTATGAGCATAGTGGACAAATACCGCCGTCTCGGAATCCGTACCAATGCGGATACCCCCGAGGATGCAGCCCGCGCTCTCTCTTTCGGAGCTGAGGGTATCGGGCTTTTCCGTATCGAGCATATGTTCTACGGCAAGCACAGCGAGACTCCTCTTGAAAAACTCCGCAAGATGATTATGTGCAACACCGAAGACGAGCGTCGCGATGCCCTTGCAGAGCTTGAGCCTTTCATCAAGGCTTCCGTCAAGAGCACTCTCAAGATTATGGACGGCAAGCCGGTTGTGTTCCGCCTTCTTGATCCCCCTCTCCACGAGTTCGTTCCCAAGAGCGAAGACAAGCGTGAGGAACTTGCAAAGGATCTCGGCATCAGCGTTGATGAGGTTGACAAGCGCGGCGAGAGCCTCCACGAGGTGAACCCTATGATGGGACACCGCGGAGTGCGCCTCCACGTTACCTATCCCCTCATCGCTGAAACTCAGTACCGTGCAATCTTCACCGCAGCAGCGGAACTTCAGAATGAAGGTTTCCATCCTCAGCCCGAGATTATGATTCCGGTTACAATTTCAGCCCGCGAACTTGAGTTCCAGAAGGCTCACTGCGAGAAAGTCCGTATGGAGGTCACTGCCGCTACGGGACAGACCGTCGAGTATCAGTTCGGCACTATGATTGAAATCCCCCGCGCCGCTCTCACCGCCGACCGTATGGCTCGCACCGCCGAGTTCTTCAGCTTCGGTACCAACGACCTTACACAGATGACCTTCGGCTTCAGCCGCGATGATGTGGGAACCTTTATGGGTGACTATCTCGGCAACAAGATTCTCGATGCGGATCCGTTCCAGACCATCGATACCAAGGGTGTCGGCAAACTTGTGGAGCACGGAATCCAGGGCGGCCGCAGCAAGCGTCCGGGCCTTAAGTGCGGCATTTGCGGTGAGCACGGCGGAGACCCCGATTCTATCCACTTCTTCAACAGAATCGGTATCGACTACGTGAGTTGTTCTCCTTTCCGTGTTCCTATCGCCAGACTCGCATCCGCACAGGCTGCAATCAAGCAGAACAACTAAAACATATTGATTTGAGAGATATGAAAAAAATAGTCTTTTCAGCAGTCCTGACTCTGGTTTTGGCACTTCTTCCGGCCTGTAATGAAGAGAAGTCATCCGTGGATCTGTTCCAGGTAAGTGTGGATCAGGACGAAACCATAGCGGGCTCCGAGGACAACGAACTCTACAACTTCATCAAGGCAGAATTCGGCAATATCGGGAATGATCTGGACAAATCGAGGTTTGACAATGAAGTCGCCGCCACGGAGCTGTATGAAGAAACCTGCGGGAAAATTTCCATTCTCAAGGAAAAGATGGATGTGAGAAAAAGCAGCGGGGATGATTTCGGATCAACGTCTTTCAGTTTTGATTCTTACTGCCTCATTTACAAGAACGGTCAGGAAATCAAGAGAAGCGATCTTGTGAAATTCGAGTACCGCAGCAACACCAGAATTGAACTTTCTGATACGACGTTTAGGATTACATACACCGCGGGCAAAGTGACTGACGGTAAGTTTAAGGTCCCGATTTCCGAGAAAGGAGCTGAATTGGAAATTGTCGGAAGGAGTTGGAAAATCTATCGTGATGGAGGAAAACTCTCCGAGTCACAGATGCAGATAGTCACAAATGTGACGGTAGTGACGGAAAACGGGCAAACGTATTTCGAGATTGAATATAATGTGCCCGCGGCTGGTGTGAATGCCGGTCAATATTATCTCCTTTTCACATCCAAGGATGGAGATGACCGGTTCGATTGGAAGGTGAATCTGGATATTGATATTGAAACCGGGGTAAAATCCTGCCGTTAATATCTGTTCAGGGGAACGCCGGCCGTCATCTGATTGACTTTGCGTTTGACTTCGGCAATAACCTTTGCGTGTTCTTCAATCCCTGCGGTCTGTCCGGCCGTGGGGATTTCCGTTTCCTTGAGGCTGAGCGCATCGACGTGTTTTGCGCAGGAAATGAGAACGGTGTCTATCAGAGCCACGATGTCGAGCATATCCTTCTCTGTGAATCCGCGTGAAGTGACGGCGGGCGAACCTATTCGCAGGCCGGATGTCTGGAACGGACTTCGTGTGTCGAACGGGACCATATTCTTGTTGACCGTGATGTCGGCTTTCCCGAGCTCCGCCTCTGCGATTTTGCCGTTCAGTCCGGGAAATTTGGTGCGTAGGTCAATCAGTATGAGGTGATTGTCCGTGCCGCCGCTGACCACTTTGTATCCGCGTTTGACGAATTCGTCTGCAAGTGCGGCGGCGTTGGCCACGACTGTTTTCTGATAATTGACGAATTCCGGCTGAAGAGCCTCGAAGAATGCGACAGCCTTCGCCGCAATCACGTGCTCCAGCGGACCGCCCTGGACGCCGGGGAACACGCTGCTGTCAAGAATCTGGCTCATCTTCTTTACGACGCCCTTGGGAGTAGTGCGCCCCTGGGGGTCGTCGAAGTCCTTGCCTATGAGTATGATGCCTCCGCGCGGCCCCCGAAGGGTCTTGTGCGTGGTGGATGTTACGATATGTGCGTATTTGACAGGGTTTTTCAGAAGACCGGCGGCGATGAGTCCGGCTGTGTGGGCCATATCAATCCAGAGTATGGCTCCGACTTCGTCGGCAATCCTGCGCATCCTTTCATAATCCCATTCCCGGGAATAAGCTGAAGCGCCTCCGATGATGAGTTTCGGCTTGCATTCGCGGGCCGTGGCTTCCATCTTGTCATAGTCGATCAGCCCTGTTTCGGGATTGAGGCCATAGGCGACGGCCTTATACAGGATACCTGATGCGTTGACCGGAGAACCGTGTGTGAGATGCCCGCCCTGACTGAGGTCGAGTCCCATAAAGCAGTCGCCAGGTTTGAGGACAGCCATTATGACGGCCATATTGGCCTGTGCGCCGGAATGTGGCTGGACGTTCGCCCATTCCGCATCATAAAGTTGTTTCAGACGGTCGATTGCCAACTGCTCAATCTGGTCCACGACCCGGCATCCGCCATAATAGCGATGCCCGGGGTAGCCCTCGGCGTACTTGTTGGTACAGATGGAACCCATAGCCTGAAGAACTCCGTTTGAAACGTAATTCTCGGAAGCGATGAGCTCAAGCCCTGATTCCTGACGGTTCTTTTCCTTGTTGATGAGGTCGAAAATCTGGATGTCCTGTTTCATTGCCGTATTGTCTTATTGGGACAAAGATAATACAAAATTGCTACCTTTGTGCCGATGAAAGACAGAAAACTTTTAAATATTGAGCTGGGGCGCGTGGATACGGCAGAATACCGCAGCCTTCCCGAGAGCGGTGTGGTGCTTGTGCTCGACAATATCCGCAGTGCGCACAACGTCGGGAGTGCATTCCGTACTGCCGATGCCTTCAAGGTTGATAAAATCTTTCTGTGCGGCATCTGTGCCAGTCCGCCGTCTGCCGAAATTCACAAATCGGCACTGGGAGCCGAGGAGAGTGTGCCTTGGGAACATTGTGCCGACACTTTGGATGCGATTGCTTCATTGCGCTCCCTCGGCTATGAAATTGTGAGCGTGGAGCAGACGGAACATTCGTTGAGTTTGGAGAAGTTCATCCCCGTGGCGGGGAAGCGCTATGCCCTAGTGTTCGGCAACGAGGTTGAAGGCGTGCAGCAGAGAGTGGTGGACACCTCCGACTTTTCCGTCGAGATACCCCAATACGGAACAAAACACTCACTGAACGTGTCAGTGAGTGTCGGTGTGGTGCTCTGGCAGATTGCCAGTCATATTTTCAGATAATCCTACATCATTCCGCCTGCAGGCATTGCGGGAGCCGCCGCCGCGGGCTCGGGAATGTCAACGATGCCACATTCCGTGGTGAGGAACATTCCTGCGACAGATGCCGCATTCTCAAGAGCTACGCGTGCCACTTTGGTAGGGTCGATGACACCGGCTTCGTACATCTTGACGTATTCTCCCGTGCGGGCATTGTAGCCGAAGTCATCCTTGCCTTCCTTGATTTTCTGGATGATGACGCTTCCGTCAACGCCTGCGTTCTGAGCTATCTGACGGAGAGGCTCCTCGATTGCCTTGGCAACGATGCGGATACCGGTAGTCTCGTCGTCATTGTCGCCCTTCGCGCTCTCAAGTGCCTGGATGGCGCGGATGTATGCCACTCCGCCTCCGGGGAGGTATCCCTCTTCAACTGCAGCG
Source organism: Candidatus Cryptobacteroides sp. (assembly GCA_045641985.1). Lineage (GTDB taxonomy): Bacteria > Bacteroidota > Bacteroidia > Bacteroidales > UBA932 > Cryptobacteroides. The sequence continues at coordinate 12,595 of JAZUHY010000023.1, forward strand.
CGGGTGGCGTTGAGGGCATCTTCCACGCGGTCTTTCTTCTCCTTCATCTCAACCTCTGTGGTGGCGCCCACGTAGAGTACTGCCACGCCGCCGGCGAGTTTGCCCAGACGTTCCTTGAGTTTCTCCTTGTCATAGTCGGAGGTGCTGACCTCAATCTGCTTGCGGATGGCCTCTGCGCGTGCAGCGATGTCCTCCTTTGAGCCTGCACCGCCAACGATGGTGGTGTTTTCCTTGGTGATGGTGACTTTCTCCGCTTTTCCAAGAAGGTCGGTGGTTGCGTTTTCGAGGGTGAAGCCGCGCTCCTCGGAGATGACCTGTCCTCCGGTGAGGATGGCGATGTCCTGAAGCATTTCCTTGCGGCGGTCACCGAATCCGGGAGCCTTGACGGCTGCAATCTTGAGCGTGCCGCGCAGTTTGTTGACAACCAGAGTGGTAAGAGCCTCTCCGTCAACGTCCTCGGCAATGATGAGAAGTTCCCTTCCTTCACGGGCGATGGGCTCGAGAACGGGCATCAGGTCTTTCATCGTGCTTATCTTCTTGTCGGTGATGAGCACTGCGGGGTTGCTGAGTTCCGCCTCCATCTTGTCGCCGTTGGTCATGAAGTAAGGGGAGATGTAGCCGCGGTCGAACTGCATTCCTTCCACAACCTTCACCTCTGTGTCGGTGCCTTTCGCCTCTTCGACTGTGATGACGCCGTCCTTGCCTACCTTTGCCATCGCATCGGCGATGAGTTTTCCGATGTAGCCGTCATTGTTGGCGCTGACGGTTCCGACCTGCTCTATCTTGGAGTAGTCGTCGCCAACTGCCTGGCTGTGCTTCTTGAGGTCTTCCACTACGGTGGCTACCGCCTTGTCGATGCCGCGCTTGAGATCCATCGGATTCGCGCCTGCAGTGACGTTCTTTACGCCCACGTTAATGATGGCCTGTGCCAGTACGGTAGCGGTTGTGGTGCCGTCGCCGGCCTGCTCGTTGGTCTTGGAAGCCACTTCCTTGACCATTTGCGCGCCCATATTTTCGAATCTGTCCTCCAGCTCGATTTCCTTGGCGACGGTAACGCCGTCCTTTGTGACCTGGGGTGCGCCGAATTTCTTTTCAATGACCACGTTGCGTCCTTTGGGACCGAGGGTTACCTTGACTGCGTTTGCGAGAGCATCTGCTCCGTCTTTCATCTTGGCGCGGACATCCGCGTCGAATTTTATCTCTTTTGCCATAATGTCTTGTTGAATTAAAGTATTGCCAGAATATCAGACTGCTTGACGATGAGGTACTTTTTGTCATCCACGGTTACCTCGGTGCCCGCATATTTGCCGTAGAGTACGGTGTCTCCCACCTTTACCTCCATAGGCTCGTCCTTCCTGCCGGGGCCTGCCGCCACGATTGTTCCCTGCTGGGGCTTTTCTTTTGCTGTGTCGGGAATGTAAATCCCGGATGCTGTCTTGGTCTCGGCCTCTTTGGGCTCGATGACCACTCTGTCTGCCAAAGGTTTGATCATAACTTTATAATTTGTTTTTCAAATACTGTTCTCCGGTTCACGCGGAACCGTGTTGTTTTCAATCAACGTCTGTGCCAGTGACAAAATGTCAGAATGTCGCCGGGAGGGCGAGCAGCTGGTATGCGATGGTCCAGGCCATCCTGAGGTGACCTTCGGAGTTCGGATGCAGGTAGTCCCAGAATTCCTGAGGATTCTGCCCCTTGACCGTAGTGCGGAAGTATGGCTTCATTCCGTCCACCTTGGGCATCAGGCCGCTAAGGCTGTATAGGTCGATTACGGGGACGGACCATACGCTTCCGGCCTCCTTCACCGCATTCACATATTCGTCAAGAAAAATTCCGAGGCCGTTGGAGTACTCCTCGCCCGGCGCTTCGTTCTTGGGATTGGCGCGGAACCCCTCTCTGTGAAGGGGTGTCAGCAGGATAATCTGCTTGTCGGGATAGCGGCTCTTCAGATGGAACAGGGCCTTGTTGATTCTTCCTTTGAAGCTGTCTTCGTCGTAGTTGAACTCGCGATGGGCGCGGGGAGTCGTGGCGGGACCGCTGATCTGGACTATCTTCTTGCTTATGGTGTACCATTCTCCGATTGGGGCGGAGGCGTTGAAATCGTTGGTGCCCATAAATATGAATATTGCATCGACATTCTTCCCCAGCTCCTTTTCCATCCTTTCCGCCTGGGGGATTACGTCGGTCCATTGCTTTCCACTTATACCATATATATAGGGCTTGATGCCGAGTATCCATTCCAACTGATGCCAGTAGGTGTCGTTGAGACTGTCGGTAATCTGCTTCCTGTCGGTGATTGAGTCTCCGAGGAAGGCTATCTTCCTGCCGTTCCACTGGCTTTCTATCTGCGGTTTGGGTTCTTCCTGCCTTTTTGTCTTTGCGGAAAGCGTCGTGGAGCCGGCCGTCAGCAGACAGGCAACGGCAAGAATGAAAATCAGGGTTCTTTTCATATCGATGTGATTTATTGCGGTTTATATTTATCGGCAAATATAGCAATTTCCGCCGAAGCGAAAAAAGTTGATTTTTTTCAAAAAAAGTTTGGTGATTCCAAAATAATGACTACCTTTGCAATCCCGTTCGATGAGCGGGAAGGCGCTCGGCTGAGAACGGCCGGTTTTTTTAACGCCAAATTGAAACAAGTTCATTGAAAAGATTGGAAGGAAAGTACAAGCAAGTACCGAGAAATTTAATAATCGAGAGCGTTAATTCTTTTGGAATTAAGGTGTCAGGAATCAGGCTGAGAATTTGAAATATACAAAGAAGAGTTTGATCCTGGCT
>JAZUHY010000024.1:0-21045 GCA_045641985.1 Candidatus Cryptobacteroides sp.
GGCAATGTACCTTATCCTTGCCGTGGCGGTTTTCACCCTGTCACCGCTCCTTTATGAGATAATCCGCCGCATCCCGCTTATCCGCTGGTGCGTGCTGGGTGAAAAGAAAAGCGTATAGAATTCTCCATCCTCACACAGTGATAATTCCCTTGGCGGCGGCGTTTGCAACACATTCCACTATGCTGTCAAGGCCGAATTTCCCCTTGATGCGCTCCTTGTAGCTGTCTACGGTGTTTACGGTGATTTCAAGGGCCGATGCAATCTGGCCGTTGCTGTAGCCGGAAGAAGTCAGTTGCAGAACTTCCAGCTCCCGGGGCGTCAGTCCCTGCGGCTTCCGCGCGCTTAGGTTCTCCTTGCCCCCGAAGTTGCGTATAATCTTTCCGGAGTCTATGGTCTCTCCAAAGAACAGGCACTTACCGGCAGCCACATCCATAATGGCATCCACAATTGATTCCGGAGAGGAGTCCTTGGCAAGATATGCGCAGGCACCGGACGTGATGGCCCTGAGGATGTAAAACGGAATCTTGTAATGGGAGAGCACAAGGGCCTTTACGCCAGGAAAAGCGTCCCGGAGGATGCCAAGAAGGGTAAGGCCGTCGGTCTCTGCCTCTAGGGTTATGTCCACCACGGCAATGTCCGTTTCAGGGTGGGCGTTGAGGTAGGCCACGGCGGCCCCTGGAGAGGCCACGGATTCAATGCTCCCGAAGGAGGGATTGGCGCCGAGGGCCAGCCTGAGCCCCATAACAAATACGGCGGAGTCTTCAATGAGAAGGACGTTAATCATAGGTCGATGGTTATTTCAAGGCCTCCTTCGGGCCGATTATTCATCGTCATCTGAGCCCCTAGCTTATCAAGCAGTTCCTTGGTTATCCTAAGGCCAAGGCCGTGGCCCCAGTGAGGATCCCCTTCCCTGATGCCAGGGCCGTTATCGGCAATAATTATCCTTTTACCATGGGCATTCAGCGCCACTCCTTCCGGACTTGCCTTTACTGCATTGTCAAGGAGGTTCCTGAAGCAGGTGAGGAGCATATTACGGTCCGTTTTTACGGTAAGGCCGGAGGGAATGTCAACGGAGATCACTTCCCCGTTCCGGAGAGTGCCGATAGCCTCCTGCGCCAGCGCCATAAGGTCTTCTTCCCGCATCACGGGCTCCAGCATCCCTTTCTGGTTCAGGGACCACAGGAGGAGGTTTTCCAGAAGGGAAGAGGTATTTTCTGCCGATACAGCCAGTTCCTCCAGCCCCTCCCTGAGCTGCTCCGGAGGCAGTTCCGGAAGGCGTTCAAGGAGCTGGCGGGAAAGCAGCCTGTTTCCGGAAATGGGATTTCGGAGGTCGTGGGAAATGATGGAGAAAAGGCGGTTTCTCATCTGGAGTTCTTTCATAAGAAGACGCCTTTCCCTGAGGCGGAGAACCGTCCACACTATGCCGGTAAGAAGGAGCGCATAAAGAAGAAGGAAAGGCCATCTGAGCCAGAGAGGCTGCGGAACGCGGAGGGTCTTCTCAGAGGTCTCGCCGCGGTCCCATCGGCCAAAGATATCGGAACTCTGCTCCTGGAGGACGTAGCGCCCGGGACGGATGTTTTCCGGCAGGCCGATAAAGCGTCCTTCCGTCCAGTCTCCGCCGTTCAGGCGGTACCTGTGGTGGATGAGACTTTCAAGCGGCAGATTGCCGGAGGCCTTGATGGAAAGGAGGCTGTCTGGGTGGAAGGATGCCGCGCCGGAAGAGCCTCCAAATGCCAGGAAGCCGCCTTTCAAATGGCAGGAAACTCTCTCTCCATATATTTCTGAGGGGAAGCCCAATTCTTTTGGGACCCGGCCTGTGCTGCCGTCCGCATCCACAAACCACAGCCCGTCCTCCGTTCCGGCCCAGAGACGGCCTTTTTCATCGGCCTCCACGCACTGCACCAGCATCCCGTCAAGGAAAGATTGCCGGTCGGAGCCGGCAATGACGCCTCCGTCATGCCCGACTTGATCGGGCATCTTCCACAGCCCGCTGCGGGTGGCGGCCCAGATGGCGCCGCTAGGGGTTAGGCAGAGGTCCGTGACGTAGTCGTCTGGGATGGAGGAATTGCCTTTGTAGTACTTTGTGACAAGGCCTGTTTTGCGGTCTATGACATTTAGCCCGGCCTCGGTGGTGGCGTAGACAAGGTTCCCGTCCCGGTCTTCAATTATGCGGCTCCCAAGCCGTGAACTTACGTAGATATTGGAATCCACCTGCGGGGATGGATAGCGGAACGGGCTCAGCCAGTGAGGCGGAAGGCTCCGGCGGGCTTTCCTGTCCCATTCATTGAGGCCCACGCCCTCCCAAGTGACAACCCAGAACAGGCCTTCACTGTCTTCCAGGAAGTCCGATATCCAGTTGGCTCCGTCAAGATGCCTGGCTTCCGTCTGCTCCTTGGGAAGCTCACCGGTAAGGCGGTCCTTGTACGCCTTTTTCCCGTCCTTCCACACCTCCCAGCCGGTGTTGTTCCAAAGGCCCACGTAAACGGTGCCCGAGCGGTCTTCGTAAAGGGCCGATACCCTTTCCTGGGCCGTCCCAATCCACAGTTTCCCGTTATGGTCTTCCATAAGGGCAGATACCTGGGCGGTGGAGACAACTCTTACATGTTGTAAGGCAGAAGATAGCACTGAGAGGCCGTTGTCGCCGCCCGCCCAGATATTGCCCTGGCGGTCTTCAAATATGCAGTAGAGCTCGTTCGAGGCGGTTTTATACACCTTTGTATCCTCCGGCTTCCTGGTGTTCACCAGTCCCAGGCCGTAGGATCCGGCTGCCCAAAGGTTCCCGCTGCGGTCCGTAAGCAGCCTTGCGTGCGCTATGGGAAGACGGCCGATGGGGACGGGCTGCCCCGCCTCATATATGTGCAGGAGGGATGTGTGGTCCTCAAAGGAGTAGAGTTTTCCGCCGGCTTCCGCGTAACTTCCGTTACAGAGCATACCTTCCCAGGAGGGAAGTGTGACGTGGGGGTTCTTCCGGTCCTCCACATACTGGTTGTGGACTAGACGGCCGGCAATCCATAGGCGCCCGTCCTCTGCCTCATAAATCTGGAAATAGGGATAATCCCCTTCGTGGTCCCTTTTGTCGTAGAAGCAGCGGGCTTCCTCACGGATTCCGCCGTGGTAGGATAGTTTCAGAAGGAGCGTGTCTCCCACCGTGGCCCATACAAAGCCCTCTTTGTCGGCGTAAAGGGCGCGGACCGGCCCTCCGGGAGATTGCCGGTCGGGGCCGGCAATGACGTGATTGGGGCCGTCATGCCCGACTTGATCGGGCATCACCGTCAGCCCCTCCGTGGTCCCAATCCATAATCGGCCTTCAGTGTCCACCGCAAGGGCATTCACCCTCCCGTACTCCTTGTGGCTTTTGAAGCGGGAGCCGTCAAAACTGGCCAGGCCGTTCCGGGTGCCCACCCATAGCACGCCGTCCTGGTCCTGGGCAATGGCGTAGACGGTATTTGACGGCAGACCGTCGGCCGCGGAGTAGTTCACAAAACGCGGAGCAAGACCTGGCTCTGCTGTTTTCATCATGCCCGGCTCTGACCGGGCATCCAGTGCTGCAAGCACCAGTAACGTAAATATGACTGCAAATCGGCGCATCCTTTCGCAAAGATATCATTTCCTCCCGAAATATCATTGCAAATCAGCGCTTTGTGGCGGATTCCGCCACAAGAAAGACAATCACTGTGGCTAACTTTGCAGAAAAACCACACGATCATGAAACGTTTCCTCGTTTTTGTAATGATGCTGGCACTTCCCCTGGGAGCCATGGCGCAGGCCGGGCTCGGCCAGGGAGAGGCGGTTGGAAAAACCACAGCCAACCCCACCACAAGCAAGAAACAGTGCCCGCACTGTGGCATCACGCAGGGTAATATCACCTACCCCTGGCAGCACGAGACCTGGTGTCCGTACTACCGCAGTCAGAGCTCCGGCTCTGGCGGCAGCAGTTCCTCGTCCATCTCCTCTACGGTAACCGGCGCGGCCCTCGGAGTGGGTGCGGCCGTTCTGGGAAGCGCCATCTCCAGCCTCATTACCAGCGCCATGGATCACAGCAGCGGGGATAATAATTATTATACCAACGACGGCTTCGGCCAGCAGATTTCCTTTAAGACGGAGTACTATCGCGACGACGACCATACCTGCGTGGTGCTCCGGGATCCCACCACCGGCAAAAAAGGCATCTGGCACAATGCCTATGTCTTTAACCACAAATCTGACCCGCAGCCAACCTCCGGCTTCTGGATTCTCCAACCTGTGTTTGACCAGATCTATATGGGCGAACAGATGAGTAAGTCCTATGCTATCACCTGCCAAACAAAAACCAAGAAGGGGCAGTCCGTACAGGAATGGCAGGTCTATGAATTCGGACTGGGAAGTATGTGCTACAAGGGGCACGCAACCATCATTTCTCCCTTCACGGCTTCGGATGTGGAATTCTCCCTCAAAACCGACAAAATCATGCTGCAGCAAGACGGTGTCTGGGGCCTGTACAAGGTGGACCGGGCCGACGCGAAGGAAATCAAGAAGCATCCCATCATACTAAAACAGCTGGCCGCGCCTCAGTTTGACAGCATTCAGTTCTACGGCAAGCAGAACTGCGTTTGGAAGGATGGCCTGGCCGGCATTATCGATGACAACGGGAAGGAATTGCTCCCGGTGAAATACAAGGACGTGGGCACCGTTACGGGCAAGAACAAATGGGCCTGGGCCGTGGCCGATGACGGCAATGCGGGGCTGGTGAACACCAGGGGAGAAGTGATCCTGCCCTTCGAGCACGCCAGCATCCATGTGGACGAATACGGCGTATCGGCCCGCCGGGAAGGAGAAGACAAGTACTTTGTACTGCTCTCCGATGGAACCAAGACGCCCGCCCTCTACGACGACGTGACCTTTACCAAGGACGGCTATGTTTTCGAGCAGGACGGCCTGTTCGGTTTTGCCACCCCGCAAGGGAAAACGGTGCTGGAGCCGGAGTTCGGGAGCATCCAGATTGTGGACTATGACCCGGAGCTGATTAGCTTCGATGCCGATTTCGGGAAGTACGTGGGCAAGAAGATGTTCTTTGTGAAAAAGGACGGCCATTGGGGCGTGAAGCACTTTACCGACGGCAGTTATATCCTGGAACCCCTGATTCTGGACAGGGACAAGATGTACCTGTATCTGAATTCGCTCAAGGCCACGGACTATTGCATGCTGGCCCGCAGCACGCGCAACCATTATCTCCAGGCCAAGGATGAGTTCGAAACACAGGCCCAGTTTGAGGCCCGTCTGGCCAGCCCCGCCGACAATGAAGCCTATGCGGACAGGAAGATGGAACGCTTCCCGGAGGACTTTCTGATGGCGCAGCTCAAAAAGGCCGCCGAGTCCGGAAGCGGCATGACCATCAACTGGCACGACTACGACACCGAGCGGGGCGCATTCCCCTTCACCAGCAACCTGTCGGCCATTCCCATCTATTACCTGTCCGTTCCCGTCGAGGAAGGGCCGGCCTTCCGCCAGGCGCTCTCTTCCGTACGCACCAAAGACCTGCTGCAGACGGTCACGCTGTTTATCTATCAGCACTTTGCCCAGATTGCCCGGATGGACGTGGTGCTTCCCTCCGGCAAAACCTATCATTACGAAAACCCGGGACTGGAAGATTATACCGGCCCTATTGTTAAATATTCAGATTTGTATTGATTATGAAACGTTTAGCTATTATTGCACTGGCGCTTATCGCGCTGTTTCCCATAACCATGGACGCCCAGCGGAAAAACGAGAACCTGGGGAAGAAGTATGGCCCTTACGAGGTTAAACTCGGCAAAGGGAAATGGACCAGCGACGCTCCCGTCACGGCCATTTACAACAATGAAACAAAAACCTGGGTTACCTCCCCTTATATTGACAAAAAGGGCGGAGCTATGTTCCTCCTGCCCAACACGGGTGTGGAATTCATAGAAGGAGACGATTATGTTCCCGAAGCCCGGGGGCTTGTCAACATTGACTGGGCTTACTGTTGGGCAAAGGGCATAGAGAATCCCAACACGAAGTGGCTTTGCAACGGAGAGTGCGGGGTGTACAGGATCGTGGACGACAAGCTGGTTCCCATCATCGAGTCCGGGAGTTCCCTGGAAAAAGCCTACCTGTGGGAAGCCCACTATGGTTTTTTCAAGTTTGTGCCGCACCATGCCCTCATCATCGGCGTCTTCCGTGAGAAGGACAAAAAAGCCTACTCTGTCTTCAACCTGGAGGGAGAACGTCTGTACAACGACCTGAAGGATTGGGAATTCAAGAACCAGCCCAGCCTGTACATCCAGCTGGAAGACGGCACATGGCACCACCTGGACCCTGCCGACGGCTCCCTGGTGGACTAACCCCTCGCGTATGAAGAAGTTATTTTTCATTTTTGCCATGCTGGTTGTAGGTGCCGTCACCGCGTCGGCACGCGGACGGGTGGGCGCAGGGTACCTTGTGGGCGGAGCTACGCGCTCTGATGCAATGGGTGGCCGAAAAAGCGTTGGCTAGTGGCAATATGATTGTCGTTCTTGTCCCCTACGGCGAATGGACCGCCATTCCGGACATTCTCCTGGCCGAAGAATTCCTTAAAGAGCACGATGATGACCTGCCGGGAGACAGCAGGAAAATTCTCACTGCGGCATATTTTGATTTCGAATGAGACGCTGTTTATTCCTTCTGACGCTCCTCGTGGGATGGAGCGCCGCTGCCCAGACGCCCGACCAGCTGTACGGGGACTACATCACTCCGGAGACACGGGCCATCCTGGAGCGGCACGAGCAGGCCATGCGGGAGGTGGCGGCGGCCGAGGCGGCGGCCCGGGCCCGGAAAACGCTGATCCTGGCCGTGTCGGGGCTTATCGGCCTTATCCCCGTGGGGGTAATCGGCCTGCAAATACTAAAAGAAAAAACCTGGAAGGACAATCCCGGCGGCACCGTGCGGGCACTCGGGACAGCCTTCGCCGGGGGCTTGGTCCTCTTCGGCCTCAATTATGGCGTCCTGTACCTGAAATTCAAGTATGGGGACGACTTCAACACCGCCCTGGCCTTCCTGATAGTAGCGGGACTCATCGTGGGGTGTATTTACATGCTCAGAGGGAAATAGCCCTTGTGGCGGATTCCGCCACAAGGCAATCATTCCTAAGGGTTACCTTTGCAAAAAATGCAACGATTATGAAAAAACTTATCTCCACTCTTTCGACGGCAATGGTAATAATGGCCGTATTATGTCTTGTTTCCTGCTCCAAGAATCAATCTTCCGATACTCCCAACAATTACGGTTTCAAGTACCCCGCAAACTGTTGGGGCGGAGGCGCTGTTTGGTGGGAAATGCACGAAAACCGCATCTACCAACAGCCGGGAGTTCAGGAGCAAATAATAGACGGCCATCAGGATGCCTGGTATGCAGCCAGTCTTGACCTGTATCAGTGCGGCTATCTGGGTATCAACGATTATTTCGGTCAGATTCTGGCCGCTGGATATACTCTACAGGACGGCGCTTCGGCCGATGAATGGGTAAACGGGAAAAACAAAACAATCTATACCCAGTTCTTCCAAGGAGAAGAACCCTATGAAACCTACGGTGTAGTTGCCTATCACAAAAACCGAACGATACGGCTGGATGGAAACAGGTCAGACGGCTCCGTCAGTGCCAAATATGACTCTCCTTCGCTAACTATAACCTACAAGTATTTCGAACAATACTATTAGCATGCATTCCATCGTGCATAACTGATAGATGGAATCAATGATTTCATTCCAGCGGTGGTATTAGATGATTATGTAACAGTTGAAACGTGGGTTCATTTGCTATTCCTTTTGAGAACGAATAGCCTTAAACTCAATTCAAAAGGTTAAATAATAGCAGAAAGATGAATCGGCCGGATTCCATTTGGGTATCAGGCCGATTTTTGATAACTTTGTAGGAGCGGATTCAAACCATTCAGACTATGGCATACGGACTATCCATACGGAACCGGATTGAGATTTTCGCCGAGAGCATGGGCATCGGCGTGGAGGAGTTTGAAAGGCAGTGCGGGCTGCCGGGGGGGGGGGTATGTGGCGCTGGTCATGGACGTCAGCCGGGTTATCTGCGAAACTCTTTGGCCCTTTCAAATTGCCGTTCCGGCTGCTCTGAAGTTGAGTTTTTGATTGAAAACTACAAGAAGACTTGGCCCGTTTCTGGCCCTTCGTATCAGGTGCATTGCAGGTACCTGCTGATTGATGCGGTAACGGGGTACAGGAGCAACTACAAGAAGGCCAGCTTTGTCATTAACATGTAGCTATCACTTAAAGTGTAACTTTAAATTTGTTTATTAACAAATTGACAATCAAATATTAACAACTTGTTAATATTATCCGTATCTTTGCACACTATTTGAAACCAATGGCAAAGAAAAATTTCCGGATTACAGAATCGGATTTCCTCCTTGCCAACCGGAAGGCCTCGAGAGAGGAGGAACTTGAACGTCACGGAAAACAAATCTTCTTCCGTACAACCATTCAGAAGTCAAAGAAGGTCTATGACCGTAACCGTTTGAAAAAGGCAGACATCAAATTAATCGATGATCTGCCTTTTTTATGTGACTTGGATTCATATGTATGTACGGATGAAATGCGTACGACACAATCACCATATTCAATTCAAGAAGTGGCACAAGCAGGAACAAGACCAGACTTCCCTGCCATCGTTTATACCTTGATATATATTTTTTTGCGGTACAAACAGTAATTGACAATCCAGCAGAACAAAGATACTGTCAATCCCCACAACGCCGAGCGCATGGGGCCGGATGTCAACGGATGGTATACATATTGATCCAGCCACTGACTGACATGGTAAAGTTGTCCGTCAATTGTAAATCCGAAACACCAGTTGGAGACAACCAGCAACTCGGAAAGGACATAAGCGAACAGGGCATTTGATCCAAACACCACGAAAGGGAAAGCGATCGCCCGAAGTCTGAATATGTCAACAAGGTAATAAAGAATAAACCAAATCAGTGACGCCCAACCGCAAGTATATAGAGCAAAAGAACTGCTCCATAAAGGCTTGTTGAACGGAAGTACGGTATTCCACAGTAACGAAAGGGCAATCATCACGACACCCGAGAGGCCCAGGACAAGAGGCTTCCTGTTCTCGGTATGCATCTGAGACAGGTGCTTGGAGAACATATACCCAATCAACGCATTTGCCGTTGACGGGAAAGACCCGACAAGCCCTTCCGGTTCAAAATGTCCTCCATATCCGGAGTATAAGTGTTCCTTTCCGAATATCAGAACATCCACATTATAAGATGGATTGTGTTCTATCGTATTTCCAAATACAATCAGAAGAATCCAGTATCCGATAAGCAGCAGTGCAGCCGAGGCTATTATTTTCCAGGTATCTTTCAATGACAGGACAAGTATGGCCCCCAGCACATAGACGAACGCCGTCCTCTGAAGGATTCCGGGAATACGCCACGTGGCAGGTGGCGCCGTGAAAGGGAAATTGTTGATTACGATTCCTATTGCAAATAATACAATTGCCCTGACGATGATTTTTCGTATGATTTCTCCAGTAAACTCGTGATTGCATTTCCTGAAGGAGAACCACATGGAGGCACCGACTATATACAGGAAAAAGGGATATACCAAATCCGTCATCGTACAGCCATTCCAGTCGGAATGGGTAAGAAAGCCGTAGCTTATGCCCGCTCCATGTGTGTTGACCATTATCATTGCAAAAATGGTCAAGCCTCTCAAGACATCGAGGGAAACGAATCTGCCAGTCTGCTGCATAAAAAAGATAAATATATGGACCGCAAAACCTGATTCCTTCCGGCCCCCGGGCAACCGTCCCCCTTCTTCATCTTGTATAAGTGAACGGTTCGCCGGCCTGACCTGTCCAGCGGTACAGCCTGAGGTTTGAATATTGCTGTCCGGCCACAGCATCATAACCGTTTTCTGAAATCATATATGTACCGTCCCCGAAAGGACAGAATCCGGTGCTCCCCCATTTGAAATTCCATCCTCTGATGCCCGTAACTTCATCCTGCAGTCCGTCTTCCGTCAGACTCAGGCGGTTTTTGTCAGGCTTCTGTGAGCAATCTATACTGAACATCTGATAGTTGGGGAACTCCGGTTTCCTGCCTCTGTAGACAAACATATACAGCCGGTCGGAATACTTGTCATAGGCCATATTCTGCACGCCATAAGAGGTATTGCCTGTCCTTACCAAGTATTTGTGCAGGGGTTTCCTCCCATTGAACCTATGCGGGTCGTAGCACAGCAAAACCTGATCGTCATTATCGGTCCGGTTCAAGTCGCTGTATATGCCATATGCAACATAGAGATACATTTTGTCTTTCCTTGAACCGATACCGGGCGCAAAAGCAACACCGTCAATTCCGGAACAACCATATCTGTGCCCTTCCGCGTAGTCCCGGCAGGCATCCTCTATGCGGATGAGTTCCATCACACCATCCTTCTGCGGGTCCATTCCCATACGGTCCATTCTGTCAACATCCAGAATAGCGATGAAGAATGCGCTCTGCCCTTCAGCAACAGTTTCAATTCCCATTCCCGCAGCTATTCCCCTGCCTATTTCATCATCCTTGATTTCAAGGGATGCGTAAACTTTTCCGTTCTCGGGATTTCTGGACATAGCTCCCAGATGCCCCGGAATATTTTCAATGGACGCAACTATATTGCCTTGATAATCGGCTTTATAGAATGCGGTAGTAAATGATGCGTAGACGCATTTCTTCTCCGTGTCCACGGTGAATCCCTGAATGTGGTTGTTCCTTCCCACCAGATGAATTGTCTGAGGAATATCCTGAGCTGAGACATTGATGCCCGGAATCAACAGCAGAAGGAAATATAAGAAAGAGGCCGGGAAACGCATAACCATTTACCTGTCTTGGGATTTTGTCTGAAAATCTATTTTTGCCTTCTCAAGAAGTTCGATTACATCATCGCACCATTCGTCAAACTCAGGGTCTTCCACCTGAAGTTCCGGGTGGCTGAGAAAATAATTCAAAGACCGCCTGCATCCTTCGCGGAAAGGGATCTGCGGGCTGAAATCCGGGACGGCACGCTTCAACTTGGTACAGTCAAAAACAGCCGAAGGAGCTTTGTCTCCCAGAAGATTTCCCTCCATTTCAAACTCTGCAGGAGCAAGGGAAGCAAGCAAGTCCGACGGAACGTAATAAGGTTTGAACTCCACTCCGAGGCTCTCCGCAATCGTGCGATAAATCCGGTTCCAGCTCAATGCTTCGTCAGAAGTGATATGGTAGGCCTCACCGATGGCTCCGGGATTGCAGATGAGCCCGATGAACCCTTGGGCGAAATCTTCGTTGAAAGTGAGGGTCCACAATGATTCCCCGTCTCCGTGGACAATCACGGGTTTACCCTCCATCATACGTCTCACCACCTGCCAGGCGCCCCGGGTTCCGTGAACGGAAACGGGAATCTTGAGTTCACCATATGTATGGCTCGGCCTTACAATCGTAACGGGAAAGGCGTCTTCACGGTAATGCCGCATCAGAACTTCTTCGCAAGCAATCTTGTCTCTGGAGTATTCCCAATATGGATTGCCGAGGGGCGTGTTCTCCGTAATGACGCCACCTGACGACTTGTCATACGCCGAAGCACTGCTGATATATATGAACTGGCCCGTTCTCCCGCCGAACAGCCTGAAATCCCTTTCCATCTGCTCTGGGCGGAATCCGATGAAATCGCAGACGCTGTCGAATTCGAGGCCTTCAAGCTTATGCGCCACGTCAGCCTCATCTTTGATGTCAGCCTTGACGACCCTGACTCCATCTGGAACTTCAGCCATCCTGTTCCCTCTATTGAGAAGGACGAGTTCGCAATCCCTGCGTGCGGCAAGCTGGCGGGTGATTGCTCCGCTTATATTACCTGTGCCGCCTATGAAAAGTATTCTCATCGCTCTATCTGCCGGCAAAAAGTTTCTTGACAAGTGCCGGAACATCCGACACTTTCACCACCTGGATGCCATCTTTCACGGGCAGCTGCCCGGAGAATGATGACACGAAGATTCTCTTGAACCCGAGCCTTTCGGCCTCCAATATCCGCCGTTCCACCTGAGGCACCGGCCTGATTTCTCCGCTGAGGCCCACCTCCCCCGCGAAACAGACGTCCGACGGAATGGCATAATCGAAGTTGGAAGACAGGACAGCCACGACAACGGCCAGATCGCAGGCGGGGTCGGTGATTTTCATGCCTCCGGCCATATTGAGAAATACATCCTTGGCGCTCAAATGAAATCCGGCCCTCTTTTCAAGTACGGCGAGCAACATATTCAGACGCCTGACGTCAAAGCCGGTGGCCGAACGCTGCGCCGTGCCGTACACTGCGGAACTGACGAGAGCCTGCACCTCGAAGAGCAGGGGTCTGGCACCGTCCAGATGGGCGCATATTGCCGTTCCGCTGAGGCCTTCGTCGTGCATCGGGATGAGCAGTTCGGAAGGATTGCTGATTTCCCTGAGTCCCGTGCCGGTCATCTCGAACACGGCAAGCTCGGAAGTGGAGCCGAAGCGGTTCTTGATGCTGCGGAGTATCCTGTAGGAACCTCTGTTCTCTCCCTCGAACTGGAGTACTACATCCACGATATGCTCAAGAATCTTGGGACCGGCAATATATCCGTCCTTGGTGATATGGCCTATCAGAATGACCGGCACACCGCTTTCCTTTGCGAAACGGAGAAGAAGCGCGGCAACTTCCTTTATCTGCGAAACGGAGCCTGCGGAAGATTCGACGGTGCTCGTGAACATCGTCTGCACCGAATCCACTATCATAAGATCCGGCATAATCCCGCGGGCCTCTTCTATGATGCTCTCGATGCGGGTCTCGGGAAAAATCAGGCAGTTCTGCGCATCTCCGCCCAGACGGTCGGCACGCATCTTCACCTGACGGGCACTCTCCTCTCCCGTGACATACAGCGTCTTCAACGACGGGCACAGAAGAGGAATCTGCAGAGACAGGGTTGACTTGCCGATACCCGGTTCTCCGCCTATGAGCACAAGCGAGCCCGGGACAATGCCACCTCCAAGAATCCTGTTGACCTCCTCCATCCCGAGAGGGCGTCTCGGCTCGGAAGCGGAATCGATTTCTTTCAGCTGGCGGGGACGCACACCGGAACTCACGAATGCAGAAGAAGAGCCGGAAGCGGACTTCACCGACTCCACTGGAGCCTCAACCATAGTATTCCACTCCCTGCACGCAGGGCACTGCCCCATCCATTTGGGGCTCTCGTTGCCGCAGGACGTGCAATACCACACAGTCTTTGTTTTCATTGCCATTACGCAAAATTAGACAAAAAAAATAAAAAGGCGAAGCAGCGGGGGTAAGACAAAAGGGGATGGCCAAAGGCCATCCCCCCCCCCTTCATTTTTTGCCGTAACGGAAATTATTCAGCGACAACTTCCTTTACTTCCTCGGCGCAGCAACCGTCGCACTGTGTGCAGGCTGTGCTGTCGCACTTACCGCAGCACTCACCATCCTTGCAGCACTGACCTTCTGTGCACTCTGTGCACTCGCCTTCAGCGGCCTTGGGGCTGTTCTTGCAGGCAGAAACTGCGAGAAGAGCTGCAGCAACTGCGAGAACCATCATAATCCTTTTCATAGGTAATTAGATTTTAACTAGTTAAACTTTTTTCTCAAGTCCTCGAACTTGGAAGCGCAAATGTAGCAAGTTTATAAATAAAAGCAAAAAAAATGTGCGTTTTTTAATGTCCGGAACGCTGTAACTCAAATACTTCCATATCACGCACCTGTCCTTCTTCAATTTTGAAGCGAAGCGCTGTCCTGACAACATGCCATCCCTGTATGCCTGCGGCCCCGGGATTGACGTACAGCATCCCGTATTTCCCGTCCTGCATCACCTTAAGTATGTGAGAGTGCCCACAGATAAAAACATCCGGGTGATACTGCTCAATCAAGGTCCTGGCACGCGGATCATAATGGCCGGGAGAGCCCCCTATGTGCGTCATCAGTATAGTAAGCCCCTGTACCTTGAGAACCTGATGCTGCGGGTATGTGAGCCTTATGTCCTGTCCGTCGCAATTGCCGCTTACCCCGACCAGCGGTTTGAATTCGGCAATAGTCCTGCTGAATTCATATCCCCCGCCGAAATCCCCCGCATGCCAGATAACGTCAACGGGCTTCAGGAATTCCCTGAAGCCTTCACTGAATACACCGTGAGTGTCACTGATGAGACCTACGAACATCAGCCCTTGTATCCTTCCGGATTGCTGCTCTGCCAATGCCAGGAGTCACGGCACATCTCCTCTATTCCGTACTGTGCCTTCCATCCTAGTTCGCGCTCCGCCTTCGCGGGGTCGGAATAGCAGGTGGCGATGTCGCCGGGACGACGCGGCTTGATGGAATACGGTACCCTCACGCCGTTAGCCTTCTCGAAGGCGTTGACCACGTCCAGAACAGAGTATCCGTGGCCGGTGCCGAGGTTGTAGATGGCGAGGCCGCAATTTTTTTCTATTGCCTTCAGGGCCTTCACGTGGCCGGCGGCAAGGTCCACGACGTGGATATAGTCGCGGACTCCCGTTCCGTCGTGGGTGTCGTAGTCGTTCCCGAAAACTCCCAGTTCCGCACGCTTGCCGACGGCTACCTGGGTGATGTACGGCATCAGGTTGTTGGGAATGCCGTTGGGATCCTCCCCTATCAGGCCGCTCTTGTGGGCCCCGATGGGATTGAAGTAGCGCAGAAGCACTATGTTCCACTCCGGATCCGCCTTCTGGATATCCATAAATATCTCCTCCAGCATACTCTTCGTCTGGCCGTAAGGATTCGTGCATTGGCCTTTGGGGCATTCCTCGGTGATGGGAATCACGGCCGGATTGCCATAGACGGTAGCGGAAGAGGAAAAGATGATGTTCTTGCAGGCGTGGCTGCGCAGGGCATCTATGAGAGTGAGAGTGCCGCCGATGTTGTTCTCGTAATACTCGTACGGCCTGGCGACCGACTCTCCCACCGCTTTCAATCCGGCGAAGTGGATGCAGGCATCCACCTTGCAGGCGTCGAGCACCTTGTCGAGACCGGCCCTGTCCCTGATGTCCACCTTATGGAAGGGAACTTCCTTTCCGCTTATCTGCGCCACGCGCCTGAGCGATTCCTCACTGGAATTGCACAGATTATCGACAACGACGACGTCATAGCCCGCGTCATAAAGTTCAATTATGGTATGGGAGCCTATATACCCGGCTCCGCCGGTCACAAGAACAGTTTTTTTCATACTTCAGTGTCATTTATGACGTAAATTTCGGATAAAAAAACTGCAAAAGAAAAAAAACTCTAAAATATTTCGGCTATATCTTTGATACCATCCCTGTTGATGGCCACGCGGAAGCGTCTGTAATCTTCCGTCCTGCCGGCGTAATCGTATTGGAAGACAAAGTTAAGATAGTAATCCCTCTCGCAGGAAACATTGACTGTATTACCGTCTTCGCCCATATACCCGACGTTGACTGTCGGATTGTCGGTCTTATGCAGAAAACTCTCAACCTGAAGGCGGATGATGTCGTTGATGCCCTCGTGCTTGTATGAGGACAACTTGTCCAACGCCTTGCGGTCAATATGAACCAGCTTGCGGTACAGAATCACCTTTTCCCCTCCGATAAGCTTTTCGGACTCGATGATGGGGTCCTTTGCCCTAAGGTCAAGAACCGCCTGGGGGACCTTGCTTTTGGGGATGAAATCCATTCCTTCCTTCAGATAGCCTATCTTCCGGTCCCGGTATCTTATCTCAGCTTTGTTATCGAAGTATCTGCTCCCTACTCTATGGGAAAAATAGTACCTCATAAGTTCCTTAATGCGGTCTTTCATCATATAACTGATGATGAGGGCAACGAAAAGAGGCCAGGTTAGATTACCGAAATGACGCTGGAAGGCCCAGGCTACCACAGTGGCAAAGAGCATTGCCAGTCCCGCCGCTATACTGAAATAGGCCTGCTCCGCTATGAAGCCGTCCTTTTTCTTGGGTGCACGCAGATACAACTGCCCCTCCGCATATTTCTTCAGAATACCGTGGCGATACACGAAAATGCCGTTGATGCGGGGGTCGGAAGGATTGACGGTAGCAAAGCCGTTTTCCCTGCGGACGGCTTCTATTTCCCTCAACAGAGAGGATAGTTCCTCCTTGCAAGTTCCCTCTTTCAAGAGTGAAAAAACGGATTCGGCAACAATATTGCACAGGAACTCCCCGCACAGACCGTATGCCTCTTCCCACCTTTCTTCCGGCTTCAAAGCCCCGTATTCCTGCATTATGGCCCTTATATCCGAGATGAGCCCAAGGAGAAGTCGAGACTTTTCTTCCGTATCCGTTGTTTCCAATATAGAGTTCCTTTCATTACGAACGGAACTCTTTACAATGGAAACCAACATTTTTGCCTGATAGTCGAAATCGTCGGTGGCGTTCTTCACCATTTTCAGAGGCACGGCATCGCCTCCCGCTATCGAGGAAAGAGGGAACCTCGGGGTGATAAGGCGCACGTTCGACTTGAAGTCCCTGTAGAAAGCGGTCTTTGTAAATGTCGAAGGTGACATATCAAGACTTGCCGGCACAAAAATCCACATCCCGAGAAGGAAATCGTCTTTCGGAGACTCCCCGTCGGCGACAAAGCCCACCTTGAACTCGACGGAATACCGGTCGTGAATTTTTGTATTTATCTCAATCATATGCTTGGAACCTACTGAAAAAGTCCGGGAGTGATTCCCATCCATTTCAGCACCGTCATTCCCCAAACAAGTATAAGCGCCCAGGATATCGTCATCATCGTGATGCCGTATTTGAACGCATCCGTCTGACTGTACTGATCCGTATTGTAAAGCAGAGCCGCCGGTTTGCTGTTGAACGGCAGCACATAGACGTGCTCGATAAGCATAGCAACGGGAAGGGCGATGCTCATAGGCGGGAATCCGAAACGGGTCTCAACACCGAGGGCGATAGGGACAAACACCATAGTCCGGATAGTCTTGCTCTGGAAGACGAGCCCGGAGTACATCATAAGGAAGGTCAGTATGACATACAGGACCCAGTAGGGCGTGCCGTTGGTAATGCCCATCGCATCGAAAGCCGCATTGACCATCGTGTTGGGCAGATCGGTGGCATTGAGGCCGCTACCGAGGGTATATGCGCCGGCACTGAATAGCATCAGGTGCCAGGGAATGTCAACATCGTTCCACTTGACGACACCGATTCCGGGGATAAGGGCGAGAACGGCGCCGATGAGGGCCACGATAGTCTCGTCAATCTCATGGAAAGTACCTTTGGTGACCCATAGGAAGAGCACAAGGACGAAGATGCCGACAGCCTTCCACTCCTCCGCCTTCATCCTGCCCATGGCATCCAACTCCGCCTTCAGGCGGTCAAGGCCTCCGTCTATCTGAGGCTTCTGTTCTTCCTTTTTCATTGGGAAGAACACGTAAATTCCCAGCAGAAGTCCGATAATCAGGATAAGCACACTCATCGGACCTACGGACACCAGCCACTGCGAATACCCGAAATTACAGCTCCCCAGATATCCCATTATGAGGGACATGGCGAGCAGATGAGCTCCGGAGCCTGTGTAGAAAGCATTGGCACCGATATTCACCTGGAACAGGTTCTGAATGACCAAGTTGCGGCCAAAGTTGTTGCGGTTGCCGTTTGATGCTCCGTATATTGCGCAGACCACCATGAAGATAGGCAGCATTATGGTAGCCTTGACAGTGGTCGCTGAAATGAATGCCGACAGCACGAAGTTGATTATCAGAAAACTCCAGAGCACTCCTTTCGCAGACTTTCCGAATCGTATGACGAATGCGAGGGCGAGTCTTTTGGCGAACTGCGTCTTGACAAGCATACTGGCCAGCACGAAGCTGAGAATGTTCAGCCACATCACAGGATGTCCCAGTTGGGCAAGCGCCTCCTTTTGCGTCGTGACGTTGAAGAGAACTACCGCCAGAATCACCAGAAGAGAGGTGAGATAATTGGGGATGGCCTCTGTCATCCACAGGATAAGGCTCGAAACAAATATGGCCAGCATAGCGTAGCAAGCGCTCCTGAAAGCATCAAGTCCCAGAACGCCGAACCTTTTGGCAGCCGTGGCGGCAAGTCCGTCCGGATTGAGATTGTCGATGAAGCCGATATGACTGAACCAGCATATCCAGACAAAAACAATTATGGCAAGAGGACCCCCGAGGCGCGCCATCCAGGTCTCGAAAGCGGACTTTTTCATCTTGGGCAGACGATCTGCCCTGTAGTTGCTCATATCAAGCGGATCGAAAACTGTTCCGGAACTCATATGTCTATATCTCTATCTTGATTTTGTACAAATTGGACGTGGTGTCACAGCCTATCCACGCTATTCCCGCAGTGTGGTCTATCGCAATGGCCTCCGCCTGCTTTACGAAAGGTATATTGTATGTGGCTATCAACTTTCCGCTCAGGCTGCAGTGGTAGAAAGCGGGTCCCTTGCTGTCAACTATCCACATCGTATTGTCTGTTTTGTCATAATAGAGGTCCGAGATATATTTTGATACAAACCCGATGTCGAAATATCCGCAGACCTTTCCTGTCGTGAGGCAGTATTTCACTATGCGTGTAGGAGAGCACTGATTGCCAACGAACACTGTATCCTTCACACACATTATCCCCTCCGGGCCTTTGCCTTTCTCGCCGCCATCGGGGATTTTTATTTCAGCAATTCGGGATGTAGCCCCGTCTTGCAATTTGTAGAGGACGCTTTCGCTCTCATCCATCAGAAGGATTTCCTTCCCGGAAAATTCGACGCCTTCCCAATCGTGGTTGGACTTGTCATAGAGCATGGATTTTGTCTTTCCGTCAAACCCGATTTCGTAAACCTTGCCCTCATCGGAAACGGCATAAAGTCCGTCTGAAGCCTTGTTGAAACAGATACTGGAAAGTTCCTTTACATCTGTTTCGAAGACCTCATATTCAGAAACGGTATATTCCTCAGCATCTCCAGTCCCTTCCTGGCGCCCTTCGTCCTCCGTCTGATAATCATAATCATATGCGTTAGTATTGCAGTCGCAGCAAAGACACGCCGCGACTGCAACCACCGACACAATAAATATTCTGTTGACTATTTCCAATTCTTGTAAGGATTCTTCATCAACATCGAGTTGAAGTATTTGGGATCTCCCGTAACCTCCTCGCCAAGCCAGGCGGGCTTGTCGAAAGGCTCGTTTTCGTCAGCAAGCTCGACCTCGGCGACGGTCAGGCCGTCATTGTCTCCGTAGAACTCGTCAACTTCCCAAGTGTGCACGCCGTCAGTGTTCTTTACGAGATAGCGGGTCTTGTCAATCACGCCGGGCTCGGCGATGTCGAGGAGCTGCTTCACCTCGTCAACAGGGATTTCCTTCTCCCATTCGAAGCGGGCGGCGCCGGAAGCGTTGCCTATGCCCTTGATGGTGATGAATCCCTTCTCTCCCTTGACGCGTACGCGGACGGTGCGCTCGGGGACTGAGCTGAGGTATCCTTGAGTGATTCGTGTGGCCTTGAATGCCTCATCCTTGAAGCAATTGCATTTGACCAGAAATTTCTTTTCTATTTCCTGTGCCATAGACTATTCGTTTGCAAGAGGTTTGTCTGACATACCGATGACACGCTTGATGGCCTGGAGATAATTAATATTCTCCACACCCTCGAGACCCACGTCGGCGATGGTCTTCTTGATGTCCTCGATTTCCGTGGACTCAGAATTGATGGTCACGACCTTTGCGCCGTTGATGAGCACGTTGCCCACCTCGCAGATGGTGTCGTTGACCATATAGCCGAAGCGCTGCTTGTGCACGCGCACTGCGGCGAGGTCCTTGTTGGCCTTGACCATTGCTATGAATTCTTCATAAGTGTAGGTCTCCTTCGTGAGAGCGGGCATCTCCACCATAAACGCAGGGAAGACTTCCTTCTCGAGGACCTCGCGGCTGATAGGGAACTCGCCCTTCATAAGGGGATTCCACTGCTCGAGGCCATCGACGGTCTGAACATAGGTCTTGATGTCCATCTTGCCGTTACGGATCTTGGTGTTGTTGATGTCGTTCTTGCTGGAGATGATGTATATCTCGTCGCTTTCGCGCTCCCATACCTTCTCAGGTACGGGGACGGAAAGACGGGCCATACGTTTGTGAGCTTCGCAGAAGCACTGACCGAAGCTGCGGAATTCGAAGCGAGGCTTGCTCTGCTCGCCGATCTTCATTTCTTCTTTTGCCATATTACTGAAAATTTCAAATGTTATTCCTGCTCAATATCTCCGGTTTTTGCACCGTTCTCCGCACCGGGGGTAGGAACGGCATAAGCCCATTCACCCGTTCCGTTGGGCACACGGCTGAATGATGCCTCAGTATTCTCGGGAAGGGTAATGTCTCCCCAGGCCGTTCCTTCCACGCCACGCTCGAATTTGTCAACCTCATTACCATCTTTGTCAAGAAGGATTACCTGAACATTCTTGCCGGCGGAAATTCCGGAAGCGACTTCCTTTGGATCGGTTGACTTCTTCACGCAGTCAAGCTTGAGGTATGCACCTGCTGCGAGTTTGAGCTGGCTCTCATCGCTTGCCGTCCATTTCACTTCGCCGTCCTTCTTGATCTGATAGCCGGTGATGTCAATTTCTTCCTTGCCGGCGTTGAAGAGTTCCATATATTTGTCATTGCCGTTGATTTCATTCAGAACAACGCCCAAGGTTACGGCTGGCTCCTGCTCGATATCTCCAGTTTTGGCACCGTTCTCCGCACCGGGAGTTGGAGCGGCATAAGCCCAGGATCCGCTTCCGTTGGGTACGCGGCTGAATGATGCTTCCGGATTCTCGGGAAGATCGATCTCCCCCCAACCGGCACCTTCTTCACCACGTTCGAACCTGTCAATCTCCTTGCCGTCCTTGTCAAGAAGGATCACCTGCACGTTCGACTTGGCAGAAATTCCGGACGCCACCTGTTTGGGATCCGTGGAATTCTTCACGCAGTCAAGCTTGAGGTATGCGCCTGCTGCGAGTTTGAGTTGGCTCTCATCGCTTGCCGTCCATTTCACACCACCGTCCTTCTTGAT
>JAZUHY010000025.1:0-2233 GCA_045641985.1 Candidatus Cryptobacteroides sp.
CTGGTCATACGGACCGTGCTTTTCAAGGAGCTCGTCCAGAGAATTCTGGAGGTAGTCCTCCTGGGTGAGCATAAGGACCGGTTTCCCGACTTTCTGGCTGAGCCATATCACAGCCTTGCGGCGGAATTTTTCGGTCCAGTCACAGGGGCCGAGCAACCAGGGGGCCACTTCCCGCGTGAGAAGGCTGCCCGCCGTCTCGTCGACGAACATACGGACGTTGGAGTGGTCCTGGAATAAGGAAACCGGGCATAGCGGATTCTGAGCCTCTTCCACAATCTTATGCACCAGCTGGGCCTCCGGAAATTTCAAATTTCAGGAACCGGTTCTGTTAGAGGCTTTTCCCTGAGCCGCTCCAGCATGTTTTGTAGAGGATACAGGCCATCGCCGTTGGACTGCATCCCTTCAAACTCCAGGCGTATGCAGGCGGGTACGGTGGTGAAGTCCAGTGGGATGTTGCCGTGCAGCTGATCGACGGTTTGATAGATGTGATTTACTCCGATATAATCGTTTCCCGCCGCATCGGTCCATTTCTCGAAGACAATCTTGCTGCCTATCGGGGTGCTGACCTCGATGGCGTCGGGTATGTCATACCTGATGACATGCATAGACTTGAGAATGTTGAAGATATTGGTATCGTGGCCGCAGATGTAGGTGAATTTGTATTCGCCGCTCTGGAGGGCGTCGGCAATCAGATTGCGCTGACGTTGCGAAACATAGTGCTGGACAAAGGGGGAATGGAAGCGTATGGCATCACGTCTTTCAATGATTTGCGAGAACATCTGCCATTGCTCTCTTGTCGGCTGTTCGCCGAACGCCACCTTGTTCAGGTCCGGTTCTTCATAATATTGTAATATGAGGGCATCGGCAATGGAGCAAGCATCATTGATGGAGGCTGTCATCCTGGGCTCGTCCCCTTCGGGGAACAGGATCTCGCTGTCGTGGTTGTCGAAGCCGGTGAAACTGCCGTCCTTGAAGGCAGGGGATTCCTTAAGGTCCAGAACTTCGGCAAGCAGGTCGTAATTCGCCTGCAACGCCATACTGGCCCTACGTATGCCGTCGGCATCATACTCTGCCTCATATTCTTTTTTTATCTGAGCCCACTGCGCTTCCGTGACATCCTTCCCGAGAGCAAGGGCAAAATTCGGGTCCATATCATCCAGTTGCCCGGCGTGATGGACTGTGGGCGTCCGACCGGGAGTGAAACCTTTCTGGAAAAACTCCGCCGTGGCTATTGTCCGCTGCTTGCTGTTGGACAGGAAGTAAATTTCGTTTTCCCGTGGTCCGTCATTTTGGAAAAGACCTTCAAGGACAAGCCATTTGCGGAAGAATTCCCCGTTGATTGTTTCCAGGATACCGCCCTTTTCCGTCAACTCTGATGCGCCTACCCCAAAGTCGTGCCAGCTGTGAGGTGTCACTCTGCTGATAAAACTGCCGGGAGCGGCCAATGGCGCCCGGATATTGTGGCGGCTGAAAACAACCACTTCAGTAAGTTTGTACTTTTCGTGGAATTCCTTACTGCGGAAAAATTCGGTACTGTTTCTCTGGTGAGAGCCGAGTCCGGTCTGATTGCATCCGGCAAACAGGATTGCAAGACTGAAAATCAGTAACAGATATTTTTTCATTCCATTTCTATTGCAATATGCTACGAATATACTTCTTTTTGGCGGTATCGCAAAACTATTGCAACCATTGACCAACTTCTCCGGTTCCGCACCTCCTATAACGCAAAAGCGGAGAACTCCGTAGAATTCTCCGCTATTTTAGACCAAACGGTCCAGGATCGAGGCTGTGGGATATCAGTCCCAGGGATTCACATCTGGGTCGATGTTGATTTCAATCATCTCCTGGTCGGGGGAAGTGTTGAGAGTGACGGTCACTGTGTGGACGTAACCGGGGCGGAAACTCAGGGAGTATTCCAGCAGATAGGCGATGCCGCCCATAGTGAGCTCGACCAGAGGTGTACGCTTCTCCAAGTTCTGAGGCACGAGCACAGCCTCGAACAGTGAGTTGGAGAGCTTTTTCATCGTGATGGTCTTCTTCGCTCCGAAGGCGTTCTTCTCCACGGAGCCTTTGGTCCAGTCCACAGTGCAATCGACATTGGTGTTGTAGATGTGGCAGACGATATCGTCGGGAATCTCGCCTTCGAACTTCTCTCCCTTTTCCACCTTGACGATGCATTTGGACATCATATGCTTGAAGAAGTCGGATCGTAGCCATGTCGTTCTGTGAGCCA
>JAZUHY010000026.1:0-27984 GCA_045641985.1 Candidatus Cryptobacteroides sp.
ATTTCATCTATATTGATGATATTCTGAATAATCTCATTTTCATCCTCCTCAAGTTCTCCGGTCTCTTCAGCCACATCGGCCATCGCACCGAGTTCGTCTCTCGAAACGCTGATATCACTTTTACCTCCGGAAAACAGTTTCTGAAGGAACTCAACCGAGACCACAATGGGATAAAGAACGACTATGAGAACATGGATTGTATTGGCTGTAAACGATGTAAGGGATTTCCAGCTGGAAGAGCCTATGGTCTTGGGAATAATCTCGGAGAATACAAGAATAAGGATAGTAGTCACGGCGCTCACGAGCCCGAACCACTGCGAACCGAACACCATGGTAGCCTGTCTTCCGACTCCTGCGGCGCCTATCGTATTTGCAATCGTATTCAACGAAAGGATTGCGGCCAGCGGACGGGACGGATCAAGTTTGTACTGCCTGAATCTTGCGGCGGCCTTAAGCCCTTCCTCCTCTTTCAAGGTTATGTAGGAAATCGGCGTGCTCATCAGACTCGCCTCAAGAATAGAGCACAGGAACGAGATGACAAGCGCCGCCAGAAGAAATATCAGCAATTCTGTCATAGGATCTCGAGCCACTTGTCAGGCTTGAACTGACGACCTTCGCGTTACGAATGCGATGCTCTACCGACTGAGCTAAAGTGGCAATGCGGATGCAAAGATAGCAAAAAAACTCAATATCCCAAGATGCCGTGTTCCGTCAAATGTTCGCTCCCACGGACAAGGCCGCATAATCACCGATGAATTCCCCCAACGCCGCGGGCACTACACGGCATACTTTGTTGGCGAGCGGCAGGGACTCCCTGTCCAACACCTGCTGCATCAAGGGTTTGAAAAAATCTTCGTTTCGGGCGTAAATGCTCCCTATCACTATCATCTCCGGATTTACAATGTCTATCAGCACCGACAATCCGATGCCGAGATATTTCGCTGAAGTCTCATATATCTGCCGTGCCAGAGCATCTCCGGCATACATTGCATCGGCAACCTTCCTGGCCGTTATACCCTCTATGTCGCCATCCGGACACCAGGGCACGGATACACCCATCTGCAGACGTTCCTTCACGGCGCTCTGCGCAAGCTGGCGTATTCCCGAGCCGCTGCAGAAGCCTTCGAAAGAACCCGCCTTGCCGTAACCGACAGGTCCGAAATCCGCCAGGCGTATGTGCCCGAGCTCTCCCGCATTGTCGTTCGTGCCGGTATAGAGACGCCCGTCCAGGATAAGCCCGGCACCAAGACCTGTGCCGAAAGTCAGGAAAGCCATATTGCGCGTACCCTTCCCCGCCCCGAACGTCCACTCCGCAAGGGCGCAGGCATTGGCGTCATTGTGTATCGCTGCTTTAACACCGAGCTCCTCCGCCAGAATGCGGACTATCGGGATATTGTCCCAGCCCGGCAGGTTAGGGGGCGACATCACCACTCCCGCCGCACTGTCCAGAGGCCCGCCGCAGCTTATTCCTATTGAATATATGTCACGACAAGTCAGAGAATTGCGTTCAATCACCCTATGCAGGGCGGCCTTGATGTTCTCTATCGTGCCGGTGCAGTCCGTCGTCGCGAAACTCTCCTTGTCGGCTATCTCTATCTCGGACGGACCTGAGCTGCGCCCATAAGTAACGGCGCACTTAGTTCCCCCGATATCCACTCCCAAAATATTCCTTGTTTCCATAATATTAAATAATATTTGTCATACTCTGTCAGATATTTGGCCCCTCCGGGACAAACTTTCTTTGGATTAATTGCCCCATCGGGGCCGAATACCTGACAGAACAGACTTCCTTCAAATCAATTGCCCCATCGGGCCGAATACCTGACGTATCAAATCTAGTGCTTCGGAGCATACTTGTACTCCGCAATCTTCTTATTGTCAACCATATTGAACACCTGCACCTTCAAACTGCCCCCCGCAACTTTCACATCCACCAGCGTCGGATACTCATCAACTGATTTCTCGCCCGTCATATTGGGACCACCTGCAATGATTTCCGCCCAGGAATGGGCAAAACAGGGCGCCTCATAGCGGTATTTGTGCTGATGCCCCGTGATTACAAGCTGGCACCCGGCCTTCTCCAGCACAGGCCCCCACAATTGGAAACAGGTCCTCTGCCAATGGGCAAAATCCGTAACATATCCCGGAGCCGTGTCTGCCGGATGGATGTCTCCGGGGTTCTGGTCACTCCTCGAATCATACAGAGGAATGTGGCAACAGGCCACAAGATATGGAGCGGAGGCAATCTCCGGCCTCTTCAGGGCATCCTCCAGCCAGAGTTTCTGGGCCTCACGGTATGGCTCGCTGTTGAACAGTCCGCAGAAAATGGGATTGCTGTCAACCTTGTCCTCAGCGGTATCCAGGCCCACGACAGCAATGTCCCCCACGCGGATTGCGAAATTACGTCCGAGATCCCAATCGCGGGAACTGCGCTCCTCCGGCTGCCGGAACATCCAGACCTTCTCCAGATGCCTGTTGGCAAGTCCCCTGTTCTCGTGATTGCCGGGGCATAGAAGATAAGGACGCGACGCGGCGTAATCCCGGATGGACACGTCGGGCGTCAGGTACACGGATATCTGCTTTTCAATATCCTCAGCCGTACTTATCATGTCGCCGTTTTCAACGACGCACACCGGAGCAAGCCTGTCTATTTTCCGGTAAAGGGCATCGTATGCATCCATCTTGGCGTGGACATCATTGATAACGCAGAAATGCGACTTGACAGCGTCTCCGGCGGTAGTGAAGCTGTAAATCCTGTCTCCGGCTTCCGAAGCCTCAATCATCATTTTATGGCCGTGCACATAATTGATTCTGTCTGCACCTATGCGGTAATAATACTTCGTTGACGGCTTGAGCCCCGTGAGTCTCACCTGCATCACCTTGTCATTCATATCAGTTACCCTGAAGCCTCCGCATTTGACTGTCTTTCCGTCGCTCAAATCCGCTTTCTGCCCATAAGTCACGTATCCGTTGGCCATAGCCGACACTGCGAATGCGACTCCTATCGACGTCTCCGCAAAATTCTGGAGCATCGGGGCGGACACTATAAGTTTTCCTCCATCCGAACCGCTCTGCCCCTTCGGATCCGGCTTCACTTCGGACGCCGCCGCATCCAGCCCCAGACCGAGCCCCACAGCGGCCACTGCCGTAGTTTTCAAAAAATCTCTTCTATCCATATCAAAATTCTAATTTGCTTTCAGATACAGCACACGGCTCGCCCAATCGGTCTTCTCTCCGGAGCTCACTTCGTGCACGACGGGAGCGATTTCAAGACCGTTCTCCATAAGGAATTTTCCGGAGAAGCTCTTCCCTTCGAAAGAAAGGGGCTTTCTGTCTATCCTGTTGAGCTCCTCCACGGTGTACATTCTGTCGGGGTCGAGACCCTGCATCCTGACACGGGGATACCGGCTGCCGTAAAGACTGTTTATCCTATACCAGTAGAACACGGCATCGGACTTGTTCTCCGCCACATACATAAGAGAGGCTATGCCAAGACCGTCATACGGCGACACGAGCCTGTAGATGTCGCCGAACTGCACAGTAGGACGGATGCGCTTGTAGTCGGCAATCACCTTGCGGCAGAAATCCCTGTCTTCGGCGCTCATCCGGCTCGGCTGAATCTCCATTCCGAGCCGTGCGCTCATAGCCACGTCGCAGCGGAATTTGAGAGACACAACCCTGTGAGTCTGGTGGTTGGGAACCGCACTGATGTGTGAGGCCATTGTCATTGCAGGGAAGAAATACGAGGTGCCCCACTGCATATAAATGCGCTGAAGGGCATCGGTGTTGTCACTCACCCAGAATTCGTCGAACCAGGGAAGCACTCCCCAGTTGGCCCTTCCGCCACCGCTGGCGCAGGCCTGAATCGTCAAGTCGGGATACTTTGCGCGTATCCTGTCCAATGTGGCATAGAGGCCGTTCCAATAGGCAATTTCCAGATGGCTCTGGTGCTTGAGCCAATTGCTGCCATACTCGCGAATGTTCATATTGGCGTCCCACTTTATGTAGTCGATATCGGGATTCTCCGTCATCAGATTGTCAACCACCGAGAACACGAAATCCTGTACCGCAGGGTTACTCAGGTCCAGCACAAGCTGAGTCCCGCCACGCCCCGTAACAGGTTCCCTGTTGGCGGCGTGAAGCGCCCAGTCGGGATGTGCCTCATACAGTTCCGACTTTGTATTGGTCATCTCCGGCTCTATCCAGATGCCGAACTTGATGCCGTGCGAATCGGCGCGTTTCACAAGCCAGCCGATTCCGTTGGGAAGTTTCTTCCTGTCCACAACCCAGTCGCCCAGTCCCCTGTCATCCGTAATGCGGGCATATTTGTCTCCGAACCAGCCGTCATCCATAACGAAGAGTTCGCCTCCCATAGAAGCTATGTCGGACATCATTCCGTCCATAGCAGGTTCGTTGATGTCGAAGTAAACACCTTCCCAACTGTTCAGAAGGACCTTGCGCGCCACGTTGCCGTGTGCCAGACGGTACCTGCGTCCCCAACGGTGGAAATTGCGTGACACCCCGCTCAAGCCTTCGTCCGAAAAGGAATATGCCAGAGCGGGAGTCTTCAACGTTTCGCCGGCGGCAAGATGATATTCCGAGTTGTCCGGGCACACGCCGGCCTGAAAAGTGGCATAATTGCTGTTGAAACAATTGAATTCCAGAACGTAGTTGCCGCCCCATTCCAATGCCGCCCCTATCACGCGCCCGCTGTTTTCCTGAGGTTTTCCGTCGAGGCTTATCATCGCCTCGGCGCGGGAAGTGTGTCCGTTCCGCACCCCGTCGATATTCTTCACCGTCCTTATCCCTCTGGCAAGAGGTTCGGTGAGAAGAGTGCCTTCGTTGCCCCAGGAACCGTATTGCGTCACCGTCCATACGTTTCCAACCCTTATCGGCAGCGTTCCGGACATATACCTGTTGACTACGATTCCGGAGTTCACTCTTCTGCGGGCAACGGCATCATTGCTGATTTCCGCCCAGGTTTCGAATATATCCTCCTTTACGAAGGACCTGAAGAAGTTACGCACCGTAACGGGGTAATGCCTGTCCCGGCTGGTGACCGTCAGCAGTTTACCCCCTTCCCATTCCGACACTTCGGTGCCGACGACGCAGAGGTCCAGAGTCCTGTTGCCGTCCGCCTGGGTTATGGAAATGGCGCAGGAACTCTCACCTTCGTCGCAATATGCGGAATATGCCTTGACAGGCCCGTATCCGGCGGCATCGAGGGCCGCGGCATCACCGGAAGAGAGTCCGGGACCGAAATAACTGATACAAAGCCGTCCGCCTTCAACGGCATCTATCACAAGCGAGGTATGGTCGGTATTCAAAACCGTTCGGGCGAATACCGGGCTGCAAAAAGCAAGCAGCAGTAAGGGGATGATTTTCTTCATACTGCGAATTTAACAAATTTTTGTATATTTGCATCGGGAAAGTCGTACACGACCAGCTCCCTCCGAACTCCCCCAGGGCAGGAATGAAGCAAGGGTAAGAGGTTGTAGCGGTGCGATGTGCTAAGCTTTCCCTTTTTTCGTATGAAATCAGACATTCTAATCATAGGAGGAGGCGCCGCCGGACTGATGGCGGCATACAGCGCGTCCTCGACGGCGGCGGACAACGGGAAGGACTTTATTGTAACCGTACTCGAGAAGATGCCGCGTCCCGGCCGCAAGATTATGATTACAGGAAAAG
Source organism: Candidatus Cryptobacteroides sp. (assembly GCA_045641985.1). Lineage (GTDB taxonomy): Bacteria > Bacteroidota > Bacteroidia > Bacteroidales > UBA932 > Cryptobacteroides. Next base: position 5,689 of record JAZUHY010000026.1, read on the forward strand.
GACGTTGCAATTTCACCAACGTCAAGGACTGGAATTCGTTCTCCGGTCATATCCGCAGCAACCCCAATTTTGTCAAATCTTCATTCCATTCCCTCGCTCCGCAGAAAGTCGCGGACTTTTTCGAAAGCTTCGGGGTCAGGACCGTCGTGGAACGCGGAGACCGTGCATTTCCGGCATCATACCACGCCTCCGACATTGTTGACGCCCTCGTGAACGCCTGCCATTCCGTCGGTGTGAAGATTGTCACTGAAGCGGAAGTGACCGGCATAGTGTTCCCGGAAAAAGAAGGGGAAAATTTCATCGCGACGACGGCGGCGGGAGACCGCTTTCAGGCCAGGAGGCTGATTATCGCCACCGGAGGACTGAGCTATCCGGGCACAGGCAGTACAGGTGACGGTTACGGATGGGCACAGGCCGCCGGACACCACATCACCCCCACCTTTCCGGCACTCACAGCTCTGGTGCCCAAAGGATACAAAGACAGCACGCTCAAGGGGCACATAGACCGCGGCACTCCCCTGTCCGAACTGGGAACGATGCTTTGCGGTATCCATCTCAAGAACATAAACGTCACGCTGCGCATCGGGGGCAACGACGCCGGTACGGAATTCGGGGACCTGGACTTTACGGACGGAGGCATCGAGGGCCCCGTCGGTTTCCAACTGAGCCGGAAGGCCGTAAAAGCTATGGTCAACGGTTCCGGTACTGCGCTTTCGCTCGACCTGAAAGCGGGAGTCAGCCTCACCGAACTGACAGCAAGAGTGAAGGAACTGTGGCAGGAAGTGGACAGAGACCCACGGAGCCGCGGGCTCAGGGAAAAAGAAAAATGCCGTATCCTGCTGGGCAAACTGATGCCTTGGGACCTTATTCCAGCCTTCAACGCAATGCACCCGGAGATAATGACCCTCGAACGCCGCGGCCGCACGGACACCAAGTTGTGGGTCAACCTCGTCAGCATAGCCAAGGCATTGAAAGAATGGACTTTCGAACTTGCAGGATATGTCGGATACGAACGCGCCGTGGTCACGGCGGGAGGCGTCAGCACCGACGAAATCATCGCCAAAACCCTGGAATCGAGGCTTGTCCACGGCCTGTATTTCTGCGGCGAAGTGATGGATATGGACTGCGACACGGGAGGATACAATCTCCAGTCGGCTTTCTGCACAGGCTCGCTGGCCGGAACATCCGCCACCCGTTCGCTTTAGACGCACTGAAAAAACCGCTCTTTTTGTTATATTTGCGGAACCGTTTTCTAAAACACATAAGAATATGACAGCAATCATTATCATCGCCATCGCCGCAATCGTAGTTTTGTGGTTTATCGGAGTCCAGCGCAAACTGGTCAGCAAGGAAGAACTGTGCAAGAATGCAATGAGCCAGATAGGAGTCCAGCAGTCAAGCCGCTGGGATGCCCTCACAGCCCTTGCGGAACTCACCAAATCCTACAACGAGCACGAATACGGCACAATCAGGGACGTCATAGCCCAGAGGGCCAGCATAACCTCCGGCAGCAACGCCAAGGCCGCCGACGCTCAGGAAGATATGATGAACTCCGTCCTGAGCCGCATAGTAGCCGTCGCGGAGCAGTATCCCGAGCTCAAGGCAAGCGAGAACTACGGCAAAACAATGGACAGCGTCAATCTGTACGAGAATCAGGTGCGCACAAGCAGGATGGTCTATAACGACAGCGTCACCTCCTTCAACCGCATTGTACGCCAGTTCCCCGATTCCATAGCCGCAAGCATCTTCGGATTCAGGGAGAAGGACTACCTCCAGGAAGTCAAGTCAAAGGCCGAGATGCCTTCAATGAAGATATAAATGCGACTTCTCGCCCTATTCATCTACATTCTGGCTGAACTCCAGCCGGACGGCGCTGCCGTCATCACGGAACAGTGGGACATCGACTGCTCCCGTGGTACGGAACTTTATCTGGTCCGCAACAATCTGGGAGACATCGAGATAAAGGAGTTCTCGGTAAGCGGTGACGGGCAGGTCTTCACCAATGAAGGCAACTGGGACGTGGACCGCAGTCTTGAGGAGAAAGCCGGCAGATGCGGCATCGTGCGCAAGCGCGACGGATGCGAACTCTGCTGGGGAATAGGTTCATACGGTCGTCATTCCTTCACGGCCTCCTACAAGATGACAAATGCCGTCAAATCATTGAATGACTGTGACAAACTGCACCTTCAGTTTGTCTCCCCCGGCATCGAGCCCTCCCCCGACGCCGTCACGATAGACATCAAGGCTCCCATAGCCCTTAGTGAGTCCAACACTCGCATCTGGGGCTTCGGTTTCGAAGGCACGTCCGCTTTCTCCGAAGACGGGAAAGTCATTTTCCGCTCCACAAGCCCATTCTCCCGAAACAGCTCGGCCATAGCGCTCCTCCGCTTCGACAAGGGCATCTTCAATTCCGCTTCCACGGAGGCCCGCGACTTCGACGAGGACCTGCAGAGAGCTCTTGAAGGCGCCTCTTTCAGTGATGACGGGGAAGACGACACGGAAGTGCTGTTCCTTGTCCTGTTTTTCCTGGCGTTCGGCATCTTCTCGGTGGCCGCCACCATATTCGCGCGGAAGAGGAACAGGGAAAAGATTCTGGGTTGCAACGAAAAGGACATACGCTGGCACCGCGACATACCCTGCGACGGAGATATTCTGAGTGCCAACTACATACTCGAACGGCTCGGAGAAGGCGGGAAAGACACCATAGCCTCGGCTATGATTCTCAGGATGATCAACAACGGTATCATCCTGGTAACTCACGACAGCCGAGACCGCATAGAGATGTCGTTCAATCCTTCCGCAGAACTGAGCAGGCTCTCGAAAGCGGAACGCGGACTCTACGATATGATGAAGGAAGCAAGCGGCAGGGATGAAATTCTGCAGCACAACGAGTTCAAAAGATGGTCCGTCAGGCATACATCCACTATCACACGATGGGCGGATTCCCTGAAGGATGAAGGCAGGGACAGGATGACGGGGCGCGGACAGATCAGCGGCAGGACTTTCCTGAAATCAGGTCAGGAGTGTGCCCGGAACCTCATAGGATTCCGCAAATTCCTCAAGGACTTCACGCTGGTGAACGAACGCCGGAGCATTGAAGTCAGAGTCTGGCACGACCTTCTGGTCTTCGCCGCCCTGTTCGGAATAGCTGAGAAAGTGGCTGAAGAGCTCAAGGAAATCAACCCCAAGGCTTTTGAAGAGACATTCCTGGGAGAGCCGGACATCACGCTCCGGACCATACGTATGACACGGGCGATGGCGGGTTCCATCACCAATGCCAGAGCAATGCACGGTGCAGGAGCGTCCCGCGGAGGATTCGGCGGGGTCACCTCCTTCGGTGGAGGAGGCGGATTCAGCGGAGGCGGCTTCGGAGGAGGAGTCAGATAGCGGTATGAAAATCTGTATTGGACTGTCGGGGGGCGTTGACTCCAGCGTTGCCGCCCTGCTTCTCAAGAGGCGGGGATACGACGTGTTCGCGATGTATATGCAGGACTGGCACGACATCGAGGGCACCCTGCACGGCGAATGTGAATGGGAGGAGGAGAAGTTCGTGGCCGAAATGGTGGCCCGCAAGATTGGAATCCCCTTCTATTTCGTGGACCTCAGTAAAGACTATATGTCGCGCGTAGCCGACTATATGTTCGACGAATACGCCAGGGGACGCACCCCCAATCCGGATGTTCTGTGCAACTCGCAGATAAAGTTTGACGCATTCCTCAAGGCAGCGGAAAAGCTCGGTGCAGATATGGTCGCCACAGGCCACTACTGCCGCAAGCTGCAGGCCGCAGGCAATGACGGGAAGCCTGTCTTCGACTCCGAAGGCAAGCCGGTATGGAGCATTCTGGAGGGCACGGACCTCAACAAATGTCAGGCATATTTCCTGTGCCAGCTTTCTCAGGAGCAGTTGTCCAAAGCTCTGTTCCCAATCGGAGACCTCGACAAGAAGGAGGTCAGGAGGATTGCCGCGGAGGCAGGTCTTCCCAGCGCGGACAAGAAAGACTCGCAGGGAATCTGCTTCGTGGGCAAGGTAGATCTTCCCGTCTTCCTCCAGCAGAAGCTCAAATCCGAAGAAGGTGACGTGGTGGAAGTCTTCCCCGCATACTATGAAACCCATCCCGAAGCTTTCGCCGCCCCTTATGACTATTCCGACATAGTATTCGAAACGGAAACATACCGCAGCGGCAAGAAGCATATCAAAAAGACCAGATACAAGGCCAATCCCTGGGGCGCGGTCATAGGGAGGCACGAGGGCGCGCAGTTCTACACTCTCGGCCAGAGAAAAGGCCTCGCCATCGGAGGCCACAAAAGCCCGCTCTTCGTGATAGGGACCGACATAGAGCGCAACGTAATCTATGTGGGTGAAGGGGAATCACACCCCGGACTCTACCGTTCCGCCCTCAAAATCAATGCGGATGAGATTCACTGGATACGCCCCGACCTTGAACTGAAGCCCGGAGAGGAAGGTCGCTACAGGCTGCGTATCCGTTACCGCCAGGCCCTTCAGGGTGCAGTGCTCAAAAGGACGGAAGAGGGATTGTTCATAATTTTTGACGAGCCGCAGCGGAGCATCACTCCCGGCCAGTTTGCAGTCTGGTATGCGGACGACGGGGCTTCCGCACCTGAAATGATAGGCAGCGGGGTTATTTCAGCCTGAATCAGCGTTCTGCGGCGCAGGCCTCCGCACAGCGTATGCCGTCTATGGCACTGGAAACTATGCCTCCGGAATAGCCGGCCCCCTCCCCGCAGGGATAGACGCCCGGCAAGGAAATATACTCGAGAGTCTCCGGATTGCGCGGTATTCTGATTGGCGACGAAGTACGGGATTCAACGCCCAAAAGCAGCGCGGCATTGGTGAAATAGTTGCGCATCCTGACCCTCGGGAACACCTTCCGGAGCCTTTCGGCAACTATGGGCGGCAGCAGTTCGTGCAAAGGAGCGCTTATGGCTCCGGGATGATATGAAGTCTCCGGAACGGTCTTTGAGAGTCTGCCCTCGCAGAAATCCTGCATTCTCTGGGCGGGAGCCGCCATAGGGTTGTCGAAGGCTCCGTCCGTCACCGGCACTTCCTTTCTCGATTTTGCCGAACATCTGACCGATTCGCAGTAATCGAACATCCTCCGCTCCACGGACTGTTGGAAGTCCATCAGACGGAAAGGGTCTTCACCGGGCACATCTTCCGGCTCTATCTGCACCACCACCCCGGCATTCGCAAACTTGCCGTTTCGCGCCGAATTCGACATTCCGTTGAGCACCACCGTACGCGGCTCGGTGGAAGAAGGCACCAGAATCCCCCCGGGGCACATACAGAAAGAGAATACTCCCCTTCCGTCCACCTGTTCCACAAAAGAATATTCCGCCGCAGGCACGCCGGGTTTCCATTGTCCGTGATACTGGCACCAGTTTATCTTCTCCTGGGGATGTTCCACGCGCACACCGAGCGCGAAGCCTTTCGCCTCCAGCTGACCTCCGGCATTGAAAAGCATTTCATAAACGTCACGTGCGGAATGTCCCGTGGCGAGAATGACCCTGTCAGAGAAGAATTCCCTGCCGTCCGCAGTCTCCACCCGGTATTCTCCGCCGGCACTTTCCGTGATTGAAATGACCTTCGCGCCGAAATGGTATTCGCCTCCGTGTTCGAGCACACATTTGCGTATATTCTCAACCACAAGCGGAAGTTTGTCGGAGCCGATGTGCGGATGAGCGTCCACAAGTATGTCCGGGTTCGCCCCGAAGTTCACCAGCTGGTACAGGACTTCACGGATGTCGCCCCGCTTGGAAGATCTCGTGTAAAGTTTTCCGTCCGAGAACGCACCCGCACCGCCCTCGCCGTAACAATAGTTGGATTCCGGATTCACGGCACCTGTCCTTGAAAGAGCGGCCATATCGTACTTGCGTTCGTGGACGTCCTTCCCGCGCTCCAGCACAATTGGCTTGAGTCCGAGCGTGAGCAGTTTGAGCGCCGCAAACATCCCGGCGGGGCCAGCCCCTACGACTATGACAGACTTTGCATCCCCAACGTTCCGATACTCCGGCAGGACATATTCGGAATAATTGTCTTCGGGAGCGTAAGCCTCGTACTGATAGCGCCATACCGGTTCCTTGCGGGCGTCTATCGAGCGCTTTTTCAAAACCCATTTCAGTCCCCCGGCCTTTGCTTCGATTTCCTTCAGTCGCGGTTCGCGCGACAGAGGGCACGCTATTTCGAATTCTTTCATAGGAAATCAGCCATTCTTGAAACAGGAGCGACGTCCAACGGGGCCCTTTCTCCGGCCTTGTAGTGGAAATAACCGGCGATGGCAATCATAGCCGCATTGTCGGTAGTGAACTTGAATTCAGGCAGATAGGTATTCCATCCGTGTTTCTTCCCTTCCAAGGTTATCCTTTCCCGGAGTCCGCTGTTCGCGGACACGCCGCCGCCTATCGCCACCTCCTTTATTCCGGTCTGCCCTGCCGCCTTGATGAGTTTGTCCATCAGAATATCGATGAGGGCTTTCTGGAATGAGGCACAGATGTCCTCCTTGTTCTTCTCCATAAATTCGGGGTCGCGGGCCATCTCGTCCCTCACGAAATAGAGAAGCGACGTCTTGATGCCGCTGAAGCTGTAGTCCAGACCGGGGATGTGAGGCTTCGCGAACTTGAACCTGCCGGGGTCACCCTGTTTCGCCAGTCTGTCGATAACCGGGCCTCCGGGATAACCCAGTCCCATCATCTTGGAGCATTTGTCGAAGGCCTCCCCCACCGCATCGTCTATCGTCTGGCCCAGAATCTCGAAATGCAGGGGGTCGTCCACCCTCACTATCTGCGAATTGCCACCGCTTACGAGAAGGCAGAGATATGGGAACTCAGGCTCGCACACCGGTTTGTCCGGCTGACGGACGAAATTGGCCAGGATATGCCCCTGCAGATGGTTCACCATCACAATAGGGATATCGAGTGCTATTCCCAAAGTCTTTGCGAAAGAAGTTCCTACAAGCAGGGAGCCCAGCAGGCCAGGCCCCCTCGTGAACGCTATTGCCGTGAGGTCGGAAGCCCCGATGCCCGCTCTGGAGAGCGCTTCGCTCACAACCGGAACAATATTCAGTTCGTGGGCCCGCGAGGCCAGTTCCGGAACGACGCCTCCGTATGCGCGGTGAACGTCCTGCGACGCGATGACGTTGGAAAGCAGGTAACCGTCCCTTATGACGGCCGCCGATGTGTCATCGCAAGATGATTCTATTCCTAAAATAATGTCTGCCATAGTTCGGGAGGCAAATTTAACAAATAAAATCGTTATATTTGTTGATTGTATAATTGTACATTCAACAATGAAAATCAAGGACCCGGCAGGACGGATATCAGGCATTGTCGCCATCGTTCTCATCGCCTTCACGATGGTGGTGGGAAGGCCCGCCGTCCAGACCCGGCTCGTCCAAAGGATTACGGAGAAGCTCAACGAATCCATTAACGGGAAAGTCCTTGTCGGAAATCTCTCGGTCAAGTTCCTCAACACCATCGTGATTAACGACCTGATTATCCTTGACAACGAACCGGCCCAGGATATTTACAATAAGGGATTCGCCCCTCTGGACACTATGTTCAGGGCCGGGAAAGTGGCGGGCAGGTTCTCCATCCGGAGCCTGTTTGCAGGAAAAGGGTTGCATTTCAGCCGATTCGAAATAGATGACGCAGTGTTCAATATGGTAGCCGAAGACTCCACGGGCTACCGGCAGAACTACCAGCGCATATTCAAGACGAAACGGGCTCCTGAGATACCGGTTGCAGGCCCTCCGATATTCGACATACGGAAATTGACCTTCAGGAACTTCAATTTTCGTATGGTCAATATGAGAAATTGCGACTACAAATACAAAGGCAGAGGATTCGACTGGCAATATCTCGACTTTCTGATTTCCGAGCTGAACGCCTGTGACGTCCGCCTGGGAGGTAGAAAACTTACCCTCTGTCTTACGGATCTGACGTTCACCGACAGAAAAGGCTACGGCCCGGCACGGCTCAAGGGAGACATCGACATCGGTATGGGAGATCTTATCATCCGGAATTTCCAACTGACCGATGACGGCACGGAACTCAATGCCCCCGATATCACAATGTCATATAGGAATGCCTATTCATTTCTCAATTTTTCAAGGCAGGTGCATTTCGACGGCATACACATCCGCAAGTCCGATGTATCCGGGAAAACCCTGAGCTCCATTCTGGGCATATTCCCCGGCAATTCAGTGGAATTGGATGTGGAGTCAATCTGTGTTGACGGATATGTCAACGACCTCAACATCCGGTCAATGCGTCTTGCAGAGCGCAAAAGCGGCACATCCCTGGATATGGCAGGAAATGTTTCCGGACTGGCCGACATCCCCGACGTCCGGCTTTCCGCCGGGATCAGACGGCTCGATTTCACTTCCACCGGACTGAATACCTTGCTGTCATCGCTGTCGGTCAGAACGTCGGTAAACCTGAAGAATTTCGCCCCCCGAGAAAGGCTTCATTTCTCAGGCAAGGCTGCCGGCCCCGTCAACAGGCTTTCCGTTAACGGCAGGCTGAAACTCGGCAACGGACAATTCTCATCCAAACTGAAAATCAGCAATCTTGCGGACAAGCGTCTGAGCACGGAAATCTCGGGAACGGCTGAAGCGGACGGGTTTGACATAGGAAGACTCATAAACAACAAATCCATTGGAGAATGTACGGCCAGAGCCGGACTGACTGCGGTTCTGACACCCGGAAAGACTTCATTCGCCATCGATTCACTCAGAGTTGACAGGCTGAATGCCCTCGGATACAATTATTCGGGAATATATGCAAAGGGCAATATGACCGGCAAAAGCTTCGACGGGAAAATCGTCTGTAACGACCCCAACTTGAATTTCCTCTTCCAAGGGATATGCAATTTCTCCGGCAAAACGCAGAATGCCAGGTACAAGTTCTTCGCAAATCTCGCATACGCAGACCTCAAAGCCCTGAATCTTGACAAACGTAATGTCGGGACATCCAGGGCGTCCTGCCATATGAGTTCCGATTTCCTCCGCATCGTCAAGGGGGACGGGACAGGAGAAATCAGAATAAAAGACATAGTCCTTGAGGATGACAGCGGGAGGCATCTTGTCGGAGATGCCACGGTAGAATCCGGAACGGGAGCCGACGGCTACAGGATAAAGTTCAGTTCCCGTTTCGCCGACGGAAGTTATTCCGGGACCGGCTCCATCCCGGAATTTGTCAAAGATCTGGAAAAGCACACGCTGAGACGCCATCTTCCGTCCCTGTATGCCGCAAGCGACCGGGACACCGACACGGATTCCGGGGACTACAGCGTGGATTTCGCTTTCCACGATTCAAGAAACCTTCTGTCATTCATCAAACCGGGGCTCTACATAGCGGATTCCACAGCCTTCCATCTGAATCTCGGCAAGGACGGTGACCTGCTCGCCACAATAGAATCCCCAAGGCTTGCTTTCTCCAGAAACTACCTGAAGAACTCCACAACCCGTATCGACAACGCCGGAGGCACGTTGCGCTTATCTTCAACAAATGGCGAAATGAGGACGGCAGGGCGCATTATGCACGACGCCAGACTCAACGTCGCCGCAGAAAAGGATTCCGTCAGAATGGATTTCTTCTTTGACGGAAAAGACAAAGACAGGGAATTCGGCGAGCTCCACGCAGACGGATTGGTCTCCAGAAATAAACGGGACTCACTTGAGATTCTCCTGAGACCGCTCCCTTCAAGTATCCGTAACGGGAAAAGAACCTGGAACATCGCCCGTTCCGCCGTCAGAATCAAGGGTTGGGACGTGGAAATAGACACATTCCGTCTTGCAAACAACACCCAGGAATTCATCATTGACGGCGGACTGTCAAAATCCAGACACGACAGCCTCAGCATCAACTTGAAGAATATCGAGCTCGGTATGGCCCGCGGCTTCACTGCCAAAGACTATGGCATAGAGGGCAACGCCAACGGATACGCAGCCATTGTATCCCCTCTCGGACAGTCAATGCAGGTTTTCATCGATCTTGTATGCGATTCTCTTCAAGTAGGCAACCAGTCCATAGGGAGTCTGGGCATTTCAGGAGACTGGGACAAATCCAACGGGAGACTGAATCTTGACATCAAGGGCGAAAAGGATGGCCAAAACCCCATACTTGCAAGCGGGTTCATCGATCCCGATGAAAAAAATATCAATTTCAACGCACGTCTGGACAAATTCAATCTTGCCATCGCCGAGCCTCTGGTTGACAAATTCATTTCAGACATCGGAGGCTGTGCCAGCGGAGAAATCCAGGCGTATGGCAGCGTAAATGCACCCCGGATCATCAGCAATAATCTCACACTCGAGCAAGCCTCCCTGAAATTGCAGACCACCGGTGTCGCGTATGTTGTGAACGGGCCCATAATGCTCAAAGGCAGGAGTCTGGAATTCAACGACATAAGCCTATCCGACGAAAAAGGAGGAAAAGGCCTGATGAAAGGGAAGCTCGTACTTGGAGATGATGGTCTCCCTTACTTCGACGCAGGATTGCAAATGCAGGGGCTTCAACTTGCCAATCTGCTGGAAGGCAACGAAAACGGACTCTATGGGAATCTGGCGGCGGCAGGAAAAGTACAAGTGACAGGCAAACCGGATGACCTCAACATCAGCGGCACTGTCTCCACATTCGGCCCCGGCAACGTACACGTGCCGCTCAATACTGCCAACGCCGCTTCAAGCAGCGATCTGCTCAGTTTCAGACAAGTCAACAGAGACATATATGTTGACCCGTACGAACTGATGTTGAGTGAAGGGAAAAGCACAAGGCAGAAGCACAAGGGCAATGTGCATCTGAACCTCAATATCAGCGCCAACAGGGATGTCAACGCAATGCTGGAACTCAAAAAATCCACGGGCAACGTCATTACGGCCAACGGTGACGGCAAGGTTGTTCTGGAAATGGAGACGGCAACGGGAAAGACCAATCTTACCGGAGACTACATCATACGCGGAGGCAACTTTCACTTTGAAGTTCCGGGAATAGTCAAGAAATCATTCGACCTGAAGGACGACAGCACGGTAAAGTTCAACGGAGACATCAAAAACAGCACGATTGACATCAATGCTGTCTATAAACTCAAGACATCCCTGTCCACCCTGCTCTCGGACTCCACCTCCGTTTCCACCAGACGTCCCGTCGAATGCACAATCAACCTCCACGGCAAGCTTCAGAATCCGCAGATAAGTTTCGGAATCGAAGTGCCGGACCTCGACCCCAACAGCAGGACAAAAATGGCGGAAGCCCTCAATACCGAAGACAAGATACAGAGACAGTTCATCGCACTTCTCGTTATGGGAACGTTCCTGCCCAACGAACAGTCCGGCGTTGTGAACGGAACCAACATCCTGTATTCAAACGTCGGGGAGATAATGTCCAGCCAGCTCAACAACATCCTGCAGAAACTCGACATTCCGCTTGACCTCGGTCTGGGATATCAGCAAAGTCAGGGAGGCACGGACATCTTCGACGTCGCCATCTCCACGCAACTCTTCAACAACAGGGTCGAAATTGGAGGTGCCGTAGGCAACAGACAATACAAAACTTCCAAGAACCCGTACGGAGACGTTGTGGGAGACATAGACATATCCATCAAACTGGACAAACAGGGACAGTTCAAACTCAACCTGTTCTCCCACTCCGCCGATGAATTTACGAGTTTCCTGGATTATTCCCAGAGAAACGGTGTCGGTGTGACTTATTCCAAGGAATATGACAATTTCTGGAAAATGTTGAAAGAAATCTTCTCCGGCAAGGACAAACGCGGGTTACAGGAACCGGTACGGGAGAAGAAGACAATCAGGATAGAACAATGAAGGCGGCTTTTCTGACACTCGGATGCAAACTCAATTATGCCGAGACTTCCACTTATGAACGCGCTTTCAAAAACGCGGGATGGGAGATTGTTCCGTGGAAAGACAAAGCCGACATATATCTTGTCAATACCTGTTCCGTCACCGCCGCATCCGACAGCAAATCACGCAACCTCATACGCAAGGTCCACCGCGTCAACCCCGCTGCCAGAATCCTTGTGACAGGTTGTAGCGCCGAGCTCAGACGTCCTGAAACAGAAGCGATTGAAGGAGTCACCAGAGTTTATGGAGCCACGGAAAAATCCCGGATTGTATCCGACTTTACCGGCATCGGCGTTTCCGCAGACGCGGCGGACTCTGTTTTTGCCGCATACAGCAGCGGTGAGCGCACACGATCCTTCCTCAAGGTGCAGGACGGATGCGACAATTTTTGCAAATACTGCACTGTCCCCTATGCCCGGGGGCGGAGCCGGAACGTGCCCATCTGTGAATGTGTGCGTATGGCCCGTGAAATCGCCGCGCTCGGAGTAAAGGAAATCGTCCTTACCGGAGTGAACACCGGAGATTACGGTCGCACCACCGGGGAGAGTTTCCTCAACCTGCTCAAGGCCCTCAACGGAGTGGACGGCATCGACAGATACCGCATCTCCAGCATAGAGCCCAACCTCATAACTGAGGACATCATAGACTGGATTGCTTCCGGCACAAAATTCCAACCCCATTTCCACATTCCGCTCCAGACGGGATCGGACATACTGCTCAAGCAGATGGGAAGACACTACGACACGGAATTCTTCCTGAGGCGCATCAATTATATCCGGAACCGTATGGAAGGACCGGGCAAACCGAAGGTCTTCTTCGGAATAGACGTGATGGCGGGGCTTCCCGGCGAAACGGAGGAACTGTTCGACGAAACGGTCCGCTTCATCAAAGAACTGAACCCATCATTCATCCACGTATTCCCCTATTCCAGACGCCCCGGCACCCCGGCCGCCACAATGCCGGGCCAGGTTCCCGAGGAAGAGAAGGCCAGAAGGGTGGGCATACTCGAGGAATTGTGCCGACAACTCCAGGAATCCTTCCTTGAACGGAACAAAGGCATCAGAGAGACCGTCCTGTTCGAATCCAAAGACAAGGACGGAATGATGTCCGGCTACACCGGCAACTACATAAGAATCACCAGACCCTATGACAGGGCTCTGGTAGGAAAACTCGTTGAAACGACAATATGACAATGTCAGAACAAAAAGCAAGACTCACTTTCCTGGGCACAGGGACCTCTTCCGGCATACCGATGCTGGGATGCAAATGCGGCGTGTGCCATTCAGGCGACCCTAAAGACAAAAGGCTCAGGGCATCCGCCCTGGTCGAATACGGAGGCCTCAGCATTCTGGTTGACTGCGGTCCCGATTTCCGAATGCAGGCCATACGCGCCGGCATCACTCACCTGGACGGCATTCTGCTGACACACCATCATATGGACCACGTGGGAGGTCTGGACGACACCAGGGCTCTAAACCTATGCGAGGGCCATCCCGTCAACATATACTGTGAGCAGTACGTCGAAGCCACACTCCGGCATATGTACGGCTACGCCTTCGCCGAGCCGAAATATCAGGGTGCGCCGGAATGGAGGATGCACACCATTGACAACCGTCCTTTCAGGGTTTATTCAAACGACGGGGACGAGGTGCTCAGATGGGAGAAAGGATTCGGATACCACCACCTCCCGGCAGAGGACGTGGAGGTCAAGTCGGTGGAGGTCATCCCCATACAGGGATGGCATCTGAAGGAAAAGCAGATTTCCGTGCTCGGCTACAGGTTCGGCAACATCGCATATCTGACGGATATGAACCTCATTGAAGATGAAGAATTCGGAAAACTCAAAGGCCTGGACGCCGTTACCATCAATTGCGTGAAAGTCGGAACACATCATTCGCATTTCTCCCTTCAGGAATGTCTTGACTTCTTCGAAAGAGTCGGGGCGAAAACCTCCTACATCACCCACCTTTCTCACCTTCTCCCCTGCCACGAGGAATTTGACCGTATGCTGCCGGACAATGTTCACCCCGCTTATGACGGCCTTACCATCTGATTATGGGAAAACTTTACCTCATACCTTCACCGCTTGGGGACAATGCCCCCGCCGAAGTGCTTCCGGCATCGGTCCTCAATCTGCTGCCTTCGCTGAAGCTGTTCATTGTGGAAGAGACAAGGACTGCACGCCGTTTCCTGTCACGCGCCGGTCTGAAAGGCCATATTGACGAACTGGAATTTCACGAGCTCAACGAGCATACTTCCTCCGACGGGGTGGCCGCGCTTCTTCCCCTTCTTCAGGATTCCGATGCCGGACTCATCTCCGAAGCGGGACTTCCCGCCGTCGCCGACCCGGGAGCCGCCCTGGTGGCTCTATGCCACAAAAAGGGAATAGAAGTCGTCCCTCTGGTAGGTCCCTCATCCCTGATGCTGGCCCTGATGGCATCCGGACTCGACGGCCAGTCATTCGCATTCCGAGGCTATCTTCCGGCCAAGACGGACGAACGCCGTTCCGCCCTGAAGACCGTCGAAAAACAATCGTCCCAACTGCATCAGAGCGAGATTTTCATAGAGACGCCCTACCGCAACGATTCTCTCTTTGCCGATATGACAGCCGGGCTCGCCCCCTCCACACGCATCTGTGTGGCGGCGGACATCACACTTCCAACACAATTCATACGCACCCGGACGGTTGCCGAATGGCGGCGTGAACGGGATTTTTCCATCGGCAAAAGACCCTGTGTATTCATCATTCTTGCATAATATGAAAAGATATTCAATATCAGCCCTGCTGCTGATTACAGCTTCCTGTATCAGACCTGTTGACCTCACCTGCGAATACGTCAGGGACCCGGTCTGCGTGGATGCTTTCCAACCGCGGCTTTCGTGGATAAACAAGGCAGTCCCGGCATCCCGCAAGGGAGAATGCCAGACAGCATACCGCATCCGTGTGTCCGGCACTAAGAAAGGCCTCCGGAACCCTGATATGTGGGATACGGGAAAGATAGAGTCCGACAGGTCCACACTCGTGAAATACAACGGCAATGCCCTGCAATCGACTCAGGATTGCTGGTGGCAGGTTCAGGTATGGGATTCAAAGGGGCGCAAGTCGGGATGGAGCAAGCCCGCATACTGGGGTGTGGGAATAATGAGCAGGGGCGAATGGAAAGCGGAATGGATTGGCGCTCAGGACTGTCAGTCCCCCCTGCTGCGGAAAACTTTCACCATAGACAGGGAGATTGAGTCTGCCAAGGTCTATGTCACCGGACTCGGCCTGTATCAGCTTTTCGTCAACGGCGGGAAGGTCGGCGACGACCTGCTCACCCCCAACGAAACCAACTGGGAATACATCGATGATTCCGGCAAGGGCGGCATTCCGCTTGACCGCGGCAAATTCAGGACATTCCGTGTACTCTACAACGGATATGACGTCACTTCCAGCCTGCACAAAGGAGAGAATGTCCTGGGAGCTATGCTGGGAAACGGTTTCTACAACACCCCCGTGAGATGGGTAAAGTCAAGCGGCACCCCAAAGTTCCTCTGCCAGATGTACGTCAACTACAAGGACGGCACCCGGGACATCCTCTGCTCCGACGGCAGCTGGGTATGGCACGAAGGCCCGATTTCCGTCAACGGACTCTTCGAAGGAGAGACATACGATGCCCGGAAAGAGGTTGAAGGCTGGTGCTCACCGGGAACAAATGATGACGGCTGGGTTCCCGTCACGGTCCGGGAACCCTACGAGGGAGAATACAGCGCCCACTATTTTGTGAACGACCACATAATGGAAAGCCTTAAACCGGTATCCGTCACCCGCAAGGACGGTGACTGGCTTGTGGATTTCGGGGACTATATCACCGGATGGGTGCGGATGAAAGGCATAAATGCCAGTGCCGGCGACACCATCAGACTGAAATACCTTTGTGAAGAGAAAGGCAACGGCCCGGGCGTCTATGTGTGTAACGGAAAGGGTGACGAAGAATACGCTCCCCGCTTCACCTGGTTCGCCTTCGACAAGGTACTCATAAGCGGCTTCCCCGGAGAACCGGCGCCCGACCAGCTTACGGCCGAGGCTGTGTATGCAGACGTGGCGACTACAGGACATTTCTCCTGCTCCAACGAACTGTTCAACAGGATAAACCGCATCTGGTGGCGTTCCCAGACCGACAATATGCACTGCGGCACGGCATCCGACTGCCCCCATCGGGAAAAGGGCCCTTACACCGGAGACGGGGAGATTGCCTGTGCCACGGTGATGCACAACTTCAACGCGACAGCCTTCTACAGCAAGTGGCTCAGGGATATGTCGGACTGCCAGAACACCGAGACAGGATACGTCCCCAACGGAGCCCCCTGGCACATAGGATGCGGCGGAGGTCCCGGATGGGGTGCGGCTATGAACATCATACCCTGGGAATTCTACCGCCATTACGGCGACCGCGACCTTCTGGAGCGCTACTGGTTCGAAATGACCGAGCAGATAAGGTATCTGAGAAACTGGATAAGCGAAGACGGCACAATGCTCCACAAAGCACCCAATCAATGGATGAATCTGGGCGACTGGCTTCCTCCCTATGAGCTGCCGGACCGCGAGCTTGTACACAGCTTCATCCTGTGGCAGTGCGCAGACTGCACCGCAAAAGCGGCCAAGGCCCTGGATAACGGAGAGGAATCCGCATACCGGGCACTTGCAGACAGCACCGCGGCGGCCTTCCACCGCAAATTCTACAATCCCTCAAGCCGTTCCTACGGTGACTTCGGCTCCAACATACTGGCCCTTGCCATAGGCGTACCGCAGGAATGTTATTCCGGCGTCATCGAAAGCCTGAAAAGTGAGATTGCAAGCCACGACGGACACCTCGACACGGGCATCATAGGTACAAGGTTCTTCTTTGAGGTTCTTGCCGACAACGGGCTGAACGAACTGGCGTTCGAAGCGATGAACAAACGGGATTTCCCGGGCTACGGCTGGTGGCTGGAGCAGGGAGCCTACACCACCTGGGAGAACTGGAACGGCAAAGATTCCCGCAACCATCCTATGTTCGGAGGAGGCCTCACCTGGTTCTACCGGAAAGTGGCCGGGATGATGGAAGACGAGGGGAATCCGGGATACCGGCACATCATCTTCAAGCCAATGCCCTGCGGAGACCTCAGCTGGGCCGAATACCGCACACGCACACCGTATGGCGATGCCGGCATACGCTGGGACAGGTCTTCCGTATTGAAAGTGAAAGTCACGGTTCCCGTCGGTTGCACGGCCACAGTCATCCTGCCCGACGGCAGTTCGCGTGACGTTGCCTCCGGAAAGTATAGTTTCTCTTCAAACGTTGACCTATAACGAGACCAATTCGTAGTCTCCGGATCCGAGGCCGATTTTTTCCGCCTGTTCAAGACAGGCGCGCCATTCGCTCTCCGGAGTCGTATTCCTGAAATGATCGTGCAGGTCCACGAAACCGGGAGTATGCAGATTCCTGTACAGCTGACCGCCGGGCAGAGGCTGCTGCTTCATACAGGCATCGGCGCAGGCCCAGTCCAGAGCCACGGGGTCGAAGGATGCGAACATACCCACATCTGGCAGTATGGGGACATCGTTCTCTCCGTGACAGTCACAGTTGGGCGAAATGTCCAGAACGAGGGATATGTGGAAGGAAGGACGTCCGTCCACAACCGCCTTGGAATACTCCGCAATGCGCCTGCAAAGCATCTCGTTGGCATTGTCCTCCGCAAAACTGATAGCATCGAAGTTGCAGGCGCCGAGGCAGCGGCCGCAGCCGACGCAGTGCGTCGTATCGACCGTCATCTTCCCTATTGAATCGTCGAACACAAGTCCCCGGTTGGCGCACTCCTTCTGGCACTTGCGACAGCCGCGGCACAGCATTTCGCTTATCCGTGCCTGTCCGTGGCTGTGCTGGTCCTTCTTTCCCGCACGCGAACCGCAGCCCATTCCAATGTTTTTGAGGCAACCCCCGAATCCGGTTTCCTCGTGCCCCTTGAAATGGGTCAGGCTGATGAACACGTCGGCATCCATCACGGCTCGTCCGATGTAGGCCTCCTTCACGTATTCCCCTCCCTTCACGGGTACGGCGACGTCATCGGTTCCCTTCAGGCCGTCGCCTATTATTATGGGACATCCGACCGTCAGCGGCGTGAATCCGTTCTCCCAGGCACAGTACAGATGCTCAAGCGCATTCTTCCTGCTCCCCGGATACATTGTGTTGCAATCTGTAAGGAAAGGCTTCCCTCCGAGTTCCTTCACCACATCCACCACGGCCCTGGCATAATTGGGTCTGAGGAAACTCAAATTCCCCTTCTCCCCGAAATGCATCTTTATCGCCACGAACTTGCCGTCCATATCGATATTGCCGATTCCGGCCGCCCTGATAAGTTTCTGAAGTTTCACGGCTGTTCCGTCACCGAAGGGAATGGTGTGGAAATCAGTGAAAAAAACTTTTGACTTTGCCATTTCTCAATATGTTAAATATATTCTGAAGCCTGTTTTCAGCAGGCCAGTTCCTTCAGCACGTCGTTCCAGACAGTCATCCTGTCAGTCTCGTTGAGTACCTCGTGGCGCATTGCCGGATAAAGCCTGCCGCTCACGTCTGAATAGCCGCGTTCCGTGAGAAAATCAATGGAAGACACCCAGGCCTTGTCCGATATGCGGCACGGGTCCAGGGCACCGGAGATGAAACGGACAGGCAGGTCCGGTCTGGACACTTTCCACCCTTCCTTTGAATAGCAGTCGCCCATAAGGTCGAAAAGGTTGGCGAACCCGTCGGCCGTAAATGTGAAACTGCATAGGGGATCACCGTGATAAGCCTTAAGAACTTCCTTATCGGAGCATACCCAGGCCCGATCGTATCCGTCTTCCTTAAAGGCATTGTTGTATCCGGAAAAACTGATTTTCTGGAGGAGCCCCGACCTGTGACGGGGTCCGCAGAGGCAGCCAATCGTTTTTGCAAGAATCTTCCCCGCTCCTTTTGCCGGATTGTCGGAAGGAGAGCCGGAAACAATCAGGCAGTCTATGCTGTCATCGTAGCGCTTGAGGTAAGCACGCACAACGAGGGAGCCCATACTATGGCCGAGCAGGGTAAAAGGCAGCGCGCCGAATTCCCGCCTCGCCATATCCCCCACTGTCCTGATATCCTCCACCAGGGCAATAAAGCCATTCCTGCCGAAATAGCCCAAGTCATCCTGCTTACGCACAGAAGCCCCGTGACCGCGCAAATCGCTGACGATGCAGACAAATCCCTGCACGGAAAGCCATTCCATAAATGGGAAATAGCGTTCCTTGTGCTCAATCATACCATGAACCAACTGGACGATTCCCTTCGGGGTGCCCTCGGGTCTTGTCATTGCTACAGACAAGGGCAGTCCATCATAACAGGATGGAAGTGCTGAAAATTCCATATCGATAATTCAATAAATCTAAGGTTCAAAACCTGTATTTAAGCCCGCCGACCAGTACGCCCTGAGCGCCCAATCCCATTTCGACAAACCCGCGGAACCCCGAACCGCCGAATTCCACTCCAACGGGAGAGACCTGCGCTGTCGGAACAACCTGCAATTTATTTTCGCTTGCACCGGGAGTGTCCATAAACATCGCACCTGCGGCTATGCGGGAATACAGGCCGAAATGATTCCGTCTCAACCAATTGCCTTTCATTGTAAACATCGGAGAAAACACCAGGGTGGCATTTTTTGTCCTTTCTTCCGAGTTCTTGTTCTTGAACGTCATAGAAACATATTCGGCCGCAATATCAGTTCCTATTGACAACCACTTGTTGACGGCCCTGTAATATGCAAGGCTGACCGAACCATAACCGTCCAATTTCTCCAACGTTACATTACCGCCGGAAAACGCCGTTCCGAAAGCGCCTGCCATACCGGAAACAAACTGAACGAGAGTCAAAGTGCCGTAACTTGCCGAAATTTCATTTTTTCTGCCGTCATTGACTTGACGGGAAACTTTTTGCCGCAAGGTATCCGGAGCTGATCCGGGATTGGAATCCGAAGGACTCTTTGCACCGGCCATAAAAGGGAGAACAGCGGTCAGAGCCAGTATCAGTGCTGTCTTTTTCATATATAACGTTTTAGTGTAACAAATATAATACTTGGCTCCAAAATTCGCAATAGTTTCAACTTATGAAGAATTTTCCTAAATTTGTCGGACACGGAAACAGATAGAAAAACAGTGAAACACCTCTGCGGAATACTGTCCGTCATAATGATGCTTTCAACCGGCGCTCAGGCCATCGCCGACGACGGCGGAGCGTGGCTCACTCTTCAAGTGAACAAAAGCTGGCAGAAACCATACGCCTTTGTCCGTCTGGAACACCGTTCCAACAACAGGTTCGGGAGCACCGAAGCCATATTCACCTCCATCGGAGGCGGCTACAGATTCGCCCCCTGGCTCAACGCAGACCTCAGCTACGAATACTGGCACATCAGTCCGCAGGTCAAATTCCACAAAGCCGTACTCAGCTGCACCGGCACTCTGGCCGGAGAAGGTCTCAGTGTTTCCGTTAAAGAAAAACTGGAGTTTGCAGTGAACCCCCTCGACCGGGCCGCGAGTTTTACCCTCCGTTCCCGGCTCAGAGCCCAATACAGCATTCCCGGAAGCATTTTCAGGCCTTATGCTATGGCCGAAATATTCAACTGGTCTTCCTGGATCCGCTCACTGTACTATGCCGGCACGGAACTCACCATCGGCAGCCACCACTGCATCGACCTGTTCTATTTGTACCACCTGCCCAACGGAGGCCAGCCGGTCCATGTTCTCGGAGCCGGTTATTATTTTTCGTTCTGACAAAGGTATCCGTCGCAAGATGAGAAAAAATATTTCAGTATATTTGCAGGTTCTACAATGAAAAATGTTTTCGCACTTGTGACCGGGGCCAGTTCCGGCATAGGATACCGGTATGCACGGGAGATGGTCGCCCGCGGATACAGGCTCATAGCAGTCAGCAACGAAGCGGAGGAACTGTCAGACAAGGCAGAGCAGTTACGCTCAGAATTCGGGGCGGAAGTCATCGACGTTGCAATGGATCTGGGAATCCAAAGCGCGGCGCAGGATCTCCACCGTTTCTGCACGGAGCGCAAATATGAGGTCGAGGTTCTCATCAACAATGCCGGAGTTTACCACGACCGTGATTTCCTCAAGGATTCCGAGGAGTTCAACTCATTGATTCTGAATCTGCACGTATATACACCTGCAATGTTGTCCTATTATTTCGGATACGATATGGCAGCCCGGAAGAAGGGATACATACTCAATATGAGTTCCGTCACATCCGAGATGGCCATCCAGCGTATGGCGACATATTCCGCCACAAAGGCCTTTCTGAAGAACTTTTCCAGGTCGATGCACATCGAACTGTTCCGCGAGGGCGTGACCGTCACCTGCGTCCGGCCCGGTGCCGTCGCCACCGGATTGTATAATCTTAAGCCTTCAGCCCTGAAGGCAGGTCTGGCGCTCGGATATATCATCACTCCGGAGAAATTGGCCCGCAAGGCCGTGAACGCCCTTTTCAAGGGCAAAGCGCAAATCACCCCCGGTCTCTCCAGCAAACTCCTGGCGGCATTGGTGAAAATCATTCCTACAGGTGCTTTGAAACTTATCCGCAGACTTGACATTTTCTAATCCATGACTCTTGAAGAACGCATAACAAGACTGGAGGACATCGAAGCCATCCGTGCGCTGCAGGCAAAGTATCAGAGATGCCTTGACACCCGGGATTTTGACGGTCTTGCCGAATGTTTTACGGCAGACGCAGTTTCGTCTTACGGAAACGGGTCGATGAGCTACAACGGACGCGATGCCGTTCTTGACTTTCTTCGCGGTGCAATGACCCCCGATATGCCTTCATCCCACCTTATCCACGGTGGGGAGATTGACGTAAGGGATGCTTCGACCGCCTCCGCAAAATGGTACCTTGAAGACCATCTCCTGCACAGGAAATTTATGGTAAAGCTCCACGGTGCGGCAATCTATGACGTAGAATACGTCAAAGACGACGGCCGATGGCAGATAAAGTCAATAGGATACAAGCGCTGTTATGAGTATTTCGAATTCAGAGGTCTGCTCAATCTGCTCACGCTCGGCAAGACCACATTCCTCGATGCCCTGAAAGCCAAGAAAAAATGAACTGTCTGCTGCTGTACTATACCGGAACCTTCAACACCCGTTTCCTTACAGAAAAGCTGAAAGCGCGTCTGGAAGCCGAAAACTGGACCGTCACGTCATACGAGATCGACCCCCTCAACAATGAACGGCTGGATCTGTCGGGCTATGACATCATCGGCCTCGGCTACCCCATATACGGCTACTGCGCCCCATACGCCTTCCTCAGGTTCGTCCGCGCCCAGAAATTTCCCCGCGGAATGAGAATCTTCATCTACAAGAACTCCGGAGAGACAGAGCACG
>JAZUHY010000027.1:0-16009 GCA_045641985.1 Candidatus Cryptobacteroides sp.
ATTCATACGGATTTTTTACCAGTGTAGGTTACTATCGGGATCGTTATGGTCTGGAGGCAGATGTCGTGCTCCATCTGGATGACGGTCGCTATGCCCTGATTGAATGCAAACTCGGCAGCAATGAAATTGAGGAAGGCTCAAACCATCTTATTCAACTTCATAATCTTATCAAGGATCATAACAAAACCGAGAGACAAATGCCCATTCGCGAACCGGATTTGAAAATTGTGCTGACCGGCGGCAAGTATGGATATTCCAGAAATGATGGAGTCCACGTTATTCCGCTTGCCTGCCTACGACCATAGGAGAAAAACCTTGCCGATGTTGATGCTTGGGAAATGCTCTAAGAATCAACGTATTACATTTAGTAGCGTGTCTAACTTAATGGTGCAGACGTATGAAACTAACATCATCCCTGGCTTGACTCGGAACCCCTGATTCGGCATCCCGCAGGTGCGGGAAGCTATGTCGGTGTGCACATCCCTGGACAGAAAGAGGGGATATGCACGGGGGCGAAAGTTAAATAGCTGTTAATCAACCCTATAGATTTCCGGGGTGTACATATCCCCTCCCGAAAATTGGGGATGCACGCTCTTGCGACTATTGTTCTCGAAAAAGTGGACAAATCTTTCTTTGAGGGTGAACTTCCGTGATAAATTCAAATTCTGCTACCAGTCAAAAGAGAGCAGTATTTGGAATCCGCTCAGCAGTCGATTGCCAGTAAGGATTTGTCCGGAAAAAGCATTACTGAGCCTCCTGCGACGAAGAAGCCAAGGTCAAACGAGTCCTTTGGTCACATTATAGCGGAAAACAACGAGAGCGTCACCTTTTTTCCTTTGCCCTTTTACAAAATAGAAGAGCCAGAGAACCAGCGTACCGGCCCATTTGACAAGTTCCGAAGCCAGGCGCTTGACATATTTCGCCCTGGATATTCTCAGTGTTCTGAGACGCTCGCTTGTTCCTATGGCGCGAGTCAGACGGTCAAAGTATTCCTGTTCGAGTTTATATGGGGGGATACTGTGATAGAGAATGCTGCCCGGAGTGTAAGCGATGCTCATTCCCTTCCTCCTCATCTTGTCAAATATATCCTTTTCCTCTCCCCCTCCGAGATCTCCTCCCTTTCTGCCCAGTTCGGGGTTGTATTGTCCTACCCTGTCAAACACCTGTCTGCGGTACGCCGCATTGCCGCCGCCGGGATAATTGACACTGGGAAAAGGTTTTTCTTTCCTTCCGAAATCGAGATAGCCGGTAAGCAGTCTTCTGAGATGATATGTCATCCAGTCAGGTTCCGCCCCTCCCTCATAATGGGGAATGATGGGACCGCCTGCTGCAAAAACGTCCGGCCTGCGTTCAAACAAGGAAGCATAATTCCCTATGAATCCCGGATTTACAAAAGCATCATCATCAACGTAAACAAGAATATCTCCTCTTGACTCAAGTATCCCTCTGTTGCGGGCATAGGACAATCCCTGACGGGTTTCAGAACATCTTCGGAGCTGAACTTCCGGCCATATCCGGGCAAAACGGCTGATTTCCTCCGAAGTATTGTCGGTGCAATTGTTGTCCACTACGACAATTTCGTAAGCATCCTTGGGATACTCATTCTTCGCCAGACTTTCCAGGACATTATAGATATACCTGTCCCTGTTGTATGTGCAGATGATTACTGATAGCATTCTTCCTTCTTTTTGCGAGTCAGAGTCAAAATTTCAAGGACAATGGCGACAAGCGTGGCCGCATACATAAGAATGATGAACACCGTCGCAATCGCATTGCCCTTCCGGATGCTGTCGGGGTCGAAGGTGAAGTGGATGTTGTGGGTGCCGGCGGGCACGTTGACGGCGCGGAGCAGGTAGTTTACGCGGTAGTGTTCTATGTTCTTCCCGTCCAGGGTCGCCTTCCATCCGTAAGGATAATAAACCTCCGAGAAGACTACCGTGCCGGGCAGGGACGTCGTGCAGGTATAATCAAGGTCCTTGGGGGTGTGGCTGTCCAGCACAATTGAAGCATCCTCCGGTATGGCCGGTGTATAATCGGGCAGACATCCGGCAAAGGCCTTGTCGAGCACGGCCTCGTGCGTGAGGTCTATGCTGTTGAGAGCATCGGACTCGGCATTGGCGTTGTCAACCACGGTCAACCTGTCCACAAACCAGGCGTTGCCCATCGCATCCGGATTGTACCGCGGCTGAGGGCCTTCTTTCCCGCCGTCCACAATGAAATACCTGGTGTTGAGCATATTTATCACCGGCATATGCATCTTCGAGAGATGCTCTTCGATGAGGTCGTTGTACCTGCGGAGTTTCGCCGCGCTGTATCCTCCGATGGATTTGAGACGGTAGGAGGTCCGGGCATCATTGAAAGGACTGGCAGTCAGGTTGAATACCCTGAAATAGCCCGGGTCCTCAAGAATCCTCGCCTCATAATCCGTCATCGCAAATGTATTTCTCCCCGTCTGACGCGAGCTGACAAAATTCCTGTCGTTGAAATAGCGCCGGTCCACACCCCACATATCGCACACTATCATCACTCCGAGCAGGGCGGTCATCAGACCGGCCTTGACCTTCCCCCTCAAATACAGCCAAATCACTGCGGCCGCGGCTGCGATGAAGGCGGCCGAACGGAGGCTGTCGCCGCGCAGCATATCGGCTCTCTGGCTGCAAATAGCCGCATATGCCCAGTCGGGAAGCTGCCTTGCAAAGGAGGCGTCTCCGGCTGCGGTGAAATCATACAGCACACTGCCGAACAGGGCGAAGAACAGGCAGATGCCCGCCGTAATGGCGGCGGAAGTCCACATCCTGCCCTCAAGATACTTCCTGTCCCGGCCGTCGACCGCAATCTCCTTCAGTGCCAGGAAAGCAAGCAGAGGCATCGCCACTTCGGCGACAACAAGGATGGACGACACGGTCCTGAACTTGGAGTACATAGGGAAGTACTTGAAGAACAGTTCAGTAAGCCACATAAGGTTGTGCCCCCAACTCAGGAAAACGGACATCAGGGTCGCGCACAGAAGTGCCCATTTGTACGGGCCCTTCACTATATACAGACCCAAAACAAACAGGAAGCATATTATTGCCCCCACATATACGTTGCCCGAGGTGAATGGCTGATCCCCCCAATACATAGGAGCGTTTTCACAAAAATCCCCGGCCATCCCGGGAGATACTCCCTTAGCCGTCAGTTCCTTGTACAACGTGGAGTTCCTGCCCACATCAATCGAATTCGCTCCGCCCTTGAATCCGGGAATGAGGAAGCTCACCGTCTCATCTATGCCGTAACTCCATTGGGTGGCATAGTCTATATCCAGGCCCTTCTGCACCGGTGCCGCTTCATCTTTCACAAGGTCGGAATGCCGCCCGCGCATTGTCTCGGAAGCATATTCCGCATTGGCGAATACATTGGACGTCCCCGTACCTACACCTATGAAAGCCGCCAGCACAAAAATGGCGGTCGCAATTCCGAGGTCCTTCCACCTCTTTTCGCGTATATGGCTGACCGCTTCCGCTATCCACATCACTCCTATCAGCATAAAGAAATAGTAGAACATCTGAGGGTGCGGCTTGAACGAAAGAGCCACGAACACCATCGTCAGCACAGCTCCCAGCAGGTATTTCTTGCGGAAGACAAGGTGAAAGCCGGCTATGACGACCCCGCACAGCGCTATGGCCGTGACCTTGGTGAAATGTCCGGCAGGGATGATGATCAGAAAATATGACGACAAAGTCACAGCGAATGCTCCGGCTATGCTCATCAGCTTCCCCATTCCGAAAGCCCTCATCATAATGAAGAAGCATACGAGGTACAGGATAAGCATCCGCACGGGATTGTCCCTGTGGCTGAATGTCCTGCTGAGGGGTCTGAGAAGGCGGTCGGAGGCAATGTATCCCCCTCCAACCTGGTAGTTGGGCATACCGCTGAACATCGCTCCGTTCCAGAATGTGTAGTCTCCTGTCTCACTATGATAATCCCTGGATTCCTGCGAAGCTCCCAGATAGTTCTGGATATCTCCGGCAAAGAGTTTCTTGCCGCTGAGGGCGGGAGAGCAGTAGATGCAGGCCGCAGCCACGAAAAGTGCCGCCGCCACGAGGTAGGCGGAGCTTTTTTTGAACAATTTCTTGAGGTCTATTGTCATCACAATGCAATATTAACAAATTATCTTATATCGAACATACCGAACACTGCCGAGCCCGAGCCGGACATAGCGGCATAGACAGCCCCCTCGTCGTAAAAACGCCGTTTGAGCGCGAGAATCTCGGGATGAAGGGGGAACACGGTAGCCTCGAAATCATTGAAAAGGCAGTTTTTCCACTGCTCCACGGGGAGGGCGAGAACTTCACGCAAAGGTGTGCAGGCGGAATCCTGCGACTTTGCGGCCAACACCCCGCGATAAGCCTCGGCAGTGCTCACGGCCACGCCTTCGGGCACCTCCACCCTCAACTGCCAGCCGTCAAGGTCAATGTCGAACGGCTCCAGCACTTCCCCGCGGCCCGTGCCGAACATTGGACGGTTGTAGATGAAGAATGCGCAGTCTGAGCCGAGACGGGCGGCATACCCCGCCAACGCAGTGTCATCCAGGCCCAGGGAGAACATCTCATTCAGCATCTTCAGGGCAAAAGCGGCATCGGAGGAGCCCCCTCCAAGGCCAGCTCCCACAGGGATGTTCTTGGTGAGAGCAATCCTCACCGGAGGCAGGTTGAAATCGGTATCCAGAAGTTCGTAAGCCCTGACCGTCAAGTCTTTGTGAGGGTCCCAGTCCACTTTCGGACCGGTTATTTCGATGGAGACTTTGTCTCCGGAGGAAGCCTCTATCCCGAGTATATCCGTCATCCCGAAATACGGCACGAATAGCGTCTCCAGGTCGTGGAAACCGTCCGCCCGCTTCCTCAGGACGTTCAGACCGATATTTATCTTGGGATTGGGGAAGGTCTTCATAGCTGGAATGCGTTCATCTGTTCAAGGACGGCGGCCTGCCGCGACTCATCGAGACGGGACAGCACGGGGGCGATGAACGAGAGCATCTGAAGCCGCCTGGCCTCTGCCTCCGGAATGCCCCTGGAACGCATATAGAACAGTTCGTCCAGGTTCAGGAAACCGGTGGTGGCTCCGTGGGAACATTCCACGTCGTCGGCATATATTTCCAGTTGCGGTCTGGATTCGGCCCGGGCTTCCGGTGACAGCAGGATGGAATGGCTTTCCTGATATGCCTTTGTCTTCTGCGAATCCTGAGCCACGTATATGAGTCCGTCAAACCCGGCACGGGCCCTGCCTCCCACGATACCCTTGAACAGTTGTCTGGACAGGCATCCGCCTGAATTGTGCCTCACCTTGACTTTTATCTGAAGGTCTTCCGATGAGGGGCACAGATACAGTCCGGCAAGGTCCAGTTCGGCCCCGGGTCCGTTGAGGTTGATCTCAAAATCGCTCTCGTCCAGAATCCCCGGGATAAACAGCAGCGTCATCGAGACTTTTTCTCCCGCCTGTATGTCTATCGTCCTACTCATCTATGCCCTCGAATCCGTTCTGCCATATCCTGTCGGCGAGGTCCCTGCCGCCGGTCTTCACTATGAGCCCGTCCTTCAGCACGTGCACTACGTCGGGAACTATGTATTCCAGAAGTTTCTGGTAATGGGTGATTATCATAAATGCCTTCTCCGGGCTCTTGAGGGCGTTGACCCCCTCCGCCACAATCTTGAGGGCATCCACGTCCAGACCGGAATCAGTCTCGTCCAGAATGCCGAACAAGGGGTCTATCATTGCCATCTGGAATATCTCGTTGCGCTTCTTCTCCCCTCCGGAGAATCCCACGTTCACCTCGCGTTTGGCGAACTCCGGCTTCATCTGCACGAAGGCCATCTTCTCCTTGAGAAGCTTGAGGAAGGCTCCCGCGGACAGTTCCGGCTCGCCGGCGGCCTTGCGGCGCGCATTGACAGCAGTCTTCATAAAATTGGTGATGCTGACTCCCGGGATTTCAACGGGGTACTGGAAGCTCAGGAAAATTCCCGCCCAGGAACGTTCCTCCGGAGTCATTTCCAGAAGATTGTGACCGGCAAACTCTATGCTGCCGGAAGTCACCCTGTATTCCGGTTTGCCCGCCAGCACGGCACTGAGGGTGCTCTTGCCGGCTCCGTTGGGCCCCATCACGGCGTGTATCTCTCCGCGACGTATGGTAAGGTTCACGCCCTTGAGAATCTCCCTGCCCTCAATTCCGGCGTGAAGATCTTTGATTTGAAGCAATATTCCGTTTTCCATCTTTTCTATCCTACTGCCCCTTCGAGGGACACTGAAATCAGTTTCTGAGCCTCAACGGCAAACTCCATCGGAAGCCTCTGCAGCACGTCCCGGGCATAGCCGTTGACGATGAGTCCTACCGCCTCTTCGGGAGCAATGCCCCTCTGACCGCAATAGAACATCTGTTCTTCGCTTATCTTGGAAGTCGTCGCCTCGTGCTCTACGGTGGCACTGGGGCAACTGTTCATAATCACGGGGAAAGTATGGGCCCCGCATCTGTCTCCTATGAGCAGGGAATCACACTGGGAGTAGTTCCTGGCCCCCTGCGCCCCCGGATTCACCCTCACCAGACCGCGGTAGCTGTTCTGGCTGTGGCCGGCCGATATGCCTTTGGAAATGATTCTGCTGCGCGTTCCGCGGCCTATGTGAATCATCTTTGTGCCCGTGTCGGCCTGCTGCCGGTTGTTGGTGAGCGCCACGCTGTAAAACTCGGAAGACGAATAGTCTCCCTTCAGTATGGTTGAGGGGTATTTCCAGGTGATGGCCGAGCCTGTCTCCACCTGAGTCCAGCTCAGATGCGAGCCGGAACCCTTGCAGATGCCGCGCTTGGTCACGAGGTTCAGGATGCCTCCGCGCCCTTCGGCATCCCCGGGATACCAGTTCTGCACGGTCGAGTACTTTACGTCGGCATCCTTCTCGACCACAATCTCCACCACGGCGGCGTGCAGCTGGTTCTCGTCGCGCATAGGTGCCGTACATCCCTCCATATAGGAAAGGGCGGAACCTTCGTCGGCGATAATCAAAGTCCTCTCGAACTGCCCCGTGCCGCTCGCATTGATGCGGAAATAGGAGGAGAGTTCCATAGGGCATTTCACGCCCTTGGGAATGTAGCAGAACGAGCCGTCGGAGAACACGGCCGAGTTGAGAGCGGCGTAGAAATTGTCCGACACGGGGACGACGCTGGCCAGATACTTGCGCACCAGGTCGGGATGCTCCTGCACGGCTTCGGAGAAGGAGCAGAAGATTATGCCTTTCTCCGCCAGAGTCTTGCGGAAGGTAGTGGTCACGCTCACAGAGTCGAAAACCGCATCCACGGCCACCCGGGACTCCCGGGGCTTCACTCCGGCCAGAACCTCACGTTCGTGAAGGGGGATGCCCAGCTTGTCGAAGGTCTCCATCAGGGCGGGGTCTATCTCTTTCGGACGGTCCTTGTCCCGCTTGGGCGCCGCCCAATATATTATGTCCTGGAAATCAATCTTCGGCATTTTGAGGTGCCCCCAGGTGGGAGGCGTCATCTGCCGCCACCTGCGGAACGCATCAAGCCTGAACTCAAGAAGCCAGGAGGGCTCGCGTTTGCGAGAGGAAATCATCCGTATGATATCCTCGTCGAGGCCCTTGGGTACATACTCCTGCTCGACTTCCGTCACGAAGCCTTCCTTGTACTCCTGTCCTGTTATTTCCTTGAGTTCCTGATTCATTTTATTGTGCCTGCTACGGGTAGGCTTTCCCCACGGAAGGACCAAGCCCTTCCTTAGGGGAAAGCCTGCCCGTAGCCAGTGCAAATATACGAAATTCTACGTTAAACCAGGTCGGCGAGCACGATGGCGGTCATAGCTTCCACGATGACCGGGGTCCGGAGAGCGAAGCAGGTGTCATGGCGCCCCTTTATGCGCAGCGTCCCCATCGCCTCCTTCTCGAAATCCCAGGTCTTCTGCGGCTTGGATATGCTGGAAGTTGGTTTCACCGCCACACGGAAACGGATATCCGCCCCGTTGGTAATGCCTCCGTTGATACCTCCTGCACCGTTCTTCACAGGCCCTTCGGGGCCGAAGGGGTCGTTATGCTCCGAACCCTTCATCGCCGAAGCCCGGAACCCGTCGCCGAACTCAATCCCCCTTATTCCGGGTATTGCGAAAACGGCGTGGGATATAAGTGATTCAACACTGTCCCAGAACGGCTCCCCAAGGCCGATGGGCACTTTGGAGACCGTGCAATCTATTATTCCTCCCAGAGAATCCCCCTCCGCTGCGGCGGCCGCAATCATTCCGTCCCATTTCGCCCTGTCCGCGCATCCCCCCATCTCCACAAGTTCCGCCTTTATCTCCATTCCGTCCAGAACTTTTCTGGCCACCACCCCCGCCGCAACGACGGGAAGAGTCAGCCTTCCGGAGAAATGACCGCCCCCACGGGGATCGTTGGCCCAGTCCCATTTGACGGACGCCACATAATCGGCATGGCCCGGGCGCGGCATCTTGTCGAAATCTTCATAATCCTCCGGCCGGACATTCCTGTTTTCAAAAACGATGGTCAACGGAGCGCCTGTGGTGTGCCCGTCATAAATGCCGCTGACGATACGCGGTTCGTCGGCCTCCGTCCTTGACGTAGTTCCCTTCCCTCCGGCAGCCCTGCGGACAATGTCTCCGGCGAAATCCTCTTCCGAAAGTTCTATCCCCTCCGGAACGCCGTCCAGCGTGACTCCTATCTGCGGGCCGTGTGATTCTCCGAAAATGGAGACTCTGAAAATTCTTCCGAAACTGTTCATAATGTCAGAATAAAGAAATCAAAACCATAGTCCAGTGCGCAACCATTCCGGCAACCAGACCACCTATCGTATGGGCTCCTATTGCCTTGGACGTGAGATTGCGGTGTCCGAGGCTGTCGAGCATCGCGGTATGGGTACTCATATAGCCGCTCCAGCACATTCCGATGGCGGTGCATACGGCAACGGCATTTCCGTTCACCCAACCTTCCGCTATGAATCTGGGAATGACGCCGAGGGCTGCTCCAACGGCACCGAGAGCCGTGATGGGGAAGGCGACCAGATGAGGGTCATCGAAACCGAACAGCCAGTCGAAGATGAAATTGACCTTGCCGGCCAGCCAGGGAAGAAGTTCCGTGCCTTCATAGGCCCCTCCGGTATAAGTGCCGGCAGCGGAGGTGCCGAAGGTGAGCAGCATCACCAGGGTGGAGATGATGAGAACACCGGGAATGATGGACATACCCACCTCCACGCCATTCTTCCCTCCGTCCAGAAGGGCATTGAGAATCCTGACGAAGACGGATTGGTCATTGCCCTGCTCCTCTTCTACAGCTGCATCGTTGCCCCCACCCGCAACGGCCTGCTGCTCTCTGTATTCAGGATGTTCCTTCAAAGTGAACAGTTGCATCAGCCTCGTGGAAACTATTGCTCCAACGAAAGCGCCGAAAAGGCCGACCAGCGGCTGCCACACGAAGCCCTGTCCTATCATAAAGACTATCACTATGAGGCCCATTCCGAAGGCGGTGCCGAAGTTGGTGAGCGATATGAACTGATATGTCTTGAATTTTTTTGAAAATTTCCTGTCCCTGGCAAGGGTGATGATGGCAGGGTTGTCGGAGAGGAAGGTCATCACCGCACCGAGAGAAGATTCTCCGGGCAGATTGAAAAGAGGCTTCATCAGAGGCTTGAACAGCCTGCCAATCAAATCGACCACGCCGAAATCCAGCAGCAGACGGCTGAGAGCCCCCATCAGCACGCAAATGGCCATCAGAAAGAAGCAGGTGTTCAGCAAAAGGTCGTGGGCCGTATGCATAATGGTATTGAGCATATTGGAAGCCCCCATCACATAAGCCAGATACCCGAAGACCAGAATCAGGACTCCGAGGCAAATCAAACCGGAACGGAACTTTTTCATTTTTTCTTGAGAATATTAATCTGCCAGGTTACACCTATGCTGAACACATCAAGGTCTGACGCCTTGCCCGCAATGTTACCCCACCTCTTGTAATAAACGGCGTGCAGACGAACTGCAGGAATGGGTTTGAATTCCAATCCGCCTCCCATTTTGTTGCAGGATGTCCCGTCAAAAACAAAGAAATCCTGAGCATAACCGTTGTTTCTGTCTCTGGTCCCGCGGACAAATGCGTCAAACTTTTCGCTGAAATTCCATTTGAATTCGCCGACAAGGGTATAACTTCCGAAAGGTCGGAAATTCCCGATATCGGATCTCGCTATGGCATCCAGATAAAAATCAGCCTTGCCGATGGAAAAAAGATTGCCGAGAGCAACCTGACCCATATAGCGCCCGTCTTTCATTCCGAATAGATTCAGGCTGTATATGGGCTTCCAGCAACCGTGCTTTCCGTACCACCCGACGTTGTAGGAAAACAGCCTGTCCTCCCAGTTGGATGCAGGACTGCGCATAACCTGGAGGCGGAGCAGGTCCTTCTCCCATTGATAGCCGGCGGATACCCCGAAATTGAACACTCCTCCCGCATTCCCCCAGTATTCACTCACATAGTATAAATCAATCGCCGGTGCATCATATTCAATCGATCCCCCGTCGGCGACTATCTTTCCGGCACGGAACTGCCATTTGCCATCCGGGGAGTAATTGAGAAACACCCAGTCCGTGGCCGAGAATACGTCTGACCTTTCTATCTTCCGGTTTAAGTTGTGCCTGAAATCATAACTGAAGCCGGCACCTATGTCGCCCTTTGCGTTGACGGTGAAATATTCACCGACAAAGCCCGTCTTTTCCTGATTGTGTTGGAAAGAAGCCCTCACCTTAAGGAACAATTCGTGATTTGACTGAGCCGGAAGGCTTAGGGCCGAAAAAACCAAGGCCATTGAAACAACTATAAACTTTTTCATACTTCAAAATATCCTGGAAAAGATTTGACCACACAGTCCCTGTCGTCTATGAACACCTCGGAATCGGCTCCTTTGGATGCCACTGACAGAGCCATAGCCATCCGGTGATCGTGATGTGAACAGAAGCTGCCGCCACGGAGCAGCCTGCCGTTCAAGGTCCGTGATGTCAGCTGTTCCCCGTCTATCAGGAGTTCATCGCCTTCAATGCCGGCATTCACCCCGAATTTCAGCAGCATCTCCACAATGGCTTCCGCCCTGTTGCTCTCTTTTCCTGAAAGCCGGCCGATGCCTGCCAGACTGGAACGTCCTGCGCAGAACGCGGCCAGGACTGCAACTATCGGGAACAAATCCGGACAATGGTTGAGGTCGGTCTCGAAAGCTTCCAGCGGCGCTTTCCTCACGCACACGGAAGACTCCTCCTCCACAATTGAAACCACGGCTCCCGCATCAACGAGGATATCCAGAATGGAGATGTCCGCCTGCACCGATGTCATATCCAGACCCGTTATCTCCACCCCGCCGAATATCGCCCCCGCAACGAGGAAATTGGCCGCGCTGCTCCAATCCGGCTCAATGCTGAAATCCGCCGCCCTGTATTTCTGACGGCCCGGAATCCTGAAAGTCATTCCGGTGCAGTAGGACCAGTCCTGCCGGGCAAGCATCTCGGCATTCCCCTCCATCTCACAGGTCAACTTCACCCCGAACCTGCCGAGAACGTCCTGAGTGATATACATATACGGAATGCTCTTCGGCTCACCTACATAAAGGGTTGAGGGTTTGTCACAAAGGGGCAACGCCATCATCAAGCCCGAAATCAGTTGAGAGCCTCCGCTCCCCGAAACGTCGGCGGTGCCGGGGATTATTTGTCCGTTCACGTTGACCGGCACTCTGATTTCCCTTCTTGACCTGTCCAAGTTCGTCAGTATCACCCCGAAGGCGGCCATTATGTTGACGGCGCCTGACAAGGGACGGGAAAGCAGGGTTTTCTCGCCTGTAATGGACAATGGGACATCATTCAGGACAGAGCAGAGAGGTATCATCAGCCTTGCGAGCAGCCCCGATTCGCCAACATTCAAAGTTTCGAGGTTCAAAGGTCCCGCACCGCCGTCCAAAGAAGCTCCTATGCCTTCTATCGTCAGGGTTCCCCCCTCTTTCGTCACTTTGGCTCCGATGGCTTCGGCAACTCTTATCGCCGCCTCGGAATCGTCGCAGGGAGTATATCCGGTCAGATGCGAAACACCCTCCGCCAATGCCGCGGCAATGATGGCACGCTGTGCGAAGCTCTTCGATGCCGGCATTTTCAGGCCGCGACGGAAATATCCGGCCTTCGGTTTGAATTTCTCCGGAATTTCATCCATTGTCCACTGCCCGGGGGCGATGACGTCCTCCTTCGAAAGGGCCGCGTAGGTGAAAGGGGCACCGTGCCCGAGACATTCCAGCCTGCTGTTTCTGCCGTCCTCCCCCATTCCGAAGGCTATCAGGCGGCCCCTCAGATTCTGCTCCTGCCCGGGAACAGGTTCATAGAGGCTTTCTATCAGCTCCGCATCGGAACCGGAGTTGCAGGTCACAACCAGCTTGGCGATGTCCGCCCCGTAGCGGAAACACCTCTGCATCACCTGCCTGAGATAATCGGCAGAGGGAGTCACTTTTGTATTGTGATAAGAGCGGATGAGTTCCGTACCGCAGTTGCGACAGAGTTTCTGGATGCTGCGGCTGACCTCTGCGGGAGCGTCAATCTCAAGGTCGGCATAACGCGCCCCGGCCTCTATGGCCATTTCAAGTTTGCGGGCATCCCTCCGGCAGGTAGCTACCAGGGGTATTTCGGTATTCTCGAAAAGGTCCCTGATCTGCTCGTCCGTCAAGTCCGGACAAAGGTCAAGACGAATCTCGGCCATCCCGATTCCGGGCCTTGAAAGGATTTCCAAAAGCCCGTCATAAGTTTCGTGATGCAGGGTAACGCAAATCATACTACCTTCCCGATGTCTTCGATAAGTACGTAATTCACCCTGCCGGCTTCAGCCTTCTTGTCTTTCCGGATTGCAGGGAAGAGTTCTTCCTCGGGGCAGGGAAGGTCAACCGGAAGTCCGCAGGAGGTGAAATCCCCGGCCAGTTTGTCGGCAAGGCCTTTTTCCGCCAGGCCCTCCGCCTCGGAACGGCGTGCCGCCTGAATCATTCCTATGGCAACCGCTTCCCCGTGGGTGAACGGAGTCTTCACATTATGCTCTTTCTGCCACCACTCGATGGCGTGGGCCCAGGTGTGCCCCAGATTCAGAACACGCCTCCGCCCCTGCTCGAAGGGGTCTTCGTTGACTATTTCTTCCTTTATGGCAGCGGCTGCCTGGATGAGAGGAGCCATCTGAGCTACCGTAGGAGCGCCTGAAAGCACTTCCACGGCCTCCCTGTATTTCTCCGCATCACCGATTATGAAGGTCTTGAGGAGTTCCGCCGCACCGCTTCTGAATTCACGTTCCGGCAAGGATTGCAGGGCTTCGGGGAACACGTAAGTGAATTCCGGCTGACGGAAAACACCCAGCATATTCTTGTAGCCGTCCAGATTGACACCCGTCTTGCCTCCTATCGAAGCATCCACCATCGCCAGCAGCGTTGTGGGAATGTTGGCATAGGCAATCCCGCGTTTGTAGATACCTGCGGCAAAGCCCACCATATCGGTGGTGGTGCCCCCTCCGACAGCAAGCACTATGGATTTTCTGTCTGCATTGCGGGAAAGGAGCCAGCGGCAGACGTCGAGCACCGTGTCCATATTTTTGGACTGCTCGCCGGCATCGACGGGCAAGGATTCCGGAACGGGACTCAGACCGGCCGTGATTTCGCGGGCATAAGTCTCCACGTTGCGGTCATAGACCACAAACACGGAAGAAAAGGGTTCGAGTATGCCTGCCAGAGATTGTTCCATAATACGAATGCTAAGATACTTAATTTTCTTTGATTATCTGAGAAATTTCGTACCTTTGCACCCGGCACAGGCCCGAGTGGCGGAATGGTAGACGCGCTGGACTCAAAATCCTGTGTCCTCAAAAGACGTGCCGGTTCGATCCCGGCCTCGGGCACCAGGGGATGGCTTTTCAGCCGTCCCCTTCTTGTTTGAGGGGGCACTCACAACCCGAAACGGTTCCCCGGGATGTGCACAACCCCTGGCAGGCAGGTGGGATGTGCACGGGGCGAAAAGTTAACCGGCTGACAATCAACGGAATAGCAAACCGGGATGTGCACAACCCCCTGACGGTTGGTAGGGATGTGCACGGGGGAGGGACATTCATTCTATTGGAGACTCAGCATAATCTCTGCCGGGGCACGGTTCTGCATCAGCAGAGATTTCATTATTTCCATATATCTGTCAACGTGGGAATAGAAAAGGTAGTATCCCTCACACAGGGCATTGAGGCCGGTGCTTCCGCTCTCCGTCCTGTTGAAACGGTGCTTCGGGCACTCTCCGTTGCAGGCGAACAGATAACGGCACCTGATGCATTTCAGAGGCAGGCTGCCGCGCTTGTCGGTACCGAACCTGACCTGCTTGCCGGATTCCATCATAGTCCTGATGTCGGTCTCGGAGATGTTGCCGAGAAGGTATTCCGGATACACAAAATGATCACAGGGATAGAGATCTCCGTTGTGCTCGATGACTGAATTGCCTCCGCAGGCTGCGGCATAGACGCAGGTACCGGGCATCGTCCCGCACCAGTTGGCAAGCGTTGCGTCAAAAAGATTCACATAGTACCGTCCCACATCATTTCTGACCCAGGCATCAAAGATGTCGCACATAAATCTGCCGTACCCGATGGCACTCACCGACCACGGTGCAAGTATGGAGCCCTCCCTGTCGGGACTCACAATGAAAGGCCTGGCGCTCTTT
This sequence comes from Candidatus Cryptobacteroides sp., assembly GCA_045641985.1. Classification (GTDB taxonomy): domain Bacteria; phylum Bacteroidota; class Bacteroidia; order Bacteroidales; family UBA932; genus Cryptobacteroides. Next base: position 14,730 of record JAZUHY010000027.1, read on the forward strand.
ATGGCCTTGCCCCTGCCGTCCACAGGATAGACGATATGCTCCAGAACCGGCATAAACTGCATATACCGGCTGCCTATGCTCTTGAGGAACCGGTACACCTCCAGCCCCCTGCCCTCACTGTACTTGTTGACGGTGGACATCGTGTTGAATTCCACACCTGCGGTACGGAGAGTTTCCAAACCGCGCATAACCCTTTCGAAGGTAGGCTGGCGGTTCTTGTCTTTGCGGTACCTGTCGTGGATGTCCTGCGGTCCGTCGATGGACAAGCCCACCAGGAAGTCATTCTCTTTCAGGAAATCGGCCCACTCCTGATTAATCAGGGTACCGTTGGTCTGGAGAGTGTTGTGTATAGTCTTGCCATCGGCGTACATCCGCTCGAATTCCAGAGCTTTCCTGTAGAAGTCGATGCCGAGTATGGTCGGCTCGCCGCCGTGCCAGTTGAACGTGACCTCGGGGACATCATTGGCCCGTATATATTCGCGGACTACGGTTTCAAGCATAGCCTCGCTCATAACAGGCTCGCGGCCGCCGTAGATTTCCTTCTTGTCGAGGTAATAGCAGTACTGACAGTCAAGGTTGCACAACGAACCGGCAGGCTTCAGCATTATGTTGAAGGCCATCGGGCCCCCTATGCGGATGGCGTCATCAAGAGAAAGGGTTTTTTCGAAGGGTTTGTCCATAATACCGGCACGAAGATAACTTATCCCTGTTGAAAATACAAGACCGGCAGGGAAAGCGGTGAATTGGAGCAGGAGAATACAAAAAAAGCCCGTCACCTGTGACGAGCTTAAGACCTTGTGGAGATAAGGAGATTCGAACTCCTGACCCCCTGCTTGCAAAGCAGGTGCTCTACCAACTGAGCTATACCCCCGATTTGCCGGGAAAATTCCGTTCAGTAGGCCCGCGCGGAGTTGAACCGCGGACCTCCACATTATCAGTGTGGCGCTCTAACCAACTGAGCTACGAGCCTATATAGAAATGGATGGAAAGTACAAGGCTTGAATGTGCCTTGAACATAACCGCGAGCAGAAGTGTCAAGATCGAAGCTCCAAAAAGGAGGTGTTCCAGCCACACCTTCCGGTACGGCTACCTTGTTACGACTTAGCCCCAATTACCAGTTTTGCCCTAGGTCGCTCCTTGCGGTCACGAACTTCAGGCACCCCCGGCTTTCATGGCTTGACGGGCGGTGTGTACAAGGCCCGGGAACGTATTCACCGCGCCATGGCTGATGCGCGATTACTAGCGAATCCAGCTTCATGGAGTCGAGTTGCAGACTCCAA
>JAZUHY010000028.1:0-10946 GCA_045641985.1 Candidatus Cryptobacteroides sp.
GCGCGCGGAGGAAGTTAATCATATTGTTCCGGCCCGTCTTGTCGCCGAAGACGACCTTGAAGACCTTGTCGTCCAGGATGTCTGTGAAAATATTTGCCATAAGCGATAAAATTTAAAAAATCATTCCGCTGCAATTATGGCAAAATCATACGACATCGGAGATAAGAAACATAAAAACCGAATTAAGAAACAGATATTTTTTTCTTATGTTCCTCTTTCATAAAATTCGTTTGGCTCTCAATATGGCCCCTGAATGCCTTCTGTGGCACCTTCGTCGTTCTGGACCCCGCGTCGCCCTGCACAACGTCATGCTGAACCAGATTCAGCATATCTTCATCAAGGGGATGCCGGGTCAGGCCCGGCATGACTGGAACGGGCATTGTTACACATTTTCGTGGAAACGCTGAACAGCGGGCACCCGGAATACAATGAATACACAAAAAAATATATAAATTTGCGGTCCAAATCGGAGACGCTCACAAATCATCGAATTATGCAATTCAACAGTATTCTCATAGTGCTGCCCATACTGACGGTTCTGATGTTCGATCTGGGGCTGTCCCTGCGCATTTCGGATTTCATCGAGATATTCAGGAAACCAAAGGCTATGGTTGCCGGACTGTTCGGCCAGTTGGTGCTGCTGCCTCTCATTGCGCTTGCCATAGGGACGGTTTTCAGACTTGAGCCGGAGTTCTTCATCGGTCTTATGCTCATCGCCTGCTGCCCCGGAGGTTCATCCAGCAACATATTTTCAAAAATCGCAAAGGGGGACGTAGCCCTCTCCGTTTCGATGACGGCTTTCAGTTCCATAATAACATTATTCACGCTGCCGCTGATAATGCAGATTACAACCGCTCACGCGGGAGAGACGGTAGGCATTACCCTTCCCGTGGGAAATCTGCTGAAGCAGAATCTGTTCACAATGCTGCTTCCGATTGTGGCGGGAATATGTATAAGGCGCTGGGCGGAAAATGCCTCATTGAAGATTGACAAGGTACTGTCGAAATGCGCATTCCCGGCCCTGATGCTTCTCGCGGGCATCTTTTTCATCCAGAACAAGGCTGTCATCGTCACCCGTTTCGCAACTTTGGGGATGGCGACAGGAGGGCTCATTCTCGGTTCAATACTGGCCGCGGCAGCCATCTGCCTCATTCTGCGGCTCAAACAGACAGAAAGAAGGACCATCGTCATCGAAGTGGGAATGCAGAATGCCGCACAGGCAATTGCCGTGGCCACCAGCCCGATTGTCTTCAACAATCCGGTGATAGCCACCCCGGCAATCATCTATGCGCTCCTGATGAACGTCGTCCTGCTGACCTATGTGGCCGTCGCAAGCAGGCGCTGATTCCTAAAGATTCTCCGCGTGGGAGAGAAGGTAGTTCTCCGCCTCGACGCTCCAAAGTCCCTGATGGGCCTTGCAGATTCTGTCAAGTTCGGCATAAACCGGATTTGACGCGGCTTTCTCCCCGAAATCGGCGATTGCGGTGAGAGGCATATCTATGTGAGTATAGATGAGCTTCTTGCCACCCTTGATGTCCGGCAGGTTCAAAGTAGTGTCAATCACGGCATTGAGGCCTCCGATATGGGTAACGAGTCCGGCGGGGTCCATCCCCTTCCCCATCAGGTCGAGGGCCTCCTTCATATCGTCCGTATTTCCGCCGCTTGTGCCAACCACGTGAGTTGATGCATAATGCACGTTATAGAAATTGAACGGAGCCTTGAAGTCGGACTTTCCGGGGCCGGAGAAGAAATTGAGACAGCCGTCGAAGCCGAGAATGGCATCGGCCTGTTCCACCACGGCGGGCACGGGAGCCATCACCACCACCTCATCGTAGCCTGTACCTCCGGTGAGGGCACGGAGAGTCTCCACAGGGTCACCGCTGCCGGTATTGACGTAATGAAGCTCTATTCCGCGGCTCTTTGCGAACTCAACGGTGTAGAGGGATGCCGCACGGTCAAGACGGGCCTGATCGATGTCGGTGACTACAAAAAGTGAAGGATGACGGTCCTCACGGTGCAGCACATAGTTGATGCAGGCAAGACCCATAGGACCCACACCTGCCAACAGAGCCATCTTGCCGCCGTCCTTTATCTCCATTGAATGGACATAGGAGCCGGGAGTGGTGTGATAGCAGGCGTGCATAGCACCTACCACGCAGGAAAGAGGCTCGCTGAGCGATGCGGGATAGAACCCCTCCCCTTTATATGGAAGAAGGCATCCCTGGGTCATCACCTCTGCCGGAATGACAACGTAAGTGGCGTCGCCTCCGATGTATCTGTAAGAATAGCCGGGAGCGCTCAGCACTCCGACGGGTCCTCCCTCGTAGGTGAGGGCGGGCTGAATTGAGAACTTGTCGCCCGGCTTGAACTGGTCCTGCCACTTTTTGCCGACCTCAACAATCTCACCCGCAAACTCGTGTCCGATGATGGTAGGATTGACTGCAATGTCGTCGGGAACCCTCTTGTGCTCCTCCCCCTGATGTGAAGACTTGTATGAAGACATACAGATGGAATCGCTGACCACCTTGGCCAGAATCTCATCTTCCTTGATTGCAGGCAATTCGAACTCCTCCAGACGGAGGTCGCATTTGCCATACAGTCTGACTGCTTTGGTTTTCATATAATTGGTTATTGATTAGTTCAACATTATCTGGCCGCCTGTGATGGGAATGGCCTGACCGGTCTCACCCGTCTGGTCCATTGCATACATGATGGCCTTGCATACGTCCTCGGGGTTGCAGCCCTTGCGCATAGGCACCTTGGACAGGTAATACTCGCGCACGTCCGCAACCGTCTTTGCTCCCGGCACTTTACCGGCATTGAGATACTGCACGAACAGTCCCCTCACCGGGTCGCTCCATAGAGGTCCGTCCAGGAAGTTGCCCGGACATACGGCATTCACCTTGATATTGAAGGGGGCCAGTTCAAGCGCATACGACTGAACGAGACCTATGCCGCCGAACTTGCTTCCCGCGTACGCATAATTGGCTTTTGAACCCTCCAGACCACTCTTTGAGTTGACCTGGATGATATCGGCGAAGTACTCGGGATCGTTGGCCGTCTGAATCTTCATCACGCGGCTTGCCAGTTTGGAACAATAGAAGAAAGCGTAATAGTTTATCTTCGTCACGAAATCGAAGGTTTCGGGAGTAAGGGTTTCGAGGTCTCCGGCACGGGCGACACCGGCATTGCTCACGAATGCATCCAGAGCACCGAAGTTGATGATGGTCTCACGGATGAGATTCTGAATGCTGTCCAGTTCGCTCACGTTAGTCTTCACAAAAATGGCCCTGCTGTTCTTTGCAATGGCATTGAATGCGGCGGCAGTAGCCTCACCGGTAACTTCATTGAGATCGGCAACGACAATGTTGGCCCCTTCTCTCAGAAGATTGCGGGCGATTCCCTCGCCGAAGCCCTGGGCGGCACCTGTGACGATTATAGTCTTGCCTTCCACGCGGCCCGCGGCAACTGAAGCGCTGACCTTGCGGCGGTAATTCTCAACTTCCCAGCTGTCGATGAATCCTATCTGGCGGGCTGTCATAGGATGAGGTCCGCCGAAATTCTGTGCCAGGAATGCAATCTTCATCGCGTCTGTGAACACGTCTGTGATTATCTGCGCATTCTTTGCGCTGTCGCCCACGGCCACAAGACCTATTCCCTTGATGAGAAGGACCTTGGGAGTGTGCCCGCGTTTTTCTATGTATTCCTCTATCTTCTTCTCAGCCTTCTTTACAAGGTCAGCGGAATCCTTGCCTTCGAGATAAACGTACTCCGACTTGCAATATACAATCTCGTCGGGAGAGAAAGGCACGGATACGGCCTTGAATGCATCTTTCGAGGCGACAAATTCGCCGACAAGAGCATTATTGGTGATTTTCAGAGTTTTAAGCCCGCGGCCTTTGCGGCTCAGGATAGTACGGATTGCCGGAACGGTCTCGCAAACACAGTCACATACATCAGCCTCTCCGGCAGGAAGCTTCTTTTTGAACCCGGCCTCGATTGCGGCGAAAACACCGTCATATATTTTTTCAATCTCTTCTATGCTGTCGGCCCCCACGAAGATACCGTGATTCTGTAGGAATATCACCTTGGGCTCCACTCCATTGGAAGCCTTGTATGCCTGAATCTTGTCATACACCTTCTTGAAAAGAGTGTATCCGGGATCAGTATATGGGATATAAAGGGCGTCCGGAAACATTTCAGCGCACTTCCTTTCCGCATCGGCGGCACACATAAGCGCATTCACCGAAGTGGGATGAGTGTGGACAACGAAAGTCCAGTTCATACAGTTGTGCAGCGACGTCTCCACCGAAGGACGGCGGTCTTTGGTGATGCAGGCGGCTGCAAGGTCGTTCTTGACCTGCTCCTCGCGTTCAGCCACATCCTTGCTGTACGCCTTCTCCCCCATCGGATTGAGTTTCGCCCTGTCCAGCACAGCGAAACCGTCTTCCGTAATGGTAGCCAGGGCGTGTCCGCTGGCCTTGACCCAAAGTCGGTCGGCATCCTTGCAGGATGTGTTGCCGCCTCCGGCTATCACATAACGGGGATCCGCCCCGTATTTGCGGGATATTTCAATTATTGCTTCTAAGTTCGTCATAATGTTGCCTTGGTTATTATTTCGTCACCGGCATCGACGCTGTCGAGTCCGGCTTGATGGGCCGCCACCATACAGGCTCCGCGGTAGTTTATCTCCTTGAGCTTGTCGGAGAGGTCAGCCGCGTCGCGTGTGCGGAGCTTGACGGGCTCGAGAGCCGGAGTGTTGTGCTCCGAGCCGAAAGTCACTATGAATCCTTCATCCACGAGATAGGATGCATACTGCTCCAGGACGGCTGTAGTGTTGCGTGTGGTTATGAATTCGGCGGAACGGAATCCGCGCTTCTTGAGAATGTCCGCACATTTCTGCAGGTCTCCCTCGAAATCCGTGAAATTCCCCTTTGCGTCATCCGCAAGGAAAGGATAGGTGGGAATGCCGTCTGCGGCCTCGATGATATGCTGTACCGTAGCCATAGGCAGGAACGCCTTCGGATCCTCGGCCACGAACGCCGCGCCGCCGGACTTGAGGAGATTGCCGCGAATCTCATTTTCAACTGCAGCTATGTCGCCGGAAGCCGACTTCAACGGTTTCCCTCCGAAAACCTTCTCGTAGAACGCCGCTCTGGACGCTTCCGGCACATTGGCATCCACTGCCATTCTCAATGCCTTGGCAAGATGACGCTCGCGGATGGAACCACGGGTAAGTTTCTCGCGCACTTCAGCAAAATCGATGTTGAATCCGGCTTTCACCGCATCCAGATGGGCATTCAGCTTGGCGCACATCTGCTCCACCTGGGCATTCGATTCCGCCTTGACTGCGGCAAGCTGACGTGCAGGCTCCCCCGTCAGGGTGACCGGGAAAGACAAACCTTTGCCGCTGAGGTAGGTACGTCCCGGATTGTTGGGGTCATTCACCCTTATTCCCGCGGACTGGTCTTCCACGTTGAGCGATATGAACTCGATGTTGAACAAGGGGAAGAGGCGGCGTTTGCCGCACTCTTCGCTCCACTGTCCGTATCCGTCCATTGAATAGAAGTCGTTGATGCCCACGACCTTCACTCCTTCCGCAGCCGCCATGTCGAGAGCCTGGGGCACATCGTTGAAGGCACTGAAGGAATAAGGGGTGTGAAGATGGGCGTTGACGTCCAGAATTTTCATATGCGGACCCATTGAATTAAATACCCTTCTTCGCTCTGCTGATGAACTGGGCGCCTGTCATATTGGTGACTGGAGTATGGTCCTTGAGAGGAACCATCTTCTCGTTGATGGCATCGATGAACCACTCGGGCTGAGGGAAGAACGCCTCCTCAAGTTCGTGGCAAGGGGTAATCCAGTTGCGTGAACCGAGCACCACGGGAGCCGCGTCGAGGTAATCGAAGCAGAGGTCGGTAACGTTGGCGGCAAGGTCATTGAGGAAGGAGCCGCGGGCTGTGGCATCGCCTGCAATGATGATGCGTCCGGTCTTCTTGACGGACTCGACGACCTTCTCGTAGTTGAAAGGAACCATAGAGCGGGCATCGATGACCTCGGCCTCCATTCCGTATTTCTCCTTCAGGATGTCGGCGGCCTTGAGGGCGCGGTAGAGGGTTGCACCGATTGTGAGGAAGGTTACGTCCTTGCCCGCACGTTTGATATCGGGCTCTCCGAAAGGAATCTCATAGTATTCCTCGGGCACACCTCCCTGATGGAACTCCTCGCCCTTGTCGTAGATGCGCTGGCTCTCGAAGAAGATGACAGGGTCAGTTCCCTGGAGTGCGGAGTTCATAAGGCCCTTGGCATCATAAGGAGTGACAGGGAAAGCAACCTTCAGACCCGGGATATGAGTACAGAGGGATGTCCAGTCCTGAGAATGCTGGGCGCCGTACTTGGAACCCACGGACACGCGGACGACTACCGGCATCTTGAGGATATTGCCGGACATTGCCTGCCACTTGGGCAGCTGGTTGAATATCTCGTCACCGCAGCATCCGAGGAAGTCGCAGTACATTATTTCAGGTATCACACGGCCGCCGCACATAGCATAACCGATTGATGTGCCGATGATTGCAGCCTCCGCAATGGGTGAATTGAAAAGACGGTGATAAGGCAGGGCCTCGGTGAGTCCGCGATACACGGCGAACGCGCCGCCCCACTCACGGTTCTCCTCGCCGTAAGCGATGAGGGATGCATCCTTGTAGAAACGGTCAACCACAGCCTCGAAGATACCGTCACGGATATTGAAGGTCTTCATCTTGCTGACGGGCTTGCCGTCCTTGTCAACATAGAAACGCTCCTTGCCGGCAATCTGCTTCACGCGCGGATTTTCCGCCAGAGGCATAAGCACGTCGGGTTTGGCATCGCTGAGAGAATCAACGCTCCGGTTGGAGAACATCATGTTTCCGAGAAGTTCGTTGTCCTTCACCAGGTCCATACGCGGAGACAGTTCAGGGTCGATGGCAAGTTTGTAGCAGTCGAAGATGACATCCTTGACCTGCTTCTGGATTGCCTCGATATCCTTGTCCTTGGCTACGCCGGCCGCTTTGAGCTTTTCGGCGAAGGCCACGATGCAATCCTCTTTCTCCCAAGCCTCTATCTCCTCCTTTGTGCGATATGATGACTGGTCGCTGGGAGAGTGTCCGCTGTAACGGTAGGTAACGACATCGAGCAGGGCCGGTCCGAGTTTCTGCTCAAGAAGAGCCTTCTTGCGGCGGAATGCGTCGATGACTGCCAGAGGATTGTATCCGTCAACGCGTTCGGCATTCATTGCATCGGGTTTGAAACCGGCGCCGAGACGTGCGGGGAAAGTGTATCCCATCGTCTCACCCTTGGTCTGTCCGCCCATTGCGTACTGGTTGTCCATAACGTTGAAGAGAACGGGAAGACCGCCCTTCATATCGCCCTCCCAGAGGGTATTGAACTGATCCATCGATGCGAAGGTCATTCCTTCGAGGACCGGTCCGCGGGCCATTGCGCCGTCACCGAGATTGGCCACGACGATACCCTTCTTGCGGTTGACTTTCTTATAGAGAGCCGCGCCGACTGCGATTGAGCCGGAGCCGCCTACGATTGCGTTGTTGGGATAGATTCCGAACGGGGTGAAGAAAGTGTGCATGGATCCGCCGAGGCCCTTGTTGAAACCGGTCGTACGGGCGAAAATCTCAGCCATTGCACCATACAGGAGGAAACGGATACCGAGTTCCTTCGTACTGCCCTTGAAGCCCTTCTTTGCCACGTTGACCGTGGCGCCGTCCCAGAATTCGTTCATCACCTTCTCCAGTTCCTTGTCGGAAAGAATCTCGATGGAACGGAGACCCTTTGCCAGAATCTCACCGTGGGAACGGTGCGAACCGAAGATGAAGTCATCCGTATCAAGTGCGTAAGCCATACCTACTGCAGCAGCCTCCTGACCGGCTGAAAGGTGGGCGGGACCCGGGTTGTTGTACTCCACTCCGTTGTATCCACCTGTCGTTTTCACGAGGTTGAGCATAGTCTCAAACTCGCGGATTGTGAACATGTCGCGGTAGATGCGGAGGAGGTCCTCCTTGGTGAAGTTTCCTTCCTTGAGTTCCTGCTTGATGGTCTTCTTGTACTGCATCACGGGCAGCTTGGGGAAGGTTATCTCGTGCTCTGACGGACGCAGAGTCTCGTTGGGATCGATATAAAGTGATTTAGGCATGATTATTTGTGTTTTATTGTTATTTCAGTGAAAATGCTGTTTCCTTGATTATTTCCGATACTGTAGGATGAGGGAACACGACCTCCTTGAGCTGCTCCACGGTCATCTCCTGCTCTATGGCAATGCACATGCTCTGGAGAATCTCCGAGCAGGGGTTGCCGAGCATATGGACACCCAGCACCTCGTGGTATTCAGCACCCACGATGAGCTTGCAGATGCCCTCTCCCCCTTCATTCTCGGCCACAAAGCGGCCGGAGTATGCCATAGGGAGCTTGACGACCTTGTAGTCCAGACCTTTCTTCTTCGCCTCTTCTTCGGTAACGCCCACGCCTGCAACTTCGGGATTGGTATAGACCACGCCGGGGATTGCGTTGTAGCGCATAACGTCCTTCTTTCCGAGGATATTGTTGACAGCGACCTCTCCCTCGCGGCTTGCAGTGTGTGCAAGCATAGAGAATCCGGTAACGTCACCGGCGGCATAAACGTTGGGAACGTTGGTGCGCATATGCTCGTCCACCTTGATGCCGCAGGGACGTCCTGCAGGATTGAGAGCGAGCTCTACTCCGATGTTCTCAAGTCCGATTCCGTTGAAGTTGGCGCGACGGCCCACGCTCACCAGAATCTTGTCGCCGGACACGCGGCAGACCTTGCCGTCCGGGTCCTCATATACTACCGTATTGCCCTCGATGCCGGTCACCTTGCAGCGCAGACAGAAATTGATGCCGCGCTTCGCATAGATATTCTGAAGCATCGTGCTGATTTCGTCGTCGAGAGGCCCGAGAATCTTGGGCAGCATCTCCACGACCGTCACTTTCGTACCGAGAGTACTGTAGAATGCGGCGAACTCCATACCTATGACACCGCCGCCGATGACAACGATTTCCTTGGGCTGCTCCTTGAGCGCGAGAATCTCACGATTGGTGACAATCACGTCGCCCGCTTCCTTCAGTCCGGGGAACGGAGGCACAGCAGCCTCGGAACCGGTGCATATCAGGAGATTTTTGGCAACATATCCGGTATCTGCGGCCTTGATGGTGATGCCATCCGCACTGCGTCCGGTAATGAGGGCATCGGCGTTCACCACCTCAACCTTGAAGCCTTTCATAGCGGCCTTGATGCCTCCCACGAGTTTGCGGACAACCTTGTCCTTACGCTCCACGAATTCATTATACTTGAAGGAAGGCTTCTCGACATATACGCCGTAATGGTCGCCATTGACGGCATAATTATACACCTTCGCACTGTAAAGCAGCGTCTTGGTGGGGATACAGCCTTCATTGAGACATACACCACCCAGGGATTTCTTTTCGAAAAGGACAACCTTGAGTCCAGCCGCGCCTGCGCGCTCTGCGGCCACATAACCACCGGGACCGCCGCCGATAATCGCTAAATCGTACATTATTGCAAAAAATTAAAATTCAACGTCGAGATTCTCAATTTCTATCGCGATCTGCTTGAGGAAACGAGTAGCCTCTCCCCCGTCAACGGCACGGTGGTCATAGGTGAGACTGAGGCCCATATAAGGCACGAATGCCACCACCCCGCCGCCGATGTCCTTCGGACGGGAAACTATGTTGCATACACCGAGGATGGCGCTCTGAGGCACGTTGATGATGGGTGTGAACCACTCCACTCCGAAGCCGCCCAGGTTGGAAACCGTAAATGATGCGGCCTCCGGAGAGAGGAGGTCGGGATTCACGCAACCCTTCTTCGCATCCTCGGCAATTTTCTTGAGCTGCTTGCTGAGGCCGATGATATTGAGTTCGTCGGCGTGGGGAATGGCCGGAACCATAAGTCCGCGCTCGGTATCCACGGCGCAGCCCAGATTGACCGGCTTGAAGATGCGCATCGCATCGCCCAGACAATGGGAATTGAGATTGGGGAACTTCTTGAGAGCCTTGATGACGGCGAAGCACACGAAATCGTTGATGGTGATATTCGCATCGATTTTCCCTTCTTCGAAGGCCTTCTTGGCCTTCTTGCGCAGAGCCTGTACCTTGCGGGCGTCAGCGCCCAGCATATGGGTGAGCTGTGCGGAATTCTGGAGAGAATTGTACATGGACTTGGCAATCAGCTTGCGCATATTGCTCATCTTGACAACCTCGAATTCGGCACCTTCGCCCGCTATATCGGTGTGATTTGCCTTCCATACCTTGAGGTCTCCCGCCTTGACTGTGCCGGCAAGGCCCGATCCCTGTGCGGGAGCGGCCATACCGCCTTCCGCCATCTTTGCCTTTGCAAGCCCGGTCAGATTGACCGCCACTGCCTGCACGTCACGTTCGATGACACGTCCGTAAGGCCCTGTCCCGGCAACCTGCGCCAAATTGACACCTTTCTCCTCGGCGAGTTTCCTCGCACGCGGTGACACGGCACCTAAATTCGCAGATCCTGCCGCGGCGGCCTCCGGACTGCCTGCTGGCGCCGAGAGACCGGATTGCCGGGTTAATGGCCCCCCGGCACCACAGGCAGCTCCTGCGGCTGTTGTGACGGAAGAATCAGCCCCTGAGGGAGCAGGCTGGACCTCTGAAGGGACATTACCCCTGTTCTCCGGTCCTTCAGAGGCAACAGCCTGTCCCGAAGTCGAGGCTGCCGCTCCACCGTTGGGGTCGAACTCCGCGAAAGACTCTCCGGCATTGCCAATAACCATAACGTTGGTCAGACAGGGAATCTCGTCTCCGTCCCTGAAGAACACGGCGAGAACCGTTCCCTCGACCTTGGCCTCCTCCTCGAAGGAAGCCTTGTCTGTCTCATAACTGAA
>JAZUHY010000029.1:0-31301 GCA_045641985.1 Candidatus Cryptobacteroides sp.
CTTCGCCTCAGGCACATTGTGCATGCAGACGGGAATGCGGAGCATTGAAGCCAGAGTGATGAGGTCGGCTCCGATGTGGCCATAAGCGATGGCACCGTGGTTGGCACCCCAGTTGTTCATCACGCTGTACACATCCTTGAATGCATCCTTGGAAGCATCCGTGCGGGGAACGAACCAGGTCGTAGGCCAGGTGGGATCCGTACGCTTGTCAAGGATATCGTGCTGCTCTTTCGGGAGTTCGGCGCTCCATCCCTCGGCAATCTGCAGGACGGGACCGAGACCCTCGACCATATTGAGGCGCATCATAGTCATAGGAATGCCTCCGCGTGTGACGAAGTGTGCGGAATATCCGCCGCCACGGAAGTAGTCGCGGTCTGCCGGCATCCAGTTGGTGGCGGCGAGGCAGGCTTCCACATCTTTCTGCGTCATATCCCAGGGAGCCTTGATTGTCGGCTTGCCGTCCGCATCGGTCATTGCACCGGTGGCGTCAAGTGTCGTGGCGCCGGAATTGATGAGGTGGATGAATCCGCCTTCCGCAAGTCCTTCGGGAGCCTTGCCGGTGACGCGCTTGACGGCTTCCGGGCTCCAGTATGTGCGCACGTCGCTGAACATAACTCCGCGACCGGTCAGGAGATGGCCGAAGAGCATTGACATACCGTTGCAGAAATCATTCTCGGTGGCGAGAATCTTGGCTTCACGGATTCCGTTCCAGTCGAAGGATGAGCACATCAGTGACTCGGGGAAATCGAAGTTGGGTTTGTAGTCGGTCCACTGGCGCTGCCCCTGGACACCGCCCGCGATGGCATTGTGGCCGAGAGCTTCTTCCTTGTAGCCCATTTCGAGCAGTTTGGGGTTGCCCTCCATAAGGTCGCGGATAATCATCATATTCTTCACCGTGAACTCCCAGTCCGCATCTTTCTCGGCACGGTTCTTTCCCTTGCCTTTTCCGTTGAAAGTGGTCATCGGTGTGCCGGGGAAGAGGGCGCGGTCTTCGTTGTAGTCGTGGCCTTCCTGCGGTTTGCAGTATTTCTCAACCCACTCCATTGCTCTTTTGAATTCATCGGGGTCGAAGATGTTGAAGTCAACGCGCCGGAGTATTTCAACGAGGGAAACGTACTCGGTGCGCATTCCAAGGTATTTCTGGAGGAAATCGGCGTTGACGATGGAGCCGGCGATACCCATACAGGTGTTTCCGAGGCTGAGGTAACTCTTGCCGCGCATTGTGGCTACAGCCTGTGCGGCGCGTGCCCAGCGCAGAATCTTCTCGGCCACGTCGGCGGGAATGGTGTTGTCATCGAGATCCTGCACGACGTGTCCGTAGATGCCGAATGCGGGGAGGCCCTTCTGTGCGTGAGCGGCCAGGACTGCCGCCAGATACACGGCACCGGGGCGTTCCGTTCCGTTGAAGCCCCACACAGCTTTGGGCCAATGAGGGTTCATATCCATTGTCTCAGAGCCATAGCACCAGCAGGAAGTGACGGAAATGGTGGAGCCTACGCCCTCGCGCTCGAACTTTTCCTGGCAGGCCGCCGATTCGGCGACACGGCCGATGGTGCTGTCAGCAATCACGCACTCGACGGGTGATCCGTCACCATTCTTCAAATTGCTCTCAATGAGGTTTTTGACTGCATTGGCCAGAGCCATTGTCTTCTCCTCAAGAGCTTCTCTTACACCGCCCTGACGGCCATCTATGGTCGGGCGGATACCGATTTTTGGATATTTGTTCATAGTTATCAGTTTGGTTGTTTTGATTCCAGTTCATAAAGTTATCCGAAATTTTCCGGAAAACAAATTCTTTATTCCGCTATTTTTCTGGTTCTGCGCACACCGTAGATTATTATGGCGATGAAGCAGATGAGCGGCAGGCAGAAGCTGACGTTCACGGCAGGGTGGTTGCATACGGTGCCGAGGTCGATGATTGTTCCCTGGAGAGGGGGAAGAATTGAGCCGCCGACAATCGCCATAACGAGGAAAGCCGCTCCGAGGGTGCTGTCTTCGGCGGATACGTTCTCGAGCGCGATTCCGTAGATGGTGGGGAACATAAGGCTCATGAACGCGCTGATTGCAACGAGGCAGCCCAGGCCGAGCGGGCCTACGAATGTTATTGCACCGATGGTGCAAATGGCGGCCCCGCAACCGAAGATAGCCAACAACTTACGTGAATTAATATATTTCATAAGGTAAGTGGCGACGAAGCGGAAGCAGAGGAACATCCCCATTGCTATGATATTGTACTTCTGGGCGGTGGCCTTGTCTATCCCGAGGTTGTCGGCATATTGGATGATGAAGGTCCAGACCATTATCTGCGCACCTACATAGAACATCTGGGTGAGGACGCCTTCCCTGTAGGCTACATTGTTCCAAAGGTTCCTGAGAGTCTTTTTTGCGCTGAGATTCTTCTGGCCGGCACCGACGGTGTCCGGCATCTTTGTCAGGGCGAAGATAATGAGCACCGCGACGACCACGACGCCCAGAACAACGTAAGCGTTGCGTATCTGCGTAAGGTCGTGGATTCTTATTTCCGCCTTTTCCGCCTCGGACAGCGTGTTGAATATGATTTCACCGGCCGAGTTCCTCCTGTCGCTGATGAGGGCGGGGAGCACTACCCACGAAGCGACCGCCATTCCGCTGAGTGACCCCATAGGGTTGAATGCCTGGGCCAGATTGAGCCGGCGGGTGGAGTTCTCCTTGGCACCCAGAGACAGGATGAAGGGATTTGCTGTGGTTTCAAGGAAGGCGAGACCGAAGGTGAGGATGTACAGTGAAAGGCAGAAGAAAGTGAAATTCTGCTGAGCCGCGGCGGGAATGAACAGGAACGCCCCGATTGCATACAGGGTGAGCCCTAGCATAATTCCGTTCTTGTAGCTGTATTTCCTGATGAACAGGGCGGCCGGGATAGCCATTGTGGCATAGCCCCCATAGAATGCGAACTGGATGAGTGATGCCTTGGCCGCCGACAATTCCATTACTGTCTGGAATGCGGCCACCATAGGGTTTGTGATGTCGTTGGCGAATCCCCACAAGGCGAAAAGTGTGGTCACCAGAATGAAGGTCAGAAGGTAATTTCTTTCTACCAGTTTCATAATGTCGTTATTGGGTTATTGTTTTTTCTACAGGATTATTTTTTTATCGAAAACCGTCTCCCCGTCAATTTCTCCGGATACCTTGAAAGGGGAGTTCTGCCTGTTGCACAGAGCCTCTCTGGGGCGGAGTTCTGCTGCAAGAAGGTCTCCTTCGCGAAGCCAGCAAAACTTGCTCGCTTGTACGATGGAACGCATAATCTCATCCGTAACACTAATATTTTCAGAATATAAAACATTATTGTTATTATGTATAACAATTTTGTTACACGCATTTTCCCCCCACTTTTGTTCGGGAAATCCGAGATTCAGCAGGGAAGTGTGGTCGAGACAGGAGGCACAGGCGTATCCCTCCTCGCTTCCGTCCATCAGATCCGACGGGTAAAGGAGGATTCCGGCGCTGAAATCGCTGAAATATCTGTGCGCGAACTTCCCGCTTATGCTCCTCCCGGGTCTGGTAATCCTGGTGTACAGCACCGGAGACCATTCGAGCCTGCTAATAAATTCGGGCATATATGCGTCTTCCCCGTCCTTTACTCTTGTGGTGTCGGGGCGTACAATGACTTTGCCGGTGAAAGTTTTGACAGCAATTATCATCGCCTCAGAAGAGTTTGCCGGAGTTGAATTTGCCGGCCAGACTTTCAAGCTGGTCCCTGGTGGCAGGTTTACTGCTTTCTTCTTTGGCTTCTGCGGCGAACTGCTCTGCAAGTCTGGCGAACTGCCGTTTTGTGTCGAGGGTAAAGGAACTGTCCGCTATCCATTTGAAGTAGGAACGCTCAGCCCTGAACACCTCACGTGCAGTCTTTCCCTTGTGCTTGCCGAAGTTGATGACAGCCTCGCCGCTATCGTTGCTTATCAGATGTCCGGCGAAGTCAATGTATCTTCTGCCCGCAAAGCTTGACAACTGTTTCACGTCATTCTTCAACTGATCCGGGTAGCGGTCCAGCTGGCCTTTGAGCACCTCGTATGTGGCCAGGGTGTCGGCTTCCGCCGTATGAGCGTTGTCGAAATCTTCGCCTCCGCAGTAGAACCTGTAGGCGGCCCTGAGGTTGCGCGGCTCCATTGCGTGATAGATATTCTGAACATCTACCATAAGCGGTTCGTGGAGGTCGATGTCCAGTTTTTTGCCGGCAAGTCTTGCACGTTCAATCTCTTCCGCCAGCATAGGGAGGTCGAATTTCGCTGAATTGAAACCGGCAAGGTCGCTGCCCTGCAGCCATTCCACGACTTCGTCGGCCACTTCGTAGAAGGTGGGGCAGTCAACAAGCATATCATCCGTCACGCCGTTCACTTCCGATGCCTTGGGATCAATAGGTCTCTGGCACCGGCGTTCATAGTCCCACGGCTTGATGCGCCAGGTCCTGATGCGCTGCTCTCCACCCGGGAACACCTTGACGAAACTGAGTTCTATGATGGAGTCTGAAGGAATATTGAGCCCCGTACTCTCGATGTCGAAAAAGAGCAGAGGCCTTTGAAGATTGAGAACCATAGCGCTTATGAAATCATTATGGGCATTATGATGCCGCAGATTCTGTCACTTGTGGCATCTTCTTCCGATGGCAATATGAGTGCGGCACGCCTCGCATCCGCAAATTTAATCATAAGGGTTTCGCAAGTCATATTGTTGAGAATCTCAATGAGGAACGAAGACTTGAAACCTATCGACAGAGGCTCTCCGTTGTATTCGCATCCGATTTTTTCGTAGGCGGCGATAGCGAATCCGAGGTCCTGGGCCGTAATCTCAATCTGCCCGGATGCCAGCTCCAGCTTGATGTGGTTGGAAGCCTTGTTGGCGCAGACGGCAACGCGGCGCAGTGTTCCGAGGAGGAGCTGCCTGTCGATTTTGAGAATATTGGAATTGTTCTGGGGGATGACATCCCGGTATCTCGGATATTTGCCCACGACCAGACGGCATACCATCATTGTGGAACCGGCCGAAAAGACGACTGTGCTTGCATCGAAGGTCACGTTGACGTCACTGTCGGTCTTGTCGATGGTGCTTCTGAGCACGGCCGCGGCTTTTTTGTGGAGAATGAAGGATGCTGGCTGGGCCGCTTCAACGTCGGCCGTAGTGTAGCAGATTAGTTTGTGCGAGTCGGAAGCGACCAGCGTCGTACTGCTTTCGCTGATGTCGAAGAAAATGCCGTTCATTGCGGGACGCATTTCATCGTCAGCCGTGGCGTATATGGTACTGCCGATTCCGTCTGCAAGAGTTTGAGAGGGGAATCTGACCGTGATGGCGTCCTGCCCGGCGCCCTTGATGGCCGGATAATCTTCTGCGGGGAAATAGGGGAGCGATGAGTTGCCGTTGCTCCAGATGCATTCGAAAGAACTGTCCGACGTGGTCCTGATGGTGACAGGCTGGTCGGGAAGTACTTTGAATAGTTCAATTATCTGCCGTGCCGGGACTGCAATGCTGCCGTCTTGGGCAGTGTTGTCAAGTTCAACACGGGTACGCAGGGTAAGTTCCTGATCGGATGCCGTTATTTCCAGAACCGATTCTTTAACTACGAACAGAAAATTCTCCAGAATCGGGAGTGCTGTTTTTGCCGGGATGGCTTTTGATACGTCCAGAATGCCTTTCAACAGGGCGGCGCTAGATACTTTGAATTCCATATTCTCAATTGATATTTTAGTCAGAGACAAATATAATAAAAATTCCGGAACATTTCTGGCATATTATTTGACAAATCAGTCCGCGTGAAAATTCAAAAAGATATGAATATGAAAAGAAACATCACTACAGTTATTGCCTCCGTGCTTTTGAGCGGCCTCACCGCATTCGCCATCGTGAAAGCATCAACTCCGGAAGCAATGGGACAGGTGTCATCCAATTCCGGCGGCGCGTCATACAGAACTGTCAATTTGTCATTGTCCGATTATCCCGATTTTACTTTTGCGGCCGAGAACAGCGTCGATGCCGTAGTATATGTCAAGGTGACTGTCAAGACCCAGCAGCAGTATGTGGACCCGTTCGGGTATTTCTTCGGTTACGGAGAACCCCGCACAAGAGAGCGCGTGCAGCAGGGAAGCGGTTCCGGTGTCATTATCCGTGAGGACGGATATATCGTGACCAACAATCACGTTGTTGACGGGGCCACGGACGTCGAGGTGACACTCAACAACAACAAGACATTCAAGGCCCGTATCATAGGCACAGACCCCGCTACGGACGTGGCTCTCATAAAGATTGACGCCACCGGGCTCCCCGCCATCGAGTTCGCGGATTCGGACAAGCTCCGCCTGGGTGAGTGGGTGCTTGCAATCGGAAGTCCTCTCGGCGAGGCTCTCCGCTCCACGATTACTGCTGGCATAGTGAGCGCCAAAGGGCGGCAGATGCCGAGCCAGCGTAATCCCGGCGAAATCAAGATTGAATCCTTCATCCAGACAGATGCCGCCGTCAATCCCGGCAATTCTGGCGGTGCTCTCGTCAACAAGGAGGGCAAACTTGTGGGTATCAACACTATGATAGTGTCAACCACCCAGGCTTATTCGGGCTATTCCTTTGCCGTTCCTTCCAACATTGTGCGCAAAATCGTGGGTGACCTGATAGACTTCGGGTCCGTCAAGCGCGTGGTCCTTGGAATAGCGGGCGGCACGGTTACGGAAGAATTGGCTCAAAAGCTGAAACTTTCCTCCGTCAAGGGCGTATATATTAGCGAGGTTTCCAAAGGAAGCGCCGCCGCAAAGGCCGGTTTGGAGAAAGAAGACGTGATTGTGTCGATTGACTCGACGGCAATCGGTTCGATGTCCGAGCTTCAGGAAAAGATAAACGGTTTCCGTCCCGGCGACAAGGCGGCCGTCAGGTATATAAGGGACGGTCGGGAGAAGACCGCTCAGGTGACCTTCGAAGGAACGGTTGACAATACCGGAACCATGGATGAAGACGGTACCGTGGTGTTCTACGGAGCAAAGCTCAAGGCGGTAAAGAACGGTGTTGAGATTGTTTCTGCCGGAAACGGCAAGGTTGCCCAGGCAGGAGGAGAGGACGGCTACGTAATCCAGTACGTCAACGACCAGAAGGTTGGCAAACCTCAGGATGTGATAGATATAGCCAAGAAGTCAAAGAGATCGGTGTTCGTGGAGGGAATCACCAGAACCGGAAGGCCTTTCTACTTCGGCTTCGGCAAGGATGAATAACAGACAGCCTTGAACACTGTGATATTGTCGCGGTCTTCGGGCTGCGACAATATTTTTTTATTATGCGTCAACTCAAGATTACAAAATCGATTACCAACAGGGAGAGCGCCTCACTGGACAAATACCTTCAGGAGATTGGCCGTGAGGAACTTGTGTCCCCGGAAGAGGAAGTGGAACTGGCCCAGCGTATCCGCAAGGGCGATCAGGAAGCCCTCGAGAAACTTACAAGAGCGAACCTCCGCTTTGTGGTTTCCGTTGCAAAGCAATATCAGAATCAGGGCCTGAGCCTGCCGGACCTCATAAATGAAGGGAACCTGGGACTCATCAAGGCCGCAGAGAAATTCGATGAGACCAGAGGTTTCAAGTTCATTTCCTACGCAGTGTGGTGGATCAGGCAGAGCATTCTGCAGGCGCTTGCCGAGCAGAGCCGTATCGTTCGTCTGCCCCTGAACCAGGTGGGCTCCCTCAACAAGATAAACAAGGCACTGGGCAAGTTCGAGCAGGAGCACGAACGTCAGCCGTCAACCGACGAACTCTCGGAAATGATAGATGTGCCCAAGGACAAGATTGCCGACACTATGCGCGTCTCCGGCCGTCACGTCAGCGTGGATGCCCCGTTTGTGGAGGGTGAGGACAATTCTCTCCTGGATGTTCTTCCCAACGAGGACAGCCCTATGGCGGACCGCGGTCTCAACAACGAATCGCTGAGCACGGAGATAGAACGCGCTCTGCAGATTCTCACTGTCCGCGAGAGGGAAATCGTAAAGAATTTCTTCGGCATCGGATGTCAGGAGATGACTCTGGAAGAGATAGGCGAAAGGCTGGACCTTACCCGCGAGCGCGTGCGCCAGATAAAGGAAAAGGCTATACGCAAACTCAAGAAACCTTCAGCATCCAAACTTCTGAAGACATACCTCGGCTAGGAAATGACCACAGAACAGTTTATTGCGTCCAGGGCCTCAGAGGCCGTCAAGGCGCTTTATGGTGCGGAACTTGCCGCCGATCAGCTGCAGGTGCAGGTGACCCGCAAGGAATTCGAGGGGGATTTCACCCTGGTTGTTTTTCCTCTGCTCAGGATTTCCCATACATCTCCGGATGCCACCGGCACGGCGATAGGTGAGTGGCTTGTGGCCAACTGCAAGGAAATAAGCGCATTCAATTCCGTGAAGGGATTCCTCAATCTCTCGCTGTCCAATGTCTGGTGGGCCGGACTTTTCGAGTCCGTTCACGGCACGCCCGATTTCGGAATTCTGCCCGCGACGGGAAAGCGCATAATGGTAGAATTCTCTTCGCCCAACACGAACAAGCCGCTTCATCTCGGTCACGTGAGAAACAATCTTCTCGGTGCGTCGGTATCCAATCTGTTGAAGGCTGCGGGTAATGAGGTTATCAAGACGACTCTCGTGAACGACAGGGGAGTGCATATCTGCAAGTCGATGTATGCCTGGCAGGAGCGCTTCAACGGGGCGACACCCGAAAGCACCGGCAAGAAGGGAGATCATCTGGTGGGCGACTGCTACGTGGAGTATGCAAAGATGGAGAAGGAAGACCCCTCCGTGCTTGACAAGGTTCACGGAATGCTTGTAAAATGGGAGGAGAACGATCCTGAAGTGCGCAGGCTGTGGGCGATGATGAACTCCTGGGTGTTCGATGGCTTCGAGCAGACTTACAAGGCACTGGGTATTACTTTTGACAAAACGTATTACGAACACGAAACCTATCTTCTGGGCAAGGAGCTGGTAAGGAAGGGACTTGAAGAGGGCGTTTTTGTGAAGGATCCGGACGGTTCCGTGTGGTGTGACCTTACGGCCGACGGACTGGACAGGAAACTTCTTCTCCGTTCTGACGGTACAGCCGTCTATATGACACAGGACCTCGGGACGGCGGAGCGCCGTTTCGCCGAGCACGAACTGGATTCGCACGTATATGTGGTTGGGGATGAACAGAACTACCATTTCCAGGTGCTCAAGCTTGTTCTCAAGAAACTGGGCTTCAGCTGGGCGGATCAGATTTACCATCTGAGCTACGGAATGGTGGAATTGCCGGAAGGCAAGATGAAGAGCCGCGAAGGGACTGTCGTGGATGCCGACGACCTCATTCAGAAGATGTATGAGGAAGCGAAGGCGACATCGGAAGAATCAGGCAAACTCGAAGGTTTGTCGGAGGAAGAGAAGTCCCGGCTTTATCATATGATAGGACTTGGCGCCCTGAAGTATTTCATACTGAAGGTGGATCCCAGGAAGAAGATGCTTTTCAATCCGAAGGAATCCATAGATTTCAACGGAAACACGGGGCCGTTTATCCAATACACCCACGCGCGCATCAAGTCTATCCTGCGCAAGGCTTCGGAGCAGGGCATAGATGCCTCCCTTGAGGGGAACGTGGAATTCTCGGCAAAGGAAATACGCCTGATCAAGATTCTTGCATCTTATCCGCAGAAGGTCCGGGAGGCGGCCGATGCCCTCTCACCGGCCATCATTGCGAACTACTGCTACGACCTTGCAAAGGAGTTCAACCAGTACTATCACGACACTCCCATACTGAAAGAAGAAAATTCTTCGGTACTCAGGATGAGGCTCGTTTTGATAGAAACTCTTGCAAATGTGTTAGTTAAAGCTATGGGCATTCTGGGGATTGAACTTCCGGAGAGAATGTAGTGTTTGCAGATTCGAAAAATTGTCCTATAATTGCAGTTCAAAATCAGAAATTATGGCACCGGACAATAAGAAAAAGCACGTTGTGAGTTATGAGAATATGTCGGATGAACTTGCGGCAATTTTCAATGCGAAGTATCCTCACGGGTTCAACGATTATCTGCAGGACACCGTAAAATATTCTCCCGGGATAAATCCCAATACCCATAAGATGATAGAGCCGTTCTATGCGGTCACGATTGAGACGGAAACCGACATTTTCCTTGTGAAGATAAAGGTGGAGGTTGACGATGCGGAGGACATCGAGAGGTGGCTCGAAGGAGAGGAGGAGGCGAAGGTGGAGCAGGTTGCCGGCGCATTGGGTGGAGACCCTGCAGGGGATGATACCCTTCCGGATGACAATATTGCCCAATACAGCGGCGGAGATGAAGATTCGTCCGATTCAAATTAACGAACACAGGAAATTGTTGCTGTTGAGCCTCGTGACAGGTATCTGTTCGGGGCTCGCTGCCGTTTTATTGACCTGGCTCATTTCCGTCATCAGCCGAGTGCTGTATGCCGGGGGGAGTCCGGGAGCAGGTATGTGGCGATATCTTGTGCTCCCCGGTGTCGGGATGCTTCTGGTATATCATATCGTGAAGTGTGTCGTCAGGGACAATATCAGCCACGGAGTTACGAGAGCGTTGGTGGCGGTCTCCAGGAACGAGTCGAGAATCAAGCCACACAATGTCTGGAGTTCCGTGTTGTGTTCATCCCTCACCATAGGTTTCGGCGGCTCCGTGGGAGCAGAGGCCCCTATTGTTTATACAGGATCGGCCATTGGGTCGAATCTCGGACGCTGTTTCGGGCTTTCGCACAAGAGTATCACGATTCTGCTGGGATGTGGCGCGGCAGGTGCGGTGGCCGGGATATTCAAGGCTCCTCTGGCCGGGGTTCTGTTCACCATAGAGATTCTCCTGTTCAACGTGTCGATGAGCTCGATGCTGCCCCTGCTGCTGTCCACGATATCGGCTACGGTGGTAGCATACATTTTCCGGGGGCAGACTCCCGTATTTGCCTGCGAGCTGACTGCTTTCTCGATGGGGAATCTGCCGTTCTACTTGCTGATGGGTGTGCTGATGGGTTTCTGCTCTCTTTACTTCACCAATACGACTCTATGGCTGGAGGACAGGATAGGCAGGATGAGCGGCGGTTATTTGAGATGGCTCGTCTGCGCGCTGGGGCTGGGAGTCCTGATTTTTCTTTTCCCTCCTCTCTTCGGGCAGGGATATGATTCGCTTGAAAATCTGCTCACCGGAAGGGACATTGCTCCGGAAGGCGGATCGGTGTTCGGCTTCCTGATGGAAAGCCCCTGGGGCATTCCTGTTTTCTTCGCCCTTGTGTTTTTCCTTAAGGTGGTGGCTATGACCCTCACCAATGCCGGAGGCGGTGTGGGAGGAACTTTCGGACCCACTCTGTTTGCCGGAGCCGTTATGGGCTTCGTTATTGCGAGGTCTATCAATCTTGTGGGAGGGAGTGTGCCGGAGCAGAATTTCGTGCTGGTCGGGATGGCTGCGCTGATGGCCGGAGTGATGCAGGCCCCGATGACCGCAATCTTCCTGATTGCCGAGATTTCGGGCGGATACGGTCTGCTGGTTCCCCTGATTCTCACATCGACCATATCTTTCGGGACGGTGCGCATTTTCGAGAAGTATTCAATATACACAAAACGGATAGCCCAGAGCGGAGACCTGCTTACGCACGACAATGACCAGGCCGTGCTGGCACTGCTTCAGACCAAGGACCTGGTGCGGGACAAATATCCCAGAATCAATGTGGATGCCACTCTTGGTGACATAATGAAAATAGTGTCGGAGAGCACCGCCGCCGTATTTCCGGTGCTGGACTCGGCAGGACGTTTCCAGGGAATCCTTGAAATGGATGATATCCGCAAGCATATGTTCAAAACGGATGAGTATGAGTCGCTGCGCGTTTACAATCTGATGCGTTATGCGCCTCTGTACGTCAACGTGAACGAAAAAATGGACAGTGTCCTGAACAAGTTCGACAGGACGGATACCTGGCGTCTGCCGGTGATTGACGATGACTGCAGGTATCTGGGATTCATATCGAAATCCAGGATACTGATGGCTTACCGTTCGGAGCTTAAGGAAATTTCTTCTGAAGACTGAATCAGCGGTTCTTGCGGAATCTGCGGAACCTCAGGGCGAGAACACCCCAGAACGCTTCTCCGAAAATGCCTCCGGACATCTTTGACACACCGTCCTTGCGGTTGACGAAAATCACAGGTACCTCGGCAATGCGGAAACCGAGTCTGTGGGCAGTGTATTTCATTTCAATCTGGAATCCGTATCCTTTCATCCTGACGGCATCAAGGTCGATGGCTTCCAAGACGCGGCGAGAATAGCATACGAATCCGGCGGTGGTGTCATACACCTTGAACCGCAGGACGGTGCGGACGTATTTTGATGCGAAGTATGAAATGAGGATGCGGCCAATAGGCCAGTTCACCACACTTATCCCGTTGCAATAGCGGGAGCCCACAGACAGGTCTGCGCCGTTCTCACAGGCATCAAGCAGCCTCGGCAGGTCGGCGGGAGAGTGGGAGAAATCCGCATCCATTTCGAAAATGTAGTCGTATTTGTGCTCCAGCGCCCATTTGAATCCTGCAAGGTAGGCGGTTCCGAGTCCGAGTTTGCCGGAACGTTCTATGAGAAATAGCCTGTCCGGGTGATTGGATTGAAGAGCCTTGACGGCCGCCGCCGTGCCGTCGGGGGAACCGTCGTCGATAACCAGAATGTCGAAACCCTCGCTGAGGCCGAGGACGGCTTCCGTGATGCGTGAAATGTTCTCGATTTCGTTGTAGGTGGGAATAATAACGAGTTTCTTGTCCATAACAAGGCAAAATTAGCAAAAATCCGCTATCTTTGAGAAAAAAAGAGATGAAAGTTTCCAGATTTGACATACCCTTGAAGATATCGGGAGCACGTATCCGCGAAATCGCCGCGGCATCGGACAGTGAATTTACCCTTCTCTACACAAAGCCCACGGAGCTCCGTTGGGTGGCATTCGGCTTGGAGCGTATGGTTCAGGTGGCGCGCACAACCGGAGCCGCAATGGTCTATTCCGACCATTTCTCCAGAGTGAACGGCGTTGACACCCAGGCTCCTGTAATTGACTGTCAGGCCGGTGCGCTACGCGACGATTTCGACTTCGGCGGAGTGCAGCTTTACAGGACCGATGTCCTCCGCAAAGCGGCTTCTGAAATGGGGGACTGGCAGTATGCCGGATTGTATGACCTGCGCCTCTGTGCCTCCAGAATGGGGGAATTGGTGCATATCAACGAGTATCTGTATTATGAGGTGGAGCTGGATACCAGAAAGTCCGGAGAGAAGCTTTTCGATTATGTGGATCCGCGCAACAGGGCTGTTCAGATTGAGATGGAGCAGGTGTGCACCAGGCATCTTAAGGCCGTGGGAGGATGGTTGCCACCGGTGTTCCGGGACGTCAGTCTGAAGGAGGGGGATTATCCCGTCGAAGCTTCGGTGGTGATTCCGTGCCGGAACCGTGTCCGCACGATAGGAGATGCGATAAGTTCTGCACTGAGCCAGGAATGTCCATTTCCGTTCAATGTGATTGTGGTTGACGACAATTCGACTGACGGCACGGTTGACGTCATAAAGGGCTTCAGGGATGAAAGGCTGGTTTATATTGCCCAGGACCCCAGTTGGCACGCCATCGGCGGCAACTGGAACTCGGCAGTCTTCAGCGACAAGTGCGGCCGTTTCGCGCTTCAACTGGATTCCGACGACGTTTATTCCGGGACCGGCACTGTCAGGAAATTCGTTGACGCTTTCTATGAGCAGAACTGCGCTATGGTCATCGGTTCCTACAGGATTACAGATTTCAACCTCAATGAACTTCCTCCGGGAGTCATCGATCACAGGGAGTGGACGGAAGAGAACGGTCGCAACAATGCGCTCCGCATCAACGGACTGGGTGCGCCGAGAGGTTTCCTTACCGGTCTTCTGCGCGAAACGGGAGGATTCCCGACGGTGAAGTATGGGGAGGATTATGCCGTTGCCCTCAGAATCAGCAGGGAGTACAGGATAGGCAGGATATACGACGTTATGTACAACTGCCGCCGTTGGGACGACAATTCGGATGCGGCGCTCGACATAGATAAGATGAACACCAACAATTTATACAAGGACCGTATCCGCACCTGGGAACTTCAGGCACGGATTGCTATGACAAAGAATTTGCAGTAAAGGATTTTTTTCTTATCTTTGCTGTCCCAAAGGAAAGATGCTCGAGTGGCTGAAGAGGCACGTCTGGAAAGCGTGTGACCGTCCAAAGCGGTTCCAGGGTTCGAATCCCTGTCTTTCCGCCAAGTCGCTGCATTGCGCTAATAATCAGCACAATACGCGAAAATTCCCCTTAAACCGGGACAAAAACGGGACAAGATTTTTTTCGCAGATCGCCAATGTGGTGGAGGTGTGCGAAGAAAAAAAATGTGTTTCATCAAGACTTCCGCGCGCGTATATATAGACTATGTGCCCGCGCGCCTTACCACCGGGAAAGTGTGGTACATCCATTATTCTGTCATAGATCCTCAGACTCGCAAGCTTCGCCGCATCCGTAAAAAGGTGAACTACATCCCGACCAGAGAGAGGCGTGCCGCCGCCAATCAAATCGTGGCCGACATCAATACCCGTCTCGCCCTCGGATGGAATCCCCTGATATCTGCGGTTGCGCCCAAAGCTGGCGAAAAATTGAGTGCCGCCTTCAAGTCGTTCATCGCCGTAAAAGGAAAGGAGATGGAGCCCGAATCGCTGCGCGTTTATTATTCATATGTGAAGATTTTCCGGGACTGGCTGGCCGCCCACGGTGTCGCCCTTGGTGTAATACAGGAACTTGTTCTGCAGGTCCTGCGATATGTCCGTCAGAGGCAACGTGAGGGTGACGGTTCTGGAATCGCGGGAATCCTCCGGCATCCTTACAGGTTTGTCCGACACCTTCGCATAGGCGATCAGCAGCTTGCCGAAATCGGTGACGGAACTCACCGCGTAGTCTCCGGACTCCGGATCCCTCGGGAAGAGATACCCGAGATAGTCCAGATAACAGCCGGTCGGAAGACAGATGCCAATTTTTACCATAAATACAATTTATCGCAAAACGATATAAATTTAGCAATTATTGATAAAAATAGCAAATTTAGAAAGGGGAAATGTTGTTTTCTGCAATAAAAAAGCCCCGGATTTCTCCGGGGCCGATATGTAGATATCATAAATTTATCTGGGTCTGAAGAATCCGATGATACATTCAGGGTTCCTTATGCATATCTGAATATGATTTTTCTCTTTGAATGCAGATCCGGGATATAATTCGGAACCTTCTTCGAAGACAGCACGTACGGAGTCAAATTTAGAAATCCCGGCTTCCGACCTGCTGGCATGAAGATACTCAATTACCGCGCAGTCGAGATACCTCAAGACCTTATCCTGACCAAGTCTGTTTTCCGGCAGCGTTCTACTGCTTTTGCTGGCTGTCTCTGCAAAAGCTTTATATGCGTCCTGAAGCAGTTGGAGTCCATAACTGTCCATCAGATCAAGACAATGCCCCAAATCCAGGACCGCTCCGACAACAGCCGGTTCCTTGATTCCGTGCCCTTCAGCATATTGAGATGCAAACTCATACGCCCTCGCTTCATTGTATTCCCAGAAATACATACCATTACCGAGCCAGTCGTATTCGTTCCGGCTCGGTTTCATTTGCAAATCCCCGCATATGAGCTTGTCCGCGACCACCTTGTCACATCCGTGAAAACCGATGACAAGATTCGACCTCCGGGAATACATTACCTATAATTCTTTGAGAGCTGTCCGGACTTGGTGTATATACCGGTCTTTGCAAGAAATTCAGAGGCGGATTCCTTGCTGGAATTGATTTCTTTATACACTTTACGGAGAGCCTCCAAGTCGCGTTCCTGAGCCATCTCCATATATTTACGATGTGTCATATCCGTGAAATCTTTTTTACATTGTGATTACGTTGTTGTTACAAACAATATTGCAACAAAAATATATAATATTTTCAAAAATACAAAAAAGCCCCGGATTTCTCCGGGGCGCAGCTATCGATGCCGTTGTCAAACAATCAAGAGATAGCGTATAGGTTTCTTGCGATATCGCGGATTCCGTCAAGGAGTTTTGTCTTCATCGCCGGCCTGGCCACGCGATAGCCGGAGGCGTAGTGCGTAAGCTGCTGCTGGTTGATGCCGGAAGCTTTGGCGAGGGCGGCTTTCGGCACAAGCTTCTCAGTATGATGCAGGATGGCGCGGACGGACATATCCCACACGAACTCCCAGACGTCGGATGCAAATTCCTCCGGAATAGGATCTCCGTCCTCCTTCATCCATTCAATATGCTCGCGAAGGCTGCTTTCCATTTCTGCCTTCAGTTCCTCGAAAGTATCGGCGGTCACGACGCACGCGATGCTCTCGTTTGCCGGACTTGCAACAAAATTGTCGCAATAATCCACTTTGATAATAATTTTGCCCGTAACCATAATCTTTTATTCTTTTTTGGATTGGCCGGGGGATTATTTCCACCCTGCCTGTTTCCAGATGCTGTTCAAATTTTCCTGCCACTCGTTGATTGTTTGACATCACAAAGATATAAAATATTTTATCATTTATCAAATATTTGATATAATTTTTTATATCTTGCCCTTTACGAAGAATTCCTTCTATATACAAAAAAGCCCCGGATTTCTCCGGAGCCCCACATTCGTGTATAGCCAAACAATCACGCGAATATGATGTTGAATTCAGTCTTGAGTTTCTTGAATCCTGCGGTAATCCTGTCCACCTGGGCCTTTCGCGGAGTGGTGCCGTTCACATACGACCACAGCTGCTTCTGGTTGATGCCCGTGACTTTCTCCAGGGATGCGAGGGAAAATATCCCGGAATTGACATAGTAGGTTACGAGGCTTGTGACGTCAAACTTATAATTGATTTCGTATTCGGAATCCAGGAATGCCGGATACTTGAAACCCTCCTCCTTCGCCGTGTTCCTGTAGAACTCCATCTGCCTTGCCATATCCGCCTTCGCTTCCTCAATAGTTTCTCCGGCTCCAGAGAAAATCTCATTCTTGCAATAGACGGAATAAGTTCCGTCCTGAGCCCTTTCGATGATTGCTTCGATGATGTTTGCCATAATTCTGTATTTTTAATGGAGAGGGGCTATAGCCCCATCTCCTTTCTCATTTTCATCTCCAACCCCTTTCCAAGTCTTTTCCTTTGTGATAAGGAACCGGGTAGGTTATTGTTCCTTTCCTGTAAATCACATGGCTTCCGGATTGTCGGACTTTTTCCCAGCCGGAGTCTCTTACAATTTTGTGAAATTCATCATATTTCATATTGCGCGTTGTTCGGTATTGCAAATACAGTCATTTTTCTATTATCTGCAAAATTTTTTAATAGTAAATCTACTATTATTCTATAAAACACTGATTATTTGATGTAAATCTCGGCTCCGGCTTCCAGAGAGAGACGGACAGCTTCACTGACGGCGGGCCGGAAGATGTCGGTGAGGTATCGGGGGAGTTTGATGCAAAAATCCCCCCGAGTTTTCGGTAAGTTTCTCATCCTCTGCCATTCCGGAGAGGCCGGTGACTAAGGTTCAGGAGAGTCCTCTCTGAGTTCGCCTCTGTATCGCATTATGGATCTTGATGCGCTGAGGCAGGTTATGTCCGCCTCTCCGTTGGGCCAGAGTTCTACTGTGACATCGACGGATTCATTCCCTGATTTTGCCTTGAACTTGTAGATGGTGCTTTCTTTCTTCTCTTTTGTCTTGAGTCTGACAGGGCAATCCTTGAATACAAAGCTTAATTCGTCCGTACCGAATATGGGGGTGTCGGAACTGCCCACAAACGGCAGGTATGCATTGGCTATGCCGTCCTTGACGGACAGGGTGTATCCGTCGGAAGAGGGATAGGACGGAAGTGATGAGGGATAGATGAAGTTGACTTCAATGGTGAAATCAGTCAATGTGTCCTTGGCAGATGCCTCGGAAACGGCGCAGAGCGCAAGTGCCGCAATTGCGAATGATATAATCTTGTTTATCATAGTGAGCAAAAATAATAAATATTTCACAAATGACTGCGCGAAACGAAAGAAAGCCAACCGATGTAACCGATTGGCTTTCAATTTGTGGGAGATGACGGATTCGAACCGCCGACCCTCTGCTTGTAAGGCAGACGCTCTGAACCAACTGAGCTAATCTCCCTTTTGGGGACTGCAAAGGTACAACTCTTTTTCAATTCTGCAAAATAATTTTCACGGGGCCTATGAGTCCGGATTCGGGAAGAGGGGAGTCCGGTTTGTAGAATTGCCAGGGTGTGTAGGTGATGCGTTCCTCCTGCGGCTTGGATGCATCTCCAATCATTCTGTTGGCCCAGACGTCGGTTACGGCGATTTCGAGATGATTCGCGCCCTTTTTGAGGGCGTTGCCGATATTGCATAAGTAGGGGGAGTGCCAGGCAAGGCCCAGATCTTTCCCGTTGAGGTAAACGTGAGCCATCCAGCATACTCTGCCCAGGTCGAGAGTCGCCTCTCCGGCCATTCCGCTCCAATTGAAATCAAGGCTGTAGCGTGCCGTCCCGGAGAAGAATCTGACGCTGTCGCAGGGGTGCAGGCTAAGGGAAGACAGCTCGTTCAGAACTATGCTTTCCGGAGCGCCGCGTCCGGCTTGGAAGCATGCTTTCCAAGGCCCTGAGACGGGTGTTTCGGTTTTGAAACCTGATTTTCCCGGCAGGACGGAAGCTTCGCCCCTGTGGTCGATGACAATGAATTTTGCATCGTCTTCCGTCATATCGAGATGAAGTACGGTCCTGCCGTCGATGGTCTTTGATTCAAGCGCTTGTCTCTTGCCTCCGTCTGCATCCCACAGGCTGACGGCGCCTCCCGTGCTGCGCAGCGAAATGTCGAATGAGTGCCCTTCGGGGCTGATGTTGGCGATGTAGTATATGTCCGTATCCGGAAGATGCCTGTGCAGAAAACGGAAATCCGGAGCCGGGCCTGCGTCTTTCGTATCGGCTATGAGATCAGGCTCTATGTCGGAACAGAAACTGTCATTTGCGCTCACTATGGTTATCCCGGCTGCCCGGAGTTCTTCCAACCTGCCTGCGAGTTCCGCTGTCATAGGCTCCATCCGGCTGTCAGTCATAAGGATACGATACTCCGTGCCGCCGGGACTCACCAGGCGTCCGTTGATGGGCCGGAGGACGTTGAGAAGGATGTCGGCATTGACGAAATCGAAGCAGTAGCCCTGCGGGACTGGAACCCTTTCTTCACGGAAACGTGCCGTTACGTTGCTGTCTTCGCCGTAGAGGTAGGCGATGTCCGCCACATACCGGCCCTGTTGGAGCAGATAGCAGCTGCGGGCCAGGTAGTCGTGCCAGGGCCGGGCTTCTTCCGCCCAGGTGTCGTGCCTGTTGAACCAGTTGCCGAACGACCCGAGTCCGAGTCCCGGGAACCTGTCGTCACGCGGCTGATGCGGCGAGCAGTGCATTATGAATCTGTTGAGACCGGATGCCAGTGCGGCGTCGGCGATGCGCTTGAGGTTCCCCGGGTGGCACTGGTAGGCGGGGAAATGTCCGTTGACGGTAGGACGGCTGTTGACGGAGAAGGACTCGGCGGCGCAGATGTTCCCGCCGTAGATGTGTGCAACGGAGGCGGATTCGTGGATGTCGGCCTCCGCCGTGGGATTTGACGAGTACCAACCGTTGTTGAAATTCACCCAGATGGCGCCCATAGGGATGGAGGCGTTGCGCTTGGGCATCATACCGTCTCCGATGAAAGCCGATGCCTGCTCGTGCGACTCCGAGTGGAATCCCATTCCGTAGCCGGCCAGAATTTCTCCGGCAAGGTCGTAGTGATTTTCCGTGATGAGTTCTCCGAGGGTTTTGCGCCAGTCGAAGAGGAAATCGTCGCTCTGTTCTGCGCTGCCGACAGGTATGCCGGTAAGGACGGGAAGCCAGGGGATGAGGTCGTAACCGCGACGGGCTTTGAATTCTTCAGGCATCAGCGGAGTCCAGCTGCCTTTGGCTGCTTCGTAACTGTCTATCATCAGGTATTTGACTGTGCTCCCGAGTCTGTGCCCGCTGGCTTTGTCCATTATTGACAGGTAGTCGTTGTAGTAGCGTGTCATTGCCTCGCGGCTGAGTTTGTCTGCCTCAAGGCCCTTGCCCGCCTTCTCCACAGGGCCGTTCTGCTTGCCCAGCAGGTTGTAGCCGAAGCGGAGGATTGTCCATTCCCCGCGCGGCGCCCGCCAGTCCAGCCGCCCGTCTTTTACATTGCCGCTGATGTCAATCACTTCCGTGGCGGCGTGCTTTGCGGTTGTGGCGGGGGAGTGGCCGGTTACCTTGTAGTCAATCTCGAAGCCGGCCTTGTTCTTCCATTTGGCCACCGTGTCTTCAGGAGAGAGCCCGTCTGTCCTCACTGCAAGAACCGCTATGTCTTTGTAATACCTGTACCTGTAGATGTCGTCGGGGTACAGCGGCCGGTCCTGGAAGTTGCCGCTGAATTCGTACGGGGCAGGCAGTTCCGCGCGAATGCGTCTGCCTCCGCTGATTTTCATACTGCGCCAGGTGAGTTTCTTCTGGGCGTCGTCCATCGTTACCCAGGGCCCTCCGGTGATGCTCCATCCCGGAGAACTTGCAATGCTGACCTCAAGCCCCAGTGAGTCCGCCACGTCGAGGGCGTAACTGAACATTTCGTCCCATTGCGGTGAGAACAGTTCTATGCGTTCGTCAACTATCACGTGCGTGGGTGCCAGCTGGGCGTTGAACTGATGGAATCCGCCTATCCCGGCGCGGTCCATCCACTCCAGGTCTTTCCTGATGCCGTCCCTTGTGACGTTCCCGTGCATCCAGTGCCACCAGACGCGTGGATAGTATTCCCTGGAAGGGTTCCGGAAATTGAGGAAAAGCGAATCTGCCGTAGTGGCTTGCATTCCCGCACAGAGTGCCAGAGCCGTCAGCGCGGATAGTATGTGAAGTCTGCCCATATCTTACGCAAGATACGATTTTATTTGATATATTTGCAAAGAAATTGGGGGTACCGGAGTATCCGGTTGAGACAGTCCCTTCGAACTTGATGCGGTTCATACCGTCGTAAGGAAATGAAAATTCTTGTAACTCTTGCGCTGATGTCGGCGCTGTCGGGTGTTTCAGAGGTGACCGGCAAAATAGACAGTACCGTTGTGACAGCGTCCCGCGCAGGCAAAGACACTCCCGTTCCGAACGTGACGGTGGAGGCGGAGGAACTGCGAGCGCCCAATCCGGCCAATTCCCTTCCGATGACTCTGGGAATGATGCCTTCCGTCATTGCGACCAACGAAGGCGGCACCGGCATAGGCTATTCTTCACTCCGTATCCGTGGCGTGCCCGGCTCCCAGACCATCGTGAGCCTGAACGGAATAGCCCTCAACGATGCGGAGGACCAGGAGGTGTTCTGGGCCAACATACCGTCGCTGGCGCACTATCTGGGCAGTGTGCAGATTCAGCGTGGCCTCGGCACCTCGCTCTGCGGTCCGGGCGCATTCGGTGCGGCAATCAATATGATTACAGCCGGGCCGGGTCCGAAGCCGTCCGGGGGCGCGTCCCTTTCGTACGGCGCGTTCAATACCTTTACTTCCGTGGCCCGTGTGGCGACAGGGGTTAGCAAAAGCGGCTTCTTCGCGGATGCGGCATTTTCCTACAACAGCACCGACGGTTACAGGAAGGGAGCTTTCGGAAACGTCTATTCCGTGTATGCAAACGCGGGCTGGAAGGGGACGAAAGATATGCTGAGCGCGATTTTCCTGCACGGAAAACAGCGTACGGGAATCACCTGGGAGGGGATTTCTCTGGAGCAATACAGGCAGGACAGGAGGTTCAACCCCGCGGAAGGGAATACGGACAACTACCGGCAGACCCACGCGCAGCTGAACTGGCGGCACCGTTTTTCGGAGTATTTTGACAGCGACCTGACTTTCAATTATACCGACGGTTACGGATATTTCGAATACTCTCCCCGGAGGGACATTCAGGACAACCGGCTGCTGGTGCTCAGAGGCGAACTGAAATACCATAACAGGGCTCTTTCCACTTCGGGTGGAGTGTATCTGTCGGACTACAGGGGGCGCCGTTACGGCCGTACGGAAGGCGTTTCCGCTGATTTGTATTCCAACAATTCCCTTAAGCGGGAAGCGGATTTCTGGCTGCGCGCCGAATGGGCCCCCTGGTATTTGAGGGGGTCGAGCCTCTATGCGGATGTCCAGTTGAGAACCCTCAGGCACGAAATGAAAGGCCCCGACGAATACGGTCAGGTGCTGGACTATGGCAGGACCCATACCTTCGTCAATCCGCGTGTGGGGGCGAACCTGAAGATATCCGGCAAAAACAGACTGTTCTTCTCGGCGGCATACGGCCACAGGGAACCGGGACGTGCCGACATACAGGCATCTGCGGGAGTGAAGCCCGAGAAGATGCTTGACTTTGAACTGGGGCACAGGTTTGACGGGGTGGTGTTCAGCAGTTCGGCCACTGTATTCGCAATGGAATATTTCGATATGCTGGTGGAGACGGGATTCCTGAATGCCGGAGGATATGCGGTAAAGGAGAATGTCGGGAATGCCTTCAGGAGGGGAGTGGAACTGTCGGGAGAGGTGGATATCAGGATTTTCAGGATAGAAGGAAACATAAGTGTGAGCGGCAACAGGATAAAAGGAGGGGGCAACATTGCCTTGAGCCCGACCGTTGTGGGTATGCTCCGCTGGACCCAGTTCCTCTGGCCCGGAGGGACGCTGGTCTTCGGCGGCAAGCTCGTCGGCGACCAGTATTGGGACAATTCGTCCGATCCGGCGCATAAAATCCCGGCTTATTGCGTGTTTGACCTGTCGTTGAAACATAATTTCATTTTCGTACCCGGACTCTCCATCGGGGGGTATGTGGACAATCTGTTCAATCATAAGTACTATTCCTACGCCACTGCGTCGGGAGTTTATCCTCAGGCCACGATAAATGCAATGTGCCGTCTGGCATACGAGTTCTGATTTTGCCGTTTTGCCGATAAATGAGTATCTTCACGCATAATTTTCAATGATATGGAATTCAAGGAAGTGTTGAAAGCGCGCCACAGTGTGCGCAAGTTCAAGGATGAGCCGGTTGACAGGGCTCTCATAGATGAAATTGTCGAAGAGGCGTCCTACGCACCGTCTTCCCATAACTCCAGAAGTTCTGGCTTTATGATAATCGAGGACAAGTCCGTGCTTGAGGCTGTCTCCGCTATGAGGGACAGCGGCTCCAGGCTTCTGGCCGGGGCTGCCGCTGCCATTGTGGTGCTGGGAGATACCGAGGCCACTGACCTGTGGGTGGACAATGCCGCGATAAGCGCCACGTACATTCTGCTGTCGGCCGCAGACAAGGGATTGGGCGCCTGTTGGGTGCACGTTAACGGGAGGCCGCAGGTGAAGGCGGATCCGTCCAAGGGAACGGCGGAGCAATATCTGCGCGAACTTCTCGGCATCAAGGAAAATATGAGGCCTCTCTGTGTGATAGCCCTCGGATACGAGGCGGAATAACGGTCATTATGAAACGTCTTCCGGTTCTTGCCGTTTTGCTTGCTCTCGCCGCCGCAAATGGCGTTGCGAAGGCTCCGGAGCAGTATGGGGTGCAGGTCGTGAAGGAATATCCTCACGACGCGGGTGCATATACGCAGGGACTGTTTTTTGATGGAGGCCAGTTGTATGAAAGTACGGGGCAGTATGGCGAATCGACCTTCCGTAAGGTGGATTTGATTACGGGCAAGTCGGTCCGCAGCCTGAAATTCGCGGGAAAATACTTTGCGGAAGGAAGCGTGATGTTGAATGGCAATCTGTACATTCTGACCTGGACCAACAAGGTGGCCTTCGTCTATGGGGCTTCGGACCTCAAGTATAAAAAGACCTATTCTTACCCCCGAGAGGGATGGGGACTGGCCACGGACGGGAAGAGTCTCATTGCGTCCGACGGGTCGTCCAGACTGTATTTCCTTTCCCCCGAATTCGTGCTGGAGCGCAGCGTGGACGTGAAGATGAACGGCCGTCCGGTGCGCTATCTGAACGAATTGGAATGGATTGACGGGAAAATCTGGGCGAACGTGTATATGACGGACGTGATTATGATAATCAATCCGGAGAGCGGGGAGGTGGAGGCCGTCGTGAATTGCGAGGGCCTTCTGCCGGAGAAACTGCGCAGGCCATCTACGGATGTGCTCAACGGCATAGCCTGCCACGATGGCAGAATCTTTCTGACAGGGAAGTACTGGCCGCGCCTGTATGAGGTGAAGTTGACGAAAGCCGGTAAATAAGTCAATATCATACTTTTTTGATATTACCGAAGAAAAAACACTATATTTACGGTGATGTTCGAGTTCCTGAAATATCAGGCGGGGAGTCTGGCTCTTGCCGTGTTTCTGCTGGCGGCCGCGCCGGCGGCAATTAATGCGCAGGTGCCGCAGCCATACAAGTTATCGGTAAAGAGCAATCTGCTCTACGATGCCGCCCTGATTCCTTCTGTTGGAGTCGAGATTCCTGTCTGGGGGGGGGTAAGTTTCGCAGGTGACTGGAACTGCGCCTGGTGGAGCAGTGTTCCCAAGAACTTCTTCTACCAGACCTACGGAGGCTATGCCGGCCTGAGGTACCATTTTGGCAATCTGGCCGGTGAAAATCCCCTGCTGGGGCATTTCGCGGGGTTGAGCGCCATTGTATTCTCATACGACGTCGAGATGGGAGCGCGGGGGTATCAGCACGACCGCTGGAACTTCGGCGTGCAGGCCGAGTACGGCTACACCCTGCCCCTGAAGAACGGAAAGTGGGCTTTCACCTTCTCGCTGGGAGTCGGATATGTACGCCTCAAATACAATGAGTATCTTCCTATGGATACACACTATGTGTACCAGGGGAGTGTCGCAAAAGATTGGTTCGGGCCCACGAGGCTGGAGGTCTCCATCTGCAGGATTATCGAATTCAAAGACAGGGGCAAGGCAGGACGCCGCTCTGAAAAGGAGGAGGGGGAGAAATGAGGCTGTGGGGTGACATATTGCTTCGGAGCGCGGTGGCCCTCGCCATCGCATCCGCGGCCCAGTCCTGCACCTACAAGGAGCTGTGCTACAACCACGGGGAACACTCCGGCAAGGCCCCGGTCACCTTCCTTCTGGACTGGAGCCATCTTGCGGAGTACCCCACAGGTATGACCGTCAGGTTTTATCCCACCGACGGCGGCAAACCGGTGCAGTACCTTACAAATGACGTTGATTCCGTTGTCGTGGAACTCCCTGTAGGGACGTACAATATCATTGCTTTCAACCAGTCTGTAGAGGAGTATGTGAGCGTGACCTTCCACGATATGGACTCGTGGGATGATATGTATATCGAGATTGCCGATGCACAGAAGCCGGATTGGGCGCGGCCCGG
Source organism: Candidatus Cryptobacteroides sp. (assembly GCA_045641985.1). Classification (GTDB taxonomy): domain Bacteria; phylum Bacteroidota; class Bacteroidia; order Bacteroidales; family UBA932; genus Cryptobacteroides. The sequence goes on from JAZUHY010000029.1 coordinate 25,375, forward strand.
AGGCAACTATTCCAGAGAGCCTGCAGAGCTGCTGGTCGGCACGGAGACCGGCTTCGCGGTGACTCAGTATATGCTTGAGGCAGGGGGCGGCACCCCGGTCACCATCAGTCTGAAGCCTCATCCGGTGGCTGTCAGGACCGATATCGTTGCCCGGTTAATCGGAATCCAGTATGCCGGCGAGACAAGGGGGACCATAAGTGGAATGGCGAAGCGCTTCTACCTCACGCGCAACCGCACCGGCTCGGAGACTACCACGATTGCCCTGAGCGAATGGACAGCGGCGGCCGACAACAGGAACGATAAAAAGAAAAGCGGAAGGGTCAGCACACAGTTCGTCTCGTTCGGTCTGCCGGAAGTGCAGTACACCCGGGAGGAACTGGAGGCGTGGGGCACAAAGTCGGAGATACTTTCGCCCCAGGACCTCAGCCTCGATATGCAGATACTCCTCATCGACCGCGTGACAATGGTGAATGCCTGTTTCAACGTCTCCGACCGTTATTCATTCCCTGAAGATATCTTCAATATGATGATCGACGTCGGTATCCCGCTCAAGGAGGGCCGGACTCCGCTTGATGATAGCGCCTCGGTGCCGATAGAGCTTCCGGAGATTGAAAGCGGCGGTTCGGGCGGATTCGTCATTGACGTGGAGGACTGGGGGGAGGATATCGAATATGACGTGATTATAAAATGACAATAATTCAAGCAATATGTTTATTTTTTATTAACCCTTTAATTCATTTTTACAGCTATGTTTAAAAAATTGTTTGCAGTTGCAACGGCAGCCATTGTGCTGGCCGGCTGCGCAAAGGATGTCGCATCAGTTGGCAGTGCATCCTCAGAACTCAAGCCCATCTCCTTCTCCGCCTACACCCAGGGCCAGACAAGAGCGGACGTGGATGGTAGTAATCTTACGTCGATTAATGTTCTTGCCAACTATACGCCTGAGGGCGGTACGGAGGCAAGTAAATACTTCAATGAATCGATAGCTCTTACCAGCAGTGCAGGTGAAAGCACCAAGTATTGGCCCGCTAGCGGCTCTATGGATTTCTATGCGTCCAATTTGGCAGTGAATGATAATGGTGTCGTTACAGTAACATCAATAAATAACGATGTTGTGGTTGCAAAAATAGAAGGCGTAAGTTGTCCGAATAGTAATAGTCCAGTTACTCTGACTTTCTCCCATATTTTCGCAAAGCTTACAGTAAAGGCGAAAGTCGCCAATGCGGCTCTTTATGCAAAAATAAATAAGATTACAGTGACTTCAAAAGCTCCCGCAAGTTATGATTTCACGAAAGCTTCGGGGAATTTGACTTTAGACAGTGCAGCAGCGACAGATGTGGAGTATTTGAGCACGGAAACAGCGGCTATTAATGAAGCATCTGAGTTTGCCTCGGTGACACTTGCCAAAGAATACATTGCGCCTCAATCGGTGACTGTAAAAATCTATTATACGGTTGCGAATTCCGATGGAACAATAAAATATTCCGATCATTCTTCGGCAAATCCGGAATCAATCAATATTACTGCAACTGAGGGAAAGAACCACATCATTAACCTTACATTCGATGCCAACAAGATAGCATTCTCGACATCTGTGACGGCTTTCTCTGATGACAGCGGTACAGAAGTGGTAGTGAAATAATCCCACTTCATCCATTTAACTCAAAAAGGACGGTCCTGCCGGTGCCGGCAGGACCCCCTTAATATCAATTTCTCAAAAGTAATGTCCAGGAATTTTCTCGCAATCGTAGCGGTGGCTGCAGCAGTATTGGCGGCTTGCTCCAAGGAGACGGCCCCTGCCGGGAATGCAGAGAACGCAGACTTCAGCCCCATACCTATCTCCTTCACCTCATATACCGAAGTAAAGTCGAACGGTGATGTAACTAAAAATAACCTCGATGAAATATTTGTGGTTGCTTTTTTCAAGGGGACAGGAACGTCTCCTTCTTATTTTAGGCTGTTTGAAGAATCAATCACCAAGGATAGCGAAAGCGGGGAATTCATTGCCGCCAACTATTGGCCTTCTTATGGTACCATAAGGTTTTATGTGTCCAACAAAGCACTGACCACCGATAGCGATAATCTTTATAATGAAAGCGTTTCCATTCAAACCCCTGGTGCCGAAGATGATATTGTAGTGGCAACTACCGGTGAAATCTCCTGTCCTCCGGCAGCCGGCAGTGAAACCGTTGCCCTGACATTCTCTCACATATTCGCAAAGTTTGAAGTAACGTTGGCCGTTGCGTCTGAAGGCATTGAAGCGATACTGGACAGTATTCAGTTGGTTGCAAATCCGCCGTCAAGCTATGAATTATCATCAGAAGAGGGGGAAAAATGGTTGTATACAGAAGAAAGCACAATTACCTGTTGCAAACCGGAAAAAAATGCAGCGGTAATAACGAAGGGTTCAGGGGTTGCAGATATCTTGCTTAACAAGAAGTACGTTGCGCCTCAGGATAATGCTACGGCAAAAATCTATTACCGTCTTACAGGTACCGATGGAAGTCCGCTATACAAAGACTGTTCTGAAACCCCTGCGCAAATCACCGGCTTGGCATTTGAGCAAGGGAAGATAACCCGTCTCAATCTGACCTTCGATTCCGACAGGATAGCATTTTCGGCCTCGGTGGACGGCTTCCAGGATGACGGCGGCACAAATGTGAATGTTGAATAATTCCATTCTTTTTCTTGCATCGGCCCGGAATTTGCTATTTTGAAGTCGCAATCCTGGGGATGTTCTGGTTTTGACAGCAATGATCACGTGAAGGACGCCTCTATGTCACGCCAAGATTCAGAGGATAAGTGAGGAGTCAGCCCGTCTTCCGGCGTCTCCGATCCGACAACCAAAGGAAGAATAAGCGTGTAGAAAGCTCTTCGGGGCGTTGTTTGGACGCGGGTTCGAATCCCGCCATCTCCACTGTTTACATTGTGTGTCAACGAGTTGGTTGTTATGTACACACAATTATTAGGGTGTGTGTATTAAACTGAAGGGAACTCGGAGAGCATAAAAGTCGGCGGAATCCGAAATAAAAAAATCCCCAGCGGCCATGATGATCGCTGGGGATTTTTTGTTTACCGGTCTCTCGTAATTCGGTCAGTGCGGAAGGCGATGGCGGAACTTGATGAAGTGGAAGTCGCGCAGGCGCGGCGTGCCAAGGAGGCTGGGACCAAGGTGGTGTGACGGAGCATCAGCGGAGGAAGAAGGGCTTGACCGCTTTGTGTTCAATGCGGAGGAATTGGCCGGACTTATCGGCAAAGCAAATCATCTGGAGAGGTAATCGATGATGCCTTCGACGTGAAGCATAACAATAGCCCTCTTCCCTGCGCTGCTTTGAAGAAAGGCCACGTCAGAGCGGCAATCCTGGTATAGATTTTCTGTGAGCACTGCAGGGCATTTGCTATGGCGAAGCACAAAAAAAGTTGCTTTCAAAATCGGGTTCCCTCGGGCCGTTGTACTGGCGTATCCTCTGCCCTGCCAAATGCTTTCGCGCTGCTTCATAAAGGTCAGTGGCAAGAAGATCCGAGCGGGTGATTCCCGGAGTAGTGTATGCGCTCCAGCCTGATGCATTGTGCCACTTGTCATCGGAACCTGAGGCGTTGACGTGAATCGATACCAGAATGACATTGGCCGTGCCGACTTCATCACAAATGGCGTTCACCCTGCGGCAACGTTCCTGCAATGAGATCTCATCTATTTCAGGAACGAGAAGCCGGGCATCGTAGCCACAATCGGAAAGTTCGGAAACCACACGGCGGGCGATTTCACGGGTATAGGAGTATACACGGAAGAGGCCATCGGGACTGCGTTTGCCGGGAGTGTCGGAGCCGTGTCCATTGTCGATAAGGATTGTCATAGTGCTGCATAAAAATTCAGGCGGTCACCGATTACGGTTACAAAGTAAGGGATATTTTCCGATTTGGCCTCTTTTCGAGGCATGTAACAAACACATTCTTCGATATTTTGCGAGATATTGAGATTTATTCGTATATTTGCTTTCACTTAGCTGGCCCAGCGGCCGGATTTTCCGGAGACTTTCATTTCTGGGAACTGGTTGTAGGGTTGGGTGGGCAAAAGACATAAGACGTTACTGTCGTGTATCTTCTAAGTACAAACTTGGCAGTTTTAATCACAAAAGAAGATAACGCAACGGGGCGTCCACTGGCGATGACGATTCGGTCATCTACGCCGTTTTCTAGGTGTGGAGATTACTGTATATCATCCCTGACGTGGGCTAGCTACGTTGCTTATCCTTTTGTGAAGGCAGCCAAGGCCTGTACTTGGGATGAGCAAGAGTAAGACTCCCACGTCTTTTTTATATTTGTTCGGAAAGGGGTGCGCCGAAAAGGCAAATAGTAATTTAACTACAAATGAAAACATTTCACATCATCACCCTTTCCGTGGCAACACTTGCCATCGTTTCTTGTGGATCTGCAAGAAAAGCCCAAGAATCGCAAACTCAACAATATCCAAATTATGGTGGCTATCAACCGCAACCAGGATATTATCAGCAGGCGCAGCAGGGAATTTATCAAGGGCAAGCACCTCAATATCAACAGCAATATCAGTCACAGCCAGGATATGATGCTTCTGGGTTCACAGAAGTACGCAAATCTCCCATTGAAGAATTGTCACTTGCTTTAGGCACCAATGAAATAAGGGCGTTTGGTCAAGCCGAATCTGGTAATGAGCAGATGGCTTTAAATGCGGCAAGGGCACAGGCAATAGCAGCACTCCAAGAGAAAATTGAGGTATATGTAAGAGCCGGTCTTGACCAGTATACGCAGGAGACAGGAGTTAATTCAGAATATGCTCTTGATGAATCTACGAGAAATCAAGTCATGACAGCGGCAAAGGGTGTTGTAAACGGAGCCTCTGTGCTTGATACCAGAAAGTTATATAACCCTAGTACAAAACGCTATAAATACGAAGTGTGTGTTACATACAATAGGGCGGGAGTCCTTAGTGTAATGCAACAGCAAAGTGATAGAATCCGTGCGAATGAGAAGAAATTCGAACAAGATATGCAACATGCATGGGATGCACTTGATGCGCAGAATAACAGAATGACACTTGGTGAACAACAGCAGCAGCGTCAGAACGAAATGCAACAGAAAAATTTGGATCGGCAGCATCAAAGAGATATGCAATACCAAAATCAGCAGAATCAATATAACCTTGAGAGCCAAAGAATTCAAGGGCAAAGTCAGAATAACACTTCTGCCGGGACAAACTCAACAACTCCATACAGATAGGGATGAAACATATTAACTTGATACTATTTATTCTGGCTACCACCATATGCAGTCAGAATTTTGCTTTTGCGGGAAACAAATCCGACAAATTAAAGCCTAAATGGGTCACACAAGCACTACCTGAAGCACAATCTGGCACCTACATATTTGTCCGTTCCCACGGTGTAGGAAGTTCATTAGCCGGTGCAAAGCAAATGGCTTTTGTTTCAATGTCGCAAAAACTCGAAATTGAAAGAGGATTAACAGTTAATACAAGCGTTCAGTCAAGGGAACGCCTATACCAGAATCAAAAATCCTCTGGTAGCGAATATGAACAGGAAATAATCCTTGATGTCACAGAGAATGGGCACCAGCTAAAAATAGTATGTCGTGAAATAGATGAATATTGGACAGAAAACTCCGGCAAATACAATGTAGATGTATTATATACTGTGACAGATAAGAATTCCTATGGCGGTAGCTATAATGACGATATTAAGGTCTCAGCAAAATATGGCGCAGGCCCCGGCTTTCTTTCAATAATCCCTAGTGTCGGGCTCACCGCCAAAAGTCCGTGGGAGATATGTTGATTAACCGAAGACCTTGCAGATTCTGAAGATAAAGAAAGGCAGGTCTCTTATTCCCCGCAGTTGTGCTCTGAAGGCTTTGAGTTTTGAGTTGAAGGATTCTGCGGA
>JAZUHY010000030.1:0-6589 GCA_045641985.1 Candidatus Cryptobacteroides sp.
GTGACGTCTTCCATTCTCGACAGTAAATTTGATATCAATGCCTCGTACGGCATCTGGCAGCCCAAGATGGCAAAGGAGAGCCTGATTGGCGTGAATGCATCCTATCGTTTCGGGGAGAAATTCGCCCTTGGGATCTATGGCAGGATGTTCAACCAGCCTTCGTATGAGGTGGTGAACGAGAAGGGTATCACGAGCCAGGTGGACGGTACTTTCACCCCGAGGGAGATGAATTTCGGATTGAGCGGAGCATTCAGTATTTCAGAGAGCTTCAGCGCTGGGATCACCTTCAAGGTCGCGAATGCATCGCTGGCCAGCGATGCGAAGGCTACGGTCTTCGACGGCGACGTGTTCGCCCGCTTCGCGAAGAACGGATGGAAGGCAGGCCTTGCCGTGTGCAATATCGGTTCCAAGGCCGATTTCGGCGGCGGCTCAAGCTATGCCCTGCCTTCTCTCGTACGTGCCGGAGGCGCTTACAGCGTGGCCGGACTCACCGCTTCAGCAGAACTTGACTATCTGTTCAGCGGAGCCTTGATGGCGGCGCTTGGGGCCGAATATTGGATTAAGGATATCGTGGCTGTACGCGCCGGCTTCCACTATGGCGACAAGCAGAAGGCTATCCCGACCTATGCCTCCGTGGGACTGGGAGTCAAGTTCTTCGGCGTGAAGTTGAATGCCGCATATCTGCTGGCCTCCCAAACCCTTGGCAATTCCCTTCTCTTCGGTCTCGGCTACTCCTTCTAGACATTATTCCGTTCAGGAAGTATTTCACTTTATTTAAGCTTTGTAAGGACGGCCGGGAAATAAGCGGTTTTCCTTATATGGTCTAAAGACAATGGTTCCATTTTTCACTGAAGCTTCATCCGAAGTGGGAACCTGCCGTTTCTGTCCTTCGATGCCGAAACTGACGTAACCGGATATTCAGGGGCTGGAATGGGTTCTGCTTTGGTACATGAATTCAAAATTGACTTCAATACTTGCTATATGTGCTCGACCTCGGGGTGGAGAGTGATTCCGAACTTGTCGCAGACGCCCCCGGTGATCCTGCGTTCAAGGGCAAGGATGTCGGCGGGGGTAGCCTTCCCCCCGGCATTGACGATGACGAGAGGCTGTTTTTCATAAACGGCGGCGCCACCCTCAACGGCACCCTTAAAGCCACAGCGGTCTATCAGCCAGGCGGCGGGAACTTTTATCATTCCGCCTTCAAGCAGATAATGGGGAACAGTGACATCCGGTCCGAATTCGGCGCGGGCGACATCTATCACGTGAGCGAAAGACACGGCGTCGATGACGGGGTTCTTGAAGAAACTGCCGGCGCTTCCGATTTCCGCCGGGTCGGGAAGTTTTGCACGTCTGACCCCGATTATTGCCTCCCGCACCTTCTGCGGCGTAAGGTCTTCCGGGACCGCCACCCCGGGAGCCAGTCCGAGAGCCTCGCGGACTCCCTTGTATTCAAGTTTCGGAGCAAAGGCGCGGCTCACACGGAACAGCACCGCCGTCACGATATACCGCCCGTTCGCACTCTTGAACATCGAATCCCTGTATCCGTAACGGCATTCGGAGGTCTGGAACTTTACCGATTTCCGTTCTACGGTATCGTAGCAGACCACACCCTTTATGATGTCCTTGACCTCCATGCCATACGCACCTATATTCTGGACAGCGGCGGCGCCGACCTCTCCCGGGATGAGGGAAAGATTCTCCGGGCCCCAGAGTCCGTTTCCGCTCACGTTGGCCACAAAGTCGTCGAAAACCACGCCGGAACCCGCCATCACGGGGACCTCATCCAGCCCCACGTCAACGTACTTCACGTATTTGATGCAGGAATGGAGAACCGTCCCCGGGAAATCTCCGGTAAACAGCAGATTGGAGCCTCCGCCTATGTGCATCACAGGCTTGGGAAGCGAATCCCAGTCGATGGATTCAAGTTCCTTCGCCGTACTGTATTCGATGAAAAGGGCGCATTTCACCTTCATCCCGAAGGTGTTCCGGGCGCTCAGGTCGCAGTTCTCAATCCTTGTCATTATTCAAACTCCACGGGAAGGAAAAACTCTGGACGGTGGTAGTCCGGCTTGGGGATTTCGATCGGTGCCCAGGTCACGAAATGAGGGACCTTGAGCCCGTCGCCGCACTTGAAGAAATTCATCTTCATCCTGCGCCCGCTGAAATCCTTCACTCCGGAATTGAAGAGGGCCGATGCGGGGATGGAGATATTCAGTCCCCATTCCTCCACAAACTTTTCACCGAAAGGCTCCCTGCCAGCCGTGGTCTCAATCCTGACGCTTTCAAGGACTTTCTGCGGAGCATCCTCGGGGTCGGAGCGCCCGGTGCGGCAGGCCAAGGCCATCATTCCGATGGGATTGAACTCGAAATTGTAGTAATGGGGGTCCGCAGTGTCCGGCTGGATGAAGCATTCCACGCAGGAGTCTTCGTAAACGGGGCCGCCGAGCACGGTCTGCAGGGCCCTCGTCCCCTGCTCCCTCACCTTATACTCAATGTGGAATGAAGTACCGTCGTGCCACACTCTGAACTGCACCTGAGGCTTGTAGGGGAAGGTTTCCTTCCAGTTGACGTTCTCCAGACTGACCCAGTCCGAAGGGGTTCCTTTTCTGACTAACATAATTATCTTCTTCTAGTAAAGGCAAATTTAATGAATATTTATCGTATTTTTACGGTTATTCGAGAACTGCTATTCAATAATCTTATGGTATCTTTCGAAAGCGATTACAACAACGGAGCCCACGAAGCCGTGCTGAAGGCTTTGATGGACAGCAATGACGAGCAGACGGCCAGTTATGGTGCGGACCGTTTCAGCAACAGTGCCAGGCAGAAAATCAGGGAAGCCTGTCAGGCACCGGATGCCGACATATATTTCCTCACGGGAGGGACTCAGACAAACTCCACCGTCATCGCCTCCCTCCTGAATCCTTATGAGGGTGTGATTGCGCTCAGGAGCGGCCATATTGCCGTCCACGAAGCCGGAGCCGTTGAATTTACCGGCCATAAGGTGCTCCAGATGGATGCTCCGGCCTCCGATGCCGGCAAAATGACGGCAGAGGGCCTGGATACCTTCGCCTCGGGGATTGAAAACGAACCGAGTTATGAACATTGCGTTTTCGCCGGAATGGTTTATATCTCTTTTCCGACGGAGTACGGCGCCATCTACAGCGCGGCGGAACTCGCCGCAATTTACGACGTATGCCGCAGGCACGGCCTCAAACTGTATGTGGACGGGGCAAGGCTCGGTTACGCGCTGGAGGCGGCGGGAAACGACGTCACACTCCCCTTCCTGTCCTCCCATTGCGACTGTTTCTACATCGGCGGCACGAAGGTCGGAGCCCTATGCGGCGAGGCCGTCGTCTTCCCCCGGGGCAATGCTCCCGAGCACTTCTTCACGATTGTCAAGCAACGCGGCGCCCTGCTTGCAAAAAGCCGTACCGTAGGAGTGCAGTTCGACGCTCTCTTTACGGACGGCCTTTATTGCCGGATTTCCCGCCACGCCATATCCCAGGCAATGAAAGTCAGGGAGCTGTTCGCGCAGAAACATATCCCCCTGGCTATGGATTCCCCTACCAACCAGCAGTTCGTAATCCTTGACGACCGCTATGCCGCAGGCCTTATGGAGAAAGGCATTCTTTTCGAAAAATGGGAGCCGGGACAGGACGGAAGCAGCGTTTACCGTTTCGTGACAAGCTGGGCCACGGAAGACGAAGACATCGACCTGCTGGCCGCTGCTCTATAGTATCTTCACCGTTCCGTCCTCGGACACCTCGATGATGTCGCCGGTCTTGACCGTGTCCAGGAATTCCTGTCCAAGCTGATCGATGGCAATCAGGTTACTGTGTTCCCACACGACGGACAGGATGACTCCTGCTCCGGCGAGTGAATCTATGTGCTCCGAGAAGAGAAGACAGGCCGGATTGATGCCCATCGAGCAGATTACCTGGAGAACCATTCCTCCGGTGGTGGAACCAATGGTCTGAGGCAGGCACAGGGCCTTCCCCGTAATGTTCTTCTGGAAGATGTCGGGGTTGTTCTGGTCCGCTACAATCACCTTGCTGGCGTGGGAGAGGGCCGAACTCTGGAATGTTGCGAGAGTGTTGACTCCCTGATGTGACACGACGGCTTCGCCCTTGTAGTATCCGCCATTAATAACGCGTCCTTTGAATTCTTTCATAGTTTAGTCCTCCTTTCCTGTTATGATGTCGAGAAGTTCGTCATCCTTGTAATACCTTGCGATGGAATATGTACGCAGCTTGTTGGAGCAGGTCATTATCCTCCTCTTCTTTGTGAGGGGATTTGACGTGTACATAAGCGGGCAGATGGTTGTCAACCTGGCTCCGGTCTCCATCAGACGGGCATATCTTTCCGTCTTCATGAATGCCTCCCTCACCGGAGGAGCAGTGCAGAGAACGGTCTGGCAGACAACCTTCTTCCTGCCTTTGGCTTCCAGAGCGGAAATTATTCTGTCGGCCCATTCCTCCAACTGAACCCTGGAGAGGTGGGGGCATCCGATGAATGCGAGGGTCCCCTCCTTGTCGGGGTCTTTCCACATCACGGGATATGACTTGTAAACGCGCTCGAGTTCGGCGTCATCGATGACGTACTCCCTGTAGCCTTCCGCAAGAAGGGTCTCTCCCTGTTCCTTCGCTTCGGGCGTCACCTTGTCTATGTGGTACAGTCCTACGGCTCCGTTGGATGCGGTGGCGGCGCCGAAGTCCTTCAGGTATGCCTTGCACTCGTCCGTCAGTTCTGTTCCTATCCATTTGTCAAGTCCCACAACGTAGGGAACGTCTTCCATCACCTTGATTCCGACGGCGGAGCCCAGAATCTGGGGAATGGGTTTCTTCGTGGTATTGACGATGACCTTCCATTTCGCCTTCCGGCCCTCGTCGGTGAGGAGGCCGAACTTGGGTACGAATCCCACGATGGAGCCGAAGATGTCTATCATTCCCGAATTGCGGTTGCAACGGGCTCCAAGCACTGAATTGGCGTAATTGACGGCACTGGATTCCGCCCAGGACAGGGTGTCTCCCTTCTTCGGGATATTGCCCATCTCGTCGAAGTAGCAGGCGCAGCTGAATGCGTCGTCACGGATGAGGCCGAGCTGCTTCAGCTGTTTCTCATACTTTCCCTGAGCACCGTACAGTACGGTGGAGAACAGTATCTTGTCGAGAAGATTGCATTTGACGTTCTTGAAATCGACCGGACTCGGGTCCATAGTGAAACCTTCCTCAACCTTGAGTCCCGCACCGATGAGTTCATCCATAGTCCGGTAAACAGGCTTGAGAAGGGACAGCCCGAAGGACGTGACGAGATGCCCCTGTCCGTGGGTCACCTTTACGAGTTCGGTGGCCTCGAACATATCGCCATACCTGACGATGGTCTCCATCACCTTGGCCTTGACTTCCCCCTGTTTCCCTTCGAGGATGTCTTTCTGCTCCTGAGTGAGCTTCATCTTGTATTCGTATGCCATAATGCTTTCCTCCTATATTTTCATTGCCACGTCCCAGGCGCGCCAGATGGCGGTGCGCAGGTTGCCCACGTGGTCACAATCCCCGACAAGTTTGACCTTGCAGCCGCCCTCAAAGAGAGGCTGGGGCCTATATCCCATAGAAGTTATGACGCTGTCGCCCTTGATTTCAAATTCCTTCCCGTCCTTGTCAATCACGACAACTCCCCCGTCAGTGAATTCCTTGAGCCTGGTATCCAGATGGACCTCAACCTTGTTGAGTTCGAAGAAATCACGCAGATAAGAGCTGTTGGCAAGGCACACTCCCTTGACGGCGATGAGGTCGTTCTTCATCTCCACGATGACGGGAGTCTTGCCGTGACGGTAGAGGTCGTAGGCAATCTCGCAACCGGAAAGACCTCCACCGATGATTATGACTTTCTGTCCCACTTCGGCACCGCCAAGATACTGGCAGGCCTCGATGGATTTCTCTATGCCCTTGATGCGGGGACGGTTGGCCTTCGCTCCTGTGGCTACGACTATTTCGTCGAAGTCCTTGAGCTCGTCGGCGGACTTGACCTCGGTGTTGAAACGAATCTCTATCTTGTGGTCCGCCATTTCTTTCCCGTACCACTTGATGAGCTCCCTGTCCTTCTCCTTGAAGTCGGGAGCGGCGGCATAGTTGAACACGCCGCCCACGCGGTCCGATTTCTCGAAAATCACTGGTTTGTGGCCCCTGAGCGCCAGAACCCTTGCAGTTTCCATTCCTCCGATGCCGGCGCCTATGACGGCTACACGCTTGGGATGCTTTGTCGGCCTGATCTTGTATTTGCAGGACTGCATCGTGGTGGGGTTGACGGCGCAGCGGGCCATACCCATATTGTCGGACAGGCTCTGGTCGTTGCCCACACCCTTGTAGGACGCCATATTGAAGCAGGCATTGTGGCAGCAGATGCAGGGACGTATGGATGCCATGTCATCGTTCATCAGTTTGGTGACCCACTCGGGATCGGCAAGGAACTGGCGCGCTACGCCCATAGCGTCAATCTTTCCTTCAGCGACAGCCTCGGAGGCGGTCTCGGGGGTCATCCTTCCGGCACATACCACAGGGATATCGACGAACTTCCTGATGTGTGCCAC
>JAZUHY010000031.1:0-7943 GCA_045641985.1 Candidatus Cryptobacteroides sp.
CCCTATATCGCCACCAATCCCGACTGGGTCTGTCCTACCGACCTTGAAACCATTCTTGTGGATTGCGGGTCCATCTGCAAATGCCTTGAGGGTGCGACCGGTCGCGCACCGGACGTCTTCATTGGCAAGCCGAATCCGGACATTCTGTACGGGGTGCTGGGAAGCAAGGGTGTAAAGCCATCTGAGGCGGCGATGGTGGGGGACAGGATATACACGGACGTGAAGACGGGTATCAATGCCGGAGCTCTGGGAGTTCTGGTCCTTTCCGGGGAAACAACGATGGACATAGTCCGGTCCTCTGACGTTGCGCCTTCCCTCATCTGCAGGGATATCGAAGAATTCGGCAATCTTCTGGAGGAATCGAGGCTATGACATTCGAAAAGGAACAGTTTGCAAGGGCTATCGGGCTCTGGAAAGAGTGGAACGAAAGAATCAACGTCATTTCGCGCAAGGATATCGATAATATCTTCGAGCACCATATCCTTCATTCCCTGGCTATTTGTCAGTATCTGTACGTTAATGGGTATGTCGGAGAGGTCGGTCTGCCGGCTGGCAGTCTGCCGGAAACGTTTCTGGATGTCGGATGCGGGGGAGGATTTCCGGGAGTGCCGCTGGCTATGGTGATGCCGGAGGCGGAGTTCACTCTGTGCGATTCCATCGGGAAGAAGGTGAAGGTGGCGCAGGCCGTGGTTGACGGTTTGGGCTTGAAGAACGTGAAGTGCGTCAATGCCAGAGCGGAGGAGTTGCCCGGACAGTTCGACTGGATTGTGTCGAGGGCCGTGACGAGCCTGGACAATTTTTATCCCTGGGTGAAGGGGAAATTCCGCAAGGGAATTCTGTATCTGAAGGGCGGGGACGTCAATGCGGAAATCTCCGCGATGTGCTCCCGCTGCCGTGTCAATCCGTCTTCCGTTTCAGTATGGCCTGTCCGGGATTGGCTTGATGACGATTATTTCTCAGAAAAATTTGTGATTCACGTCAGAAAATAATATCTTTGCCCTCCCGAATCGAAAAATATAAAAAACTTCAGATATGAAAAGGACATTTCAACCCTCAAACCGTAAGAGAGTCAACAAGCACGGTTTCCGTGAGCGTATGGCTACAGCCAATGGCCGTCGCGTACTTGCATCCCGTCGTCGTCACGGACGCAAGAAACTGACAGTCTCTTCAGAAGACAGATTCTAGTTCGTTTCGCGAACCACAAAAAATGGGATGACCAATAAGTCCAAGACTTAAAGGTCATCTTTTCTTTATGTCTTATTGCCTTCGAGCGTCGGCAATTCAAACAAAAAAGGCGCCTCAGCGCCGTGTCGGAGCGTCAGCGAGACTTTCTGTAGAAAGTTGAAGCAGCGAAGACACCCGATGGAACGTAGAGGAATCGGCATAGCCCCTGGGGGCAGCTGCGTAGCAGCGGGGGTAGAATAGCAGTAATCGCTGCAAAAGCAGCGATTACTTGACAAAATGGAAGGTCTGCGTATCGCAGACCTTCCATTTTGTCGAGAAGAGGCGACTCGAACGCCCGACCCCCACGTCCCGAACGTGGTGCGCTAGCCAACTGCGCTACTTCTCGAAAAAAACAAACTCGCCTAAGCGAGCTTGTTGATATAAACCTGAATGCCGCTCTTGAGATTGGCTGCCTTGTTCTTGTGGATAAGGCCAATCTTGGCGAGTTTGTCAATCATTGAGAATACTGTGGGAGCCTGTTTTTCTGCGGCTGCCTTGTCTGTGGTGTTGCGAATGTCGCGGATGGCATTGCGCGTAGTTTTTGCATAATACCTGTTATGCAGTCTGTGCCTTTCGCTCTGGCGATCGGCCTTCTTAGCTGAAGATGTATTTGCCATTGTTAGTATTTTTAATATTTCGTAGTGGGTAGGAGAATCGAACTCCTATTGCAAGAATGAAAATCTTGAGTACTAGCCGTTATACGAACCCACCAAAAGGATTGCAAAGGTAGATAATTTTTGTGATAATGCAAAATTAATTTTCAGTCTTTTTTTCTGACCATTCCCAGGAATACAGAATAGATTCCACCTGACGCAGGTATTGGCGTTTGTCATACTTGGGAGCATACACGAAGGCTTCGGCAACGATGATGTCCATTCCGTCGGGGGAGTAGAAGGAGTGGGAAACGAAAGGTCCTCCCATATAGTCGTTTTCGACCTCCCAATATCCGCGGGTCTGGGTCAGGTCGCGCCCTCTGTAGCGCAGATATTCGAGTTCCGGCTGCACGGCGGTGCTTGTGGTCATATAGGTGCCGTCGAACATCCCGGGAACATTCTCCTTGAGTATGGCATTCCTGTGCGAGATAATCTTGGCGAGAGTGAACTCTTCGGCAAGCTTTGCGGGATAACTGTAAATCAGCACTCCCTGTATGGTATATTGCTTCTCGTCCGCAATCCACACGAAATTGTCGGTTTTCTTCTTGAGTTTGTATCCGCTGGGGAAATGTGGCGAGCCTCCGAAAACCGCGGCCACCTGAGGTGCGATTTCCCGTGCCTCATACTTGATGGAGTTGCGTATGACGCGGTCTCTTTCGGCCTGTTCTATGGCGTTCACCACATTTTTTCCGTTCGCTTTCAGTGTCTCTATTGCCGACTCCGCATCAGGAGCGGTCAGGTTGATGACACACTGGGGGGAGGCCCAGATGTCCTGCAGAAAGCTTATTTCTCCCTTTTCCTTGTCGGCGGAGATGTCGAAGAGTACAATGTTCCTGTGAACCTTGAAGAGGTCTGCGAATCCTCCGGGAGTCACGCTGACCAGCGAGTACAGAGGTTCGACTTGTGGCAGGAAGGGGCAGTCGCAGGCCAGCAGTTCCCTGGCCTCCGCCCCGAGATTGCCTTCCCAGTTGTCCTTGTCCATAACCACAATCACCTCTCCGGCCTTGCCGCTCACACTTGGAAGCAGGGTTTTGTGCCCGCCCTTGCAGGCTGCCAGGGGAAGAATTGCAAGCAAAATCAATACAGTCTTTTTCATATTCAGTGAATTAATCGTCCGATATCGTTGCCGAAAGCCAGAAGCATAAGAGCGACGAGCAGGGCCATTCCTATGAGTTGCGCGACGTACAGGAAGCGTTCGCCCGGTTTGTGGCCGGTAATCATTTCGTATATGATGAAAAGGATGTGACCTCCGTCAAGTCCCGGGATAGGTATCAGATTCATTACTCCCAGCATAATGGAAAGCAGGGCGAGAATGTACACGAACCGGTACCAGTCCCACGCGGAGGGGAATGCCTGTCCTATTGCTATGAAGCTGCCCACCGACTTGTATGCTCCGGATGATGGAGTGACCAGGAGCTTCAGGTCCTTCAGATATCCGGAAACGGTGTCCCAGGTGAGCCGGAGTCCTGCCGGAACCGCCTCCGCCAGATTGTATCTTCTGGTCTCTATGCCCGGAATCACTATGGATACGCCGATTCGCCCTGCCGTGTCAACCTGTACAGGCACGTCAAGAGTGTCTGCTCCGCGCACTGCCGTTGATGTGATTATCTGCCCGCGGAGGTTGTCGAGAATGGGCCTGGCGTCCTGAAGAAAGCCGAAGGGGATGCCGTTGAATGCTATGACTCTGTCACCGTGGGCAAGTCCTGCGCCGGGGTTCGGGCCTTCGGCCTGCAGGGAGTCTATCACAAAGGGAACGGCGAGGTCGAACATCGGTCCCGAGTTCAGCACCTCGCTTATCATTGAATGGTCTATGTAAACGTTGACGGTGTCGCCGTCGCGCAGCACGGAGACTTTGTGGACGCCTCTTCTGGCAATGTCGGCCTGAATCATTCCGAAATTCTCCGGCACGTAGCCGTCGAGGCTCAAAATCCTGTCTCCTGTGCGGAATCCCATTTCGTATGCCAGATCGCTTACATATATCTGCGCATCCCTGTTGGACAGATAACTCTGTCCCCAGATGCCCATAATGGCTATGTATGCGAGGATGGCGAATATGAAATTGTTGAGGACGCCTCCGGCCATCACCATAAAACGCTGGAACGCCGGCCGTGTGCGGAACTCATCCGGTGCAGGCTCATTCTTCAGGGCTTCGGTGTCCAGAGACTCGTCAATCATCCCCGCAATCTTGCAGTAACCTCCAAGCGGGAGCCATCCTATGCCGAATTCCGTCTCTCCTTTCCTGAAGCGGAAGAGCGCCTTGCCGCCTATGTCGAAGAAAAGATAGAATTTCTCCACCTTGATTCTGAAGATTCTCGCCCACAGGAAATGTCCCAGCTCGTGTATGAAGATGAGCAGAGAAAGGGCAAGTATGACCTGCAGTGTCTTAATCAATGTAACCATTCGCTATTGCGGCCACTTCAAGATTCGTTTCAAAAATGTCGTCCAACGAGGGATTCGCTGCAAAATTCAGGCCTGCAAGGCATTTCTCGTTGATTCGGGCTATGTCGTAGAATGATATGAGACCTTTGAGGTATGCGGCCACCGCAACCTCGTTGGCGGCATTCAACGCGCAGGGCGCATTGCCTCCGCGTTCTATGGCCTCGTAAGCCAGGCGCAGGCAGGGGAATCTGTCCGGGTCCGGCTTCTCGAAGGAGAGTGAGTGGAGAGTGCTCCAGTCGATTTTCCTGTTGCCGACTGTGATGCGCTGCGGGAAGTTCAGCGCGAACCCTATCGGCTGCCTCATATCCGGGCAACCGAGCTGTGCAATCACGGCACCGTCCACAAACTCCACCATCGAGTGGATGACGGATTCGGGGTGGACGACCACTTCGATTTGTGACGGCGCGATGTCGAACAGCCAGCGGGCTTCAATCACCTCGAAGCCCTTGTTCATCATTGAGGCCGAATCGACGGTGACCTTGGCCCCCATATTCCAATTGGGGTGTTTGAGTGCTTGTGCGGCAGTGGCGGCGGCAATCTCTTCCCTGGTCCAGATGCGGAAAGGACCACCCGATGCTGTCAGGTGGATTTTCTCAACCGTATTGCCCTGTGCGGCAAGAAGGCACTGGAATATGGCGGAATGCTCCGAATCCACGGGGAGGATGACGGCGTCGTTGTCCCTCATAACTCCGGTTACGATGCTGCCGGCCGCCACGAGTGTCTCCTTGTTGGCCAGGGCTACAATCTTTCCCGCTTCCAGTGCGGCCAATGTGGGCTTGAGGCCGCTGAATCCTACCATCGCCCCCACGACTATGTCAACGCTGTCGCTTTTGACAAGGCTGCAGAGGCTGCTGAAGCCTGTCCATACCTTGCTGTCGCTGTCCTTGAGGGCATCGGCCACGGCCTGATATCTGCTCTCGTTGCAAATGACGACATTGTTCACTTCGAACTCCCTTGCCTGAGCCACAAGCAGGTCGACGCTGTTGTTGGCCGAAATCATTTCGACCTCGAAAAGGTCGCGGTGCTGCCTTATGACGTCAAGAGTCTGGGTGCCGATGGAACCGGTGGAACCAAGTATGGCTATCCTTCGCTTTTTCATTTCCCCTCAACCTGCTTGCGGAGCAGGGAATCCTGTTTCTCTATGACCTCCTTGCTGACGTTCTTGATGAATTTGGTGCTGTTGCCCCTGACGATGCTGTCCAGACTGATGGTCTTGTCACCGGCCAGAACCCTGGAAAGATTTTCCGAGTACAGTTCCCATCTGACGATTATGTTTTCGAGGGAGTCAATCTTGATGGCATTCTCGACGGCCTGTTTCTTTGTCCGCCCGTCGGGATAACCCGGAATCGCCGTGCGGATGGGGGTGAAGGCAATGAGGCAGAATATGAGCACCATCATTATGACAGTGGCGGTCACTGCAGTGACGATGAATCCCGCCTTGGAAAAACGGATTGTCCTGATTTTCTTGTGCGAACTGTCCTCCAAAAGAGTCAGCCGGTAGAATTTGTTGCTTTCGGCGGATGTTTTTCCCATAAAATGCTTAATTTTGTACGGATGCAGCGAACTGTAGGAATAGATTACGGAAAAGCCCGGGTGGGTGTCGCACAGAGCGACCCGCTGGGCATATTCGCGTCTCCTCTCGAAACAGTCCCTGCTACAAAGATAATAGATTATCTTAAAAATCTTGCCGAAAGGGAGGAGATAGTGAAATTTGTTGTGGGATATCCCCTCAATCTTGACGGCTCCCATGCCGAGGCGGCCGCAGACGTCGATGTTTTCCTGAAAAAGTTGCAGAAGGCCTTCCCGGAGGTTCACGTGGCTCTCGAAGACGAGAGATTCACTTCCGTGCTGGCTCACAGGGCTATGATAGACGGAGGCATGAAGAAGAGCGACAGGCGCGACAAGAATCAGGTTGACAAGATAAGCGCGGCGATAATACTTCAGGGTTATTTGGATAAAAAGAAATGATACAGCCTATTTATTTGTACGGTTCCGATGTTCTCAAGCGCGTTGCGGAGCCTGTTGATTTGAATGATAAGGAATTTGTCACCGGACTGGTGAAGGATTTGTGGGAGACGCTTGCCGTGTCGGAAGGCTGTGGCCTGGCGGCTCCGCAGATTGGCGTTAGCAGGCGTGTCGCGGTGGTTGACGGGAATGTGATGACCGACGTCTATCCCTATCTCAAGGGTTTCAGGAGGACTTTTGTGAATCCCGTGGTCGTTGAGACAAGTGAAACTCAATGCGAATATAACGAGGGTTGCCTGAGCGTCCCTGGGATTTATGCCGATGTGGTGCGCCCGGAGAAGATTAAGGTCGAGTACTACGACGAGAATCTTGAGAAGAAGACAGAGGAGTTCGACAAGTTCGCCGCCAGGATGATTCTGCACGAGTTCAGCCATCTGGACGGGGTGTTGTTTACCGATTTGGTCGCGCCCATCCGCAAGAAGATTCTTGCCAAGAAATTGCAGCGCATCGCCGCCGGCAAGGTTGCAACCCACTACAATTCAAAAATCAAATAGCTCGTTTATAGTTGCCTGTGTTGTCCCTCCGGGGGCACTTGGAAATAGGGTTAATGTGCCCCCGGAGGGACAATACAGGCAACTTGACAGCCTAAAACCTCCATTCGATGACTATGGGGAAGTGGTCTGAAGCGTACTTCCCGTCATAGGTGGTGGTGATGAGCCGCCAGGATTTCACTTTTGTGCCGGGAGTGACGAAGAGGTGATCCAGATTGTGCATCCCCTCCGTGTGCCAGATGGGCTTGTAGTTGTTCCAGGAAGCAATGTTCAGCCCTTCAGTCTTGTCTGCAATGGTGTAACTGTCAATCAGCTTGCCTGATTCCGCCAGAATCCTGTAGGCTTCGCTGCCGTCATAGCCGTTGTAGTCTCCCGTGAAGAACGCCGGTTTGCCTCCCGCAATCTCTTCCAGCTTGGTCAGCATCAGTTTGGAGCTGTTTATCATTGCTTCAGTGGCCCTGTGGTCGTAATGCATATTGAAGTGGAAGAATTCCCTGCCCGTTTTCTTCTCTTTGAAACGGGCCCAGGTGCACATTCTGGGGGTGGTGTTGCCCCAACTCATCGAGCCGGGCACGTCCGGAGTGTCGGAGAACCAGAAACCACCCCAGTCGAGGAGTTCGAACTTGTCTTTTTTGTAGAAGATGGGGTTGTAATGATAGGGGCCGTCTTCAACCGGACCATAGACGCTGCGCCCTACCCAGCCGTATCCGGGAAGGAAAGCCTCCGTTTCCTTGCACTGGTACCACATAGGTTCCTGCATTCCCACTATGTCGAAATTCTCCTCCAGGAGCAGTTGCTGCACCAGCGGGGCGCGGTTCGACCATTTGGCCGCCTCGTTCTTTTCGTTCGGGAAACCAATCTGATTGTTGAAGGTGGCCACTCTGATAGTACTGCACGACACTGCGGCGAGGGCGAAAAGCAAAACAATTCTACGCATAGCACTCCAAAGATAGTTTATTTCCGGCTTTTTCTGGCTCAATGCCAAGAGTCCGTGTATAAAAATTTGAAGATATAGCGTAATCGGGGTACATTTGTGGAGTAAGAATATCTCCGCATATGTCAACATCCTCCGAACTTGAGACCAAAATTCTTGAAGACTTCCTTCATTATT
>JAZUHY010000032.1:0-3163 GCA_045641985.1 Candidatus Cryptobacteroides sp.
TGTCTATGGAAAGAGCATGTGGGATTTGCTCACGAACCCTGTGGCTTATCCCGTAGATATAAATAAAGGAACACGAGCAAAGCTTGATGCTTTCGTTGCCTTGATAGAAGGTTTCCGCACAAAGATTTATGATGTTGACGCAGCTACTCTCGGCCGTCACATCATCCAGGAGTCAAAGATTGGCGAAGACCTCTACAGCGACAAATCGCCGGAAGGAGAAGCTCGCGTGGAAAACCTCCAGGAGTTCTACAGCAGCCTTCAGGAATTTGTTGATACTCAGACTGAAGAAGGCAATCAGGATCAGATTACGATAGCCGATTTCCTCCAGCAGGCAGCCCTCCAAACCGACCAGGAGTCCGTGGATGCAAAGGACGATCAAACGCCGAAAGTGACTATGATGACCATGCACGCAGCAAAGGGCTTGGAGTTCGATTGCGTGTTCATCGTAGGACTTGAAGAAGAGATCTTCCCTTCTCCTCGCAGCGTTGAAAGTCAGCGAGCATTGGAAGAAGAGCGCCGATTGCTCTATGTAGCCATCACTCGCGCAAAGAAGATGTGCTTCCTCTCATACGCCGAAAGCCGTTATCTTTACGGACAATGGCAAAGCAACCCAAGCAGCCGCTTCCTTAAGGACATAAACCCAAGCCTCCTGCAGTTGCCAACGTCAATGTCAACGTCAAGGACAGCGTCAATGTCAACGTCACGATCATCAGATGTAGGGCGAGGATTTCCGAGCCGCCAATCAGCATCGAGACAAGAATCCCTTTTCGGCAGCCAACCAGGATATGGCAGTTATTCACGTTCTTCATCATCGTCGCCTTCTGATGTAGGGCGAGGATTTCCGAGCCGCCAAACAGCATCAATACAGCCGCCTTCAAACTTCCGCCGGGTATCATCAACGTCTTCACAGCCTAGTAGGGCGAGGATTTCCGAGCCGCAATCAATGTCAGCGTCAGAGTCAACGTCAAAGTCCACATCATCTCGCGGCAACCTCTCCATCGGCACCATCATCTCCCACTCACGCTTCGGCCGTGGCAAGGTGATAAACATAGAAGGCACTGGCGACAACGAGAAAGCAACTGTTGAATTCGACCAAGTTGGCCGCAAGCAACTGCTCCTCAAGTTTGCCCTCCAAAGCATCACTGTATTATAAACCCAAATAGTCCTTTGTGGATAAAAAAAGCGCAAGGCGGAATTCCGTCCTGCGCTTTTTGCTGTTATGGAAATATGCTGACCGTTGTCATCCCTTCTTCTCCAAACCATTGCGGATGACGCGCTCCTTGTAGCCTTCGAACATCACCTTGTACGAGTCGGTGTTTACTACTTCCACGATCACGCCATTGCCGAAGTATTTGTGCCAAACCTTGTCGCCTGGCTTAAGGCTATCGTCGGGTTCTTCCACCTCATTGAATTCGGAAGCAACGATGCGAAGGGTTCCGTCCCAGAGATATTGGTCCATCTTGCCGTCTGTGATGAAGAGGTTTCGCTTTATCTCTGTGAGGAAACGCGACGGGAATTTCTTCGTCTTATTGTTCACGTTATATCCCTCTGACTCCGTCAAAAACAGACACTTCTCCGCACGAGTGACGGCCACGAACATCAGTCTTCGTTCTTCTTCAAGACCAATGAGCTTGCGCTGCTGTATGGACTTAAGGCTTGGGAAAATGCCCTCGCTCAGCCCTACGACAAAGACGAACGGAAACTCCAATCCTTTCGACTGATGGATAGTCATCAGACGAACATTGTCGGAAGTTTTCTCCGTGCGGTCAAGGTTCGTATAGAGGGCAATGTCCTGAAGGTAAGTGCTTAGTGAAATCTGCTCTTCAACGTTGCTATCCTCATAGAGTTTTATGGAGTTCATGAGCTCTTCAAGGTTCTGAAGTCGCTCATCGTCGCGGTCGTCGCGAAGCATATCCTTGTAGCCGGTATTCAGAAGAATATGGTCAAGCAGGTCGGATATTGACACTGTATCAGCCATTGCCTTGTATTCCTCTATCTTTGTCACGAAATCTATCGCACCAATCTTACATAGCTCCGGCACATCCTGACAGTGCTGCTTCAAAGCTTGGTAATATGTAGTTCCCTCATTTTCAGCCACTTCCTTCACTTTTGCAACGAACACCTTTCCGAGTTTTCGCGACGGAAGATTGATGACACGAAGGAAAGAGAGATCATCTTCCGTGGCTACCAGTCGCAAGTAGCTCAGCGCATCCTTTATCTCCTTGCGGTCGAAGAATCTCGTGCCACCCCAAATGACGTATGGTAGTTGCGCGTTCATCAGTTCTTGTTCTATGAATCGCGACATGTAGCTTGCACGGTAAAGAATGGCAAAGTCTGAAGGACGCGCATTGCATTTGTCTATTCCATGCTTTATCTGCGCCACGATCCATTTCGCCTCGTCTATGTCCGACTTACCATGATAATGCACAATCTGGTATGACTGCGAACGGTTGTGCGCATAGAGGTCTTTCTTTATGCGGTTCTGATTGTGGCGAATAAGCGAGTTTGCCACATCAAGAATATCCTGCGTTGAACGGTAGTTCTCTTCAAGCTTCAGGTCAATGTCATACTTGAAACCAACGAAAAGCTCCGGACGAGAGCCGCGCCATTCGTAGATAGCCTGGTCGGGATCACCCACGATGAACACATTCTGATGTTTCTCAGCAAGCGTTTCTATCAAAGCCCAGTTGCAGCCGTTGCAGTCCTGAGCCTCATCCACCATCATATAGTTTATCTTGTCCTGCCAATACTCGGCAACCTCCTTGTAGCGATCAAGCAGATAAAGCGCGAAATAGTCGATGTCGTTGAAGTCAAGGGCAAGAAGCTTCAGCTGCTTCTGCAGATAGACAAGCTTCGGATCTACATTCTCCCCTCTTGTGGAGGGGCCGGGGGAGGTCGTCAACATGTATTTTTGGATATACGACTGATTATCCATTCCCTTAAAGACGTCCATTTCGTCAAGGAAATTGCGCACGCTAACTTTATCCTTCGCCTTGTTGCACTGCTCAAGAACCTCCTTCGCCAATGCCTTCTGGTCTTCCTCATCAAGTATTGTAAACGACTTCGGATAACCCATTCTGTAGATGTCACGGCGCAGAATCTTCACGCAAAGACTTGACAGCGTGCAGATTAGGTCATTCAGGTTCGCCGCACTGACATAGCG